>NZ_JBHSOA010000037.1:0-21965 GCF_042655885.1 Streptomyces chlorus
CCGAAGCGGACGCAGAAATCGATCAGAAGACCACTCTCGAACTACCTCGGTGGATCAAGGCTAAGGGACCGGCGAATTGCGCAGCAGCGTCGCCCATGGGGTACCGGCCAGGCGGGACAGGCGAACCACGGAGCGGAGGCACGGTATCTCGGCCTCATGTCAGTGAACACCGTGGGATATACCGCGCCGTGACAGTGAGACCCAGCGCCCGTGTCACCCTCATGTCAGCAGCGGACAGTCACTCGCCCCCACCGTGACCTGCGGAAAGGCGGCGGGAAGTAGCCGCCAGCGACTGCCGACCACTCCACTGACACGAACTCGACACATCGCACCCGGCGGCCGTCAGCCCGCCCCGACGCCGGAGAGTGCCGCGCATACGATACTCCGTGTGGATCATTCCGCACAGCAGGTCACATCCGTACCACAGGGAGTACACGCATGCGCAGGGCAACGACCATAACGGCGCTCATCGCGGCAGCCGGGCTGATGACCGCGTGCGGCAGCAGCGGCGGCGACAAGAAGGAGCGCGCCGACAAGGGCACGTCCACGTCGTCGACGCCTGCCGCCGATGGCCGGGACAAGACGTACGAGGTCACCTTCGAAGTCGGCGGCGAGGGCAAGTCCAGCGTCTACTACAACCTCGACACGAACCGCTCCGAGCAGGTCACGCTACCGTGGAAGAAGTCGGACAAACTCACCTTGAACAGCACCGAACGCAAGGTCGGGATCACCGTGTCCATCGTGCCGGGACCGGTGAAGCTGTCCAACGGCCAGTACGCCGCAGCCCCTTGCTCGATCACCGTCGACGGGAAGAAGGTCGCCGAGAACCCGGGCGGCGTCGACGGCAAGCACATGTGCGAGTACACCCTCCGGTAACAGCACTGCGGGTGCCGATTAATCGTCCGGCCTGGTCAGGCGGCATGTCGGTACTCGTGAAGAATTCCGCCGAGTCGGTCTCGGCGGTAGACCTCCAGGTGCCGAATCTCTGCCGGCACGCTGATCGGTTGGGGTAGCGAGCGGAGTGGAGCGGCTTGCTGCAGGGTTCGGTGCGGGCGGTGCTCGTTGTAGAAGGTTTCGAACTCGCGGAGCGCGTGCAGGAGGTGTCTCTGGTTCCAGATCAACGCACGGTCGAGGAGTTCGCGCCGGCAGGTCTGTATCCAGCGCTCCATGAGGGAGTTCATCCGGGGTATCCGGATGCCGGTGGTGACGACCTTCAGGCCGGCGTCAGCCAGCAGGGTGTCGAAGGCGGCGGTGAACTTCGCGTCCCGGTCCCGGATCAGGAACCTGGCCCTGCTTGCCCGAGTCCTCCAGGTCCATAACGAGATTGCGACCGAGCTGCACGATCCACTCCGCGGTCGGGTGTCCGGTGGCGCCCAGGATCCGGATGCGCCTCGTGGAGTGCTCGATGACGGCGAAGACGTACATCCGCGCCCCGGTCAGCGTCCGGGTCTCGAAGAGATCGCAGGCGAACAGTGCTTCGGCTTGGCTGCGCAGGAAGTCGGCCCAGGTGGTGCTCTGCCGTTCGGGCGCGGGCGGGATGCCGTGCTCGCGCAGGATCTCACAGACGGTGGAGGCGGCGACCTCGATGCCGAGCGCCGCGAGCTCGCCGTGGATCCGGCGACACCCCTATGAGGCATTCTCGCGGGCCAGACGCAGGACCAGGATGCGGATCGAGCGGACGGTGGGTGGGCGTCCACGGCGCTTGGGCGCACAGGTTGCAGCATGGCGTCGCTTGAGCAGGTCACGGTGCCGGCGCAGGATCGTGTCGGGGCTTACCAGCAGCAGGAGGTGGCGCAGCTTGTCCATGGGGAGGCGGTGGAGCAGGCCGGCGAGGACCACACGGTCGGTGTCGGTGAACGCGGGCTTGGCGACCTGGCGTTGCAGGACGAGCAGTTGGTGCCGCAGGGCGAGAATCTCCACGTCCTTCTCGCGGTCGCTCATCGGCAGGAGACGTAGCAGGGTGAAGATGTTGGTAGCGGCGAGGTAGGCCAGGCGCAGCAGCACGACCGGTCATGATGCCGTCTTCCCCTGTCCAGGTGAAGACAGCGGGGTAGCCGGCAGCCACATCAGAGATGGCCGATCAAGGCCGTGACCTGGGCGGATGATTTATCGGCACCCGCACACCCCACCGCCGCGAAAGTGGGACACGAACCCCTGCCGACATCTGATGACGCGTCAGTAGAGTGAGCAAAGGGTTAGCAAGTGTCCTGCCACAGCTGCCCACAGACAGCCAGACCCTGGAATCGCCCAGCACCGGAAACCGAGCCTGCGGCACACCCAGCCACCCTCCCGCAAGCAGCCGGAGAACGAGCGGCAGCGCCCGACGAGCTCTCCCCCGCCGACCACCGACGCTCAGGTATTTCCGCAGTTCAACGCGCCCTTCCGCGCGGTTTCAGCGGCACCGGCGGCAGCTCCGGGGCCGGCAGTGGAGCGCCGCCGTAGCCCTTCACCTCGCCGAAGCGGGTGCCGGTCATCCAGTCCCGGCGGGCCTGTTCGATCTCCTCCTGGGTGCGGCCGATCCAGTTCCAGAACATAGCGAACGCTGCGTGCATCCGTGCAGGTCAGCGGCGTTCCGGACCGCCGACGGTCAGCAAACCGTCAGCATCGGTCCGGAGGAGTCAGCAATCGTGAGTGCCGCAGTCCTGGTTCGTGGGATGGGGCCGTTCTTCAAGGACTGTGAGCATCCGCGGTCGCGGTGGTCGAAGTGCCCTCATCCGTACAAGATCTGGTATCGGTCCATGGCCGGGAGGCAGGTGAGGAGTCCGGGTTCGCGACCCAGGACAAGGCCATCGCGCGTTTGACGGAGGTCCACAACGCGCAGAAGGCGGCGCCGCGGGGGCAGGCGAAGGCGGAGCGGATCGCCAGGTACGGGGGGCGATGCGGTTCGAGGAGTACGCCGCCCAGGGAAGGCCGGGCAGCGGGACCTGGGGACGGCGTCGGTGGTGCACCTGGAGTCGCTGCCGGCCATCCGCCTGCTGCCGCTGCTGGGCGGCCGGCAGGTGAGTACCTTCGACCACAAGGTCGTCGAAGCCTTCATCCTGGGCATGGAGCGCAACGGCGTGGGCCTGGCCGCGCAGGCGAACGCGTTCGACAAACCGAAGGCGATCCTGCTGGACGCGCACCGGCTGGGGCTGTTCGACGACGATCCCGTCTCCGGTGTGAAGCCGCCGCAGTACGACCGTCTTCGGTTGGCTGACCCGCTACAACACCCGCCGCAGGCACTCCGCCAACGGGCGCCTCAGCCCCGACGATTACGAACACCAGCACCACACGGCCAAGCTCACGCTGGCCGCATGACACACGAACGCGTGTCCACCATCACGGGGGAAGGCCGCCGAACACAGTGACGTCGTCGCGGCAGCCGCACACTCCGCAGAGCAGACCCAACGCGAGGTCACCGCAAAGGCCGCGGTGGCGGCCGGCGGTGCGCGTGCCGGACGGCCTCGGCCCGTCCCGGGCCGGCGCGGTACGGAACCAGGCAGCATCACGCCACCGATGCGGTGGCCGGGCGCTCCCGCGGCCTGGACAGCCGGATCGCGGGGCCAGGGCACGTCTTCCGGGCGGCCCGGTGCGGGGCCGCCCGGGATGTCATACGTCCGTGACGCGGAGCCCGGCGTGTGCCTTGTAGCGGCGGTTGACGGAGATCAGGTTGGCGACCAGCGACTCCACCTGGTGGGCGCCTCGCAGCCGCCCGGCGAAGATGCCCCGCATGCCCGGGATGCGCCCGGCCAGCGCCTGCACGATCTCCACGTCGGCGCGGACCTCGCCGAGCACCATCACGTCGGTGTCGATCTCGTCGATCTCCGGGTCCTGGAGCAGGACCGCGGACAGGTGGTGGAAGGCCGCGGTGACCCGGGAGTCCGGCAGCAGGGCCGCGGCCTGCTCGGCGGCGCTGCCCTCCTCGGGCTTCAGCGCGTAGGCGCCCTGCTTGTCGAAGCCGAGCGGGTTGACGCAGTCGACGACGAGCTTGCCGACCAGTTCCTCGCGCAGGGACTCCAGGGTCGTGCCGTGGCCGTCCCAGGGCACGGCGACGATCACGATGTCGCTGCGGCGGGCGGTCTCGGCGTTGTCGGCGCCCTCGACTCCGTGGCCGAGTTCCTCGGCGGCGGCCTGCGCGCGTTCGGCGGCGCGCGAGCCGATGATCACCTTCTGGCCGGCCTGGGCGAGCCGGTGGGCGAGGCCCTTGCCCTGCGGCCCGGTTCCGCCGAGCACGCCGACGACGAGCCCGGAGACGTCGGGCAGGTCCCAGGGGTCCTTGGCGGGCGCCTTCGCGGGGGCGGGCGACGTTGCGTCTGGTGTGCTCACGTTGTTTTCCTCCTTGTGAGGGGCAGGGGTGGACAGCACGGTCGTCCGGGCTGTTCCCAGGAATCCGGGTAAGGGACGGACCGAGACGGTGTGCCGGGGCGCAGGCACCGGCCGGTGTCGCGGCGCGATCGGAGCAGCATGCGTGCCGCCCCGACCGCGCTCATGGCGCGGTCCGGGACGACGCCTTCCTCGCGTGTGCCTGGATCTCCGGGGGCCAGGCCCTGCCCAGCGACAGGCCGCCGTCGACGACGATTTCCTGTCCGGTGAGGAAACTCGACGCGTCGGAGGCGAGGAAGGCCGCCACGGCGGCCAGGTCCTGCGGCTCGCCGCTGCGGGGAACCGGCTGGAAGTCGCGCAGGCTCTCCCGTACCCGTTCGACGCTGTCGTCCAGGGCCGATCCCGTGAGGCCGGCGCCGTGGCCGACGATGCGGGTGGCCACGCCGCCGGGTGTCATCACGTTCACCCGGATTCCGTGGAGGGCGAGTTCCACCGCGCTACTGCGGGTCAGCTGGACCACGGCGGCCTTGGCCGCACCGTAGGGGTGGGGGCCGTAACCGGCTCTCAGGCCGGCGACGCTGCCGGTGTTCACAATGCTGCCGCCGCCGTGGTCGCGCATGACCCGGGACGCGTGCTTGATGCCGAGGAAGGCGCTGCGGCACAGCAGCCGGAAGACTTCGTCCCACTCGTCGGCCGGGATGTCCTCGGCGAAGCGCCAGGACCCCACCCGGCCGGCGTTGTTGACCAGGCAGTCCAGGCGTCCCCGGGTGGCCGCCGTGTCCGTCACCGCCGCGGCGATGTCCTCCTCGCGGGTGACGTCGACGCGGCGGAACACCGCCGTGTCACCGAGTTCCTCGGCCAGCTCGCGGCCCCGTTCCTCATCGACATCGGCCACCACCACGAAGGCCCCCGCGTCGACGAAGCGGTGGCAGATGCCCGCCCCGATTCCGCTGGCTCCTCCGGTGACCAGGGCGACCTTTCCCTGCAGTGAGTGCACGTTGGGACCTCTCTCCTCGCCTTGCGTGGTCTGCCCGGGGTGTCGGGTACCTCCGGGGACGAGGCTCCTGGCGGGCCGTTCCTCCCGGGTGCTCGTCTGCCGTCCCGGCGTCTTCACTCCTGCGCGCTCCGGTGCAGCGCGGCCACCAGGGCGGGCACCTCGGCCAACGCGCGCAGGGCGTCGTTGAGGTGCGTGCACCCGTCGGTGCCGCGCAGCACCCTGGGCACTGTCGTGCGCAGATCCGCCAGGGGTGTCCCGAGCAGACGGTCCAGGTTGAGCACGGCCAGGGGGCACTCGTCGTAGGGCAGGATGCGCGGCTCGGCCCGCAGGGTGAGGAGGGCACCGGTGCGTGCGTGGGCCGTGGCGTGCAGCCGGTATTCGTGCACAGCCCTCCTACCGCCCTCGGGCACCGTCGCGCTGTCCTGGAACATCGCGTCCACGCCGATGACCTCGCCCGGTGTGACGTCGATGCGCCGGGCCCGGCGCATCGACGGTTCGGTGGGTGCGGCCAGTTCGTGCCAGCCCGCCGGGTCGTCGGGGTGCGGCAGCGGTACGACCCGGCGTGTCCGGTCGCCGCCTTTCCGGACGTGGTCGGGGCTCAGGGCGCTGGATCCGGGCATGAATCCCGTGCAGACGCCTTCCTGCGGGCGCGCCGCGACCCGGTGTGTGCCGGGCCCGGCAGACGGCCACCGGGTCTCGGCGAAGTCTGCGATCAGTGATACCGCGGCGAGATCGTCCAGCATGAGGTACAGCGGGGTCCCGGTGTCCCGTTCCCGCGGCAGGGCCTGCGCCAGCCGGGTGCGGAATCCGCCGCCGCAGCGGGCGCCGGTGAGGAGGGCCAGTTCGCTCCTGGCCGGGGTCGACTCGATCTCCTCGATCACCCGGCTCGCCGGTGTGAATCGGACGCGCAGCCGGTCCTCGGCGACGACGAGCGGGGGCCGGCCGTCGGCCGGGGTGTAGAGGTCGCGGGCCCGCCCGTCGATGTGGAGCCCGGTGCCGAATCCTCCGGGCCACCGCGTGTCGAGCGTCGAAGTACGGCGCACGCTGCCCGGGGGGCGGACCGGTGACGGCCCGAGCGGGCCGGCGGGCTGTGGTGCCGGAGGGTCTTCAATGGTCATCGGGTGCCTCTTCGTCGATGGGGGTCTCACGCTCTTCACGCCGGCTTCCCCAGGGGAGGCAGGTGTGAGCCGGTGCCGTCCTCCCCGTGGGGCGGCCCGCCGCCCGCGCTCGCCCAGAGTCTCACCGCCGTGCGGGGGGTGTTCCCGCTCCGTGCCGGCTGCTTTCCCCCGGTCAGCGGGGAAAGCCGGGGAAGCGGTCCGGGCTGCGGCCGCCGGTCCGGGTCAGGCGTGGCCGTCCCCCCATTTGCTCTCCGCGATGCCGGTCAGCCGACGGTGGTCGAGCTTTCCGTTGTCCGCGCGTTCCAGCGAGTCGACGTAGGCCATGTGCTTGGGCACCTTGTAGCCCGCCAGGTGCGCGCGGGCGTGGGTGTGGAGTTCCTCCTCCGACGGCGGCCGCTCCCCCGCCCGGAGAAGGGCGACGACCTTCCTGCCGAGGCGTTCGTCGGACACGCCGAGGACCGCGGCGTCCGCGATGCCCGGGTGCTGCTTCAGGACCTCTTCGACCTCTTCGGCGAACACCTTCTCCCCTCCGGTGTTGATACAGCTGGAGCCACGGCCGAGGAGCTGGATCCGCCCGTCGGCGTCCAGTTGGGCCAGGTCGCCGGGAACGGACCAGCGGCGGCCCGCGGCCTCGACGAAGACCTGGGCGGACTTCTCCGGGTCGTTGAGGTACCCCACCGGGATCCAGCCTGTGACCGCGAGGCGACCGACCTTGCCGTCGCCGGGTTCGGCGAGGGTTCCGTCGTCGAGCAGCACGGCGGCCCGGTCTGAGGGCACGAACGAGCCGGTGTCGGCCACGTCCCCGCGCACGGACACCGTCGAGGCGACGGCGGAGGCCTCGGAGGAGCCGAGTCCGTCCAGCAGGCGCGCCGCCGGCATGTGGTTCAGGAGCCCTTCCTTGACCGGGCGGCTCCACATCACGCCGGAGGAGAACACGGCGCGCAGGCCGTCGAGGCGCCACCGTCCGGGGTTCTCGTCGAGGGCGGCGAGCATCGGCCGGGCGAAGGCGTCGCCGACGATCGCGAGGGACTGGACCCGTTCGCCGTCCATGACGTCGAGGAGCTGTTCGGCGTCGAAGCGCGCCCCCGGGGTCATGACGAGGGTGCCGGCCCCGCTGAGTGCCGAGATGGCGTAGAAGAGTCCGGCGCCGTGCATGAGCGGGCTCGCCACCAGGGAGCGGATCTCCCGGGTGAGTCCGGCCAGGTGCGCCTCGACGGCCTCGCGGTCGCCGTGGTCGGGCAGCGGTCGGGGGTTCTGCGCGTTGAGCAGGGAGAGGATGTCGCCCTGGCGCCACATCACGCCCTTGGGGTGTCCGGTGGTGCCTCCGGTGTAGATGAGGATCAGGGAGTCCTCGCGTCCGCCGCCGTGCGGCCGCGGGGGGTGCGCGTCCAGTTCGCGGGCGTAGGAGGGGGCCCAGTCGGTGCCCTCGCCGACCTCGAGCCAGAGCCGCACGCCGGGCAGGCGGTGGCGCACCCGGTCGACCCGCTCGCGGAA
The DNA here is from genome assembly GCF_042655885.1 of Streptomyces chlorus. Taxonomy (NCBI): domain Bacteria; kingdom Bacillati; phylum Actinomycetota; class Actinomycetes; order Kitasatosporales; family Streptomycetaceae; genus Streptomyces; species Streptomyces chlorus. The sequence goes on from NZ_JBHSOA010000037.1 coordinate 7,912, forward strand.
CTCGGCGTCGAAGACGACCGCCTTGACGTCGGCGTCGGCCCAGATCTGCACCAGTTCGTCTTCGACGTAGCGGTAGTTGGTGTTCATCGGGGCGAGGCCCGACTTGCCGGCGGCGAAGAAGGTCTCCAGGTACTCGGGACCGTTGCGCATGTACTCGGCCACGACGTCGCCCGCGGTGAGGCCCGCGGATTCCAGCACCGTGGCGAGCCGGGCCGCGCGGTCGTCGAAGTGCGCCCAAGCGCCTCGTCGTCGCCCGTGAACGAACGCCGTGCGCTCGGGGTGCACACGGGCCACGGCCTCGAAGACACTCGCGAAGTCCCAGCCTGCCATGTCAGCCCTTTCGCGTCATGCCGCCGCCCGGAGCGGTGGCCGTCATCCCATCCGAAAATATCCTATAGATGTTAGATAATAACCTCAAGGTTTTAGGTTAAGGAGAAGGTTCTTCACGGTCGGCGAGGCCCGGCGGGGCGGGGGTGACCGACACCGGGACGGCCGTCAGGGTCGGCATGTGGTTGACCGCCTGGGCGCCGTGGTGCAGGGAGGTGAGCCGGTTGACGTTGCTGCCCGTCGTCCGCGGGTCCCCGCCCGTCTCCAGGCCTCCCCAGCCGTGGGTCATCGACAGGACCCCCGGTCGCATGCTCGGGTCCTCGTGCGCCACGGCCTCGAGCGTTCCGTGCGGCGAGCGGATCGTCACCGCGGCGCCGTGCGTGATGCCCAGGTGCGCCATGTCCTGCGGGTGCAGGTGGGCCGGGTTGTACGACTGCGGGGGCAGGCCGACGACCGCCGACCCTAGGGAGTTGACCACCTCCCGCATCCGCCGCACGACCAGCCGCAGCGGGAACTCCTCGGCGTCCTCGCCGCCCGCCGCCCCACCCTCGCCCGCCCCGCCCTCGGCCCCCGCGGACCGGGCCCCCACGGGTACCGTCGCGGCGACGGGCGCCAGCGCGGCGGCGAGTTCCGCGGCCACGTCGGCGGGCAGCAGGGTCAGGCGGTGCCCGGCCCGCTCCTCGCGGGCCGGGCCCACCGTGGTGCCGGGGTGCCCGGCGAGCAGGCCGTGCGGGTGGGTGCGCACCTCGTCCAGCAGGACCCGGCCGCGGGAGGCGACCAGGTCGAGGAGCTCCTCCGAGGAGGGCGGTCGGGAGGTGTCCAGGTCCCGGCCCGCGAACCGCAGGGGCCCTCCCGTCTCGGCCGCGAGCCGGAAGAAGACCCGCCAGTCCTCGACCACGCCCCGGGGCGGGGCGACCACGGCGGGCGTGTACTGGGCGAACGGGCGGGGGAAGAAGGTCTCCATCAGCCCGGTGTGGTCGGCCCGTTCGTACAGCATCGTGGGGGCGATGACGTAGTCGGCGAGGCGCGCGGTCTGCGACATCCGGGTGTCGATCGACACCAGCAGGTCGAGGCTCTCCAGCGCGCGCCGCGCGGTGTCCTGGTCGGGCAGGGCGAGCAGGGGGTTGCCGCCCGAGACCACCAGCGCCCTGATCCGGTCGGGTCCGGGCCGCAGGATCTCGTCGGGCAGCAGGGCCGCCGGCAGTTCGCCGCGCAGCAGGCCGTGTCCGCCCACCCGGCTGCGAAATCCCCGTTCCCACTCGCGGTCCGCGGGGACCACCTCCGCGCGGGCCGGCCCCTCGCCCATCAGGACGCCGCGCCCCGGCACGGGTTCGCCCTCGCGCAGATAGCGTCCGCAGACGACGTTGAGGCAGGCGGCCAGGTGTTCGGCGATGTTGGAGTGCGGCCCCATGCAGACGCCGGTCCCGGTGCTCACCATGCCCCGCTCGGCCGCGGCGAACATCCGGGCCGCCCGCACCAGCTCCTCGACCGGCACGTCGCAGACGCGGGCGACCCTGTCGGGGGTGGCCTCGGCGACCGCCGCCCGCAGGTCGTCCAGTCCCTCCACGTGGCGGTCGCAGAAGTCCCGGTCGTGCAGCCCCTCCCCCAGGATCACCTGCAGCAGCCCCGCGAACAGCAGCGCGTCGTGTCCGGGGCGGGGTCGCAGGTGCAGGTCGGCGCGTGCCGCGGTCTCGGTGCGGCGCGGGTCGACGACGATCAGCCGCATCCCGCGGTCCCGGGCGGCCTTGAGGTTGGCCGACGGATTGGTGACCAGCGCGCCGTCCCCGTCGCCCCCGTTGACGGAGACCAGCGGGTTCGTGCCCGCCAGCAGCCACACGTCGGCCTCGTCGAGCGACTGGGGGCCGCCCGCGTACACCCCCATGCGCGACTTCACCAGCCACTTCGCCGACTGGTCGAGGGTCATGGTGGAGAAGAGCTTGCGGGAGCCCAGGCCGCGGAACCAGGCGCGCGCCATGAAGGGGGTGAGGGTGGCGAAGTTGTGCTGGGTGCCGATGAACAGGCCCACCGCGTCCGGCCCGTGCTCCTCGACGATCCCGGTGAGCCGGGCGGCCACCTCCGCCATCGCGGTGTCGGCGTCGACCGGTTCGTGCTCGCCCGCGGCCGTCCGCCGCCGGGAGGAGGTCAACCGGTCGGGGCCGTGCAGGAGATCGGCGGCCCTGCGCCCCTTCGGGCAGGTGAAGCCGCGGGAGATCGGGTGCTGCCGGTCGCCCAGCACGCGCAGCACGCGGGTGCCGTCGGTCTCCACCTCGACCCCGCAACTGGCCGGGCACAACCGGCAGTACGACGTCCTCCGGGTCACGGTGTCGCCCTCGGCGGGGCGTGCCCGCCGGGCCCCGTCCGGGGACGGGGGACGCGGGTCGGGGTCGGTCGGGTCGTGCGCGGCCGATTCGTGCGCGGGCCGGGAAGTCGTCATCCGACGGTCCTTTCTGCCGCGGACGTCCGGCGCGGCCGCACCGCGGACCGCGCCGACGTCTCGCGAGGGATCCGAACCGCCCGGCCCACGAGCGGGCAGGGCACCGCCCGGGACGAGGGCCCCGGGCGGAGGTCGACCCCGGGCGGGCACCGGCGGTCCGTCGCGCCGACACCCGCTGCCGGGGCTCACAACTGGACGGGGCCGCCCGCCCACACCCCGATCTCCTCGCCGGAGACGTGCGCGGCACCGTCGCCCGCGAGGAAGGACACCACCGAGGCCACCGCCTCGGCGGGGATCCGCGGCCAGCCGTCCTGGAGGCTCTCCCGCGCCCGGTCGCCGGCGGCGCGCACCATGTCGGTCTCCACGTAACCGGGCACCACGGTGTTCACGGTGATGCCGCGCCGGGCCACCTCCTTGGCGACGACCCCGGCCAGGGCGACCAGCCCCGCCTTGGACGCCGCGTAGGCACCCGTCGTCGGGGTGAGCGCGCGCCCGCCGCTCGGGCTGCCGAAGAACAGGACGCGTCCCCAGCCGGCCGCGTACATGGCGGGCAGCGCGGCGTGCGTGCAGTAGTAGGCGCCGCTGAGGTTGACGCCCAGCACGCGGTCCCACTGTCCGGGCGGCAGGGAGCGCGCCGAGCCGGCCGCGCTGACTCCCGCGTTGTTGACGAGCACGGCGACGGGTCCGAGGAGTTCGGCGGTCCGCGCGACGAGGTCGCCCGCCTGGTCCGCGTCGGACACGTCGGCCCGCAGCGCCACCGCCCGGCCGCCCGCGGCCTCGATCTCCTCGACCACGTCCGTCGCCTCGCGGGCGCGGTGGGCGTAGTTGACCGCGACCGCGAAGCCGTCGGCGGCGAGTCTGCGGGACACCGCGGCTCCGATGCCCCGCCCGCCGCCGGTCACCAACGCGACTTTCCTGGCCTTCATCGGCAACGGCCTCCGTGTTCGGGTCAGCGCACCTTGCCGTGCGTGCGGGGCAGGTCGGCGTAGGTGGCCTTGAGGTCGCGCTTGGCGATCTTGCCGCTGGCCATCCGCGGCAGGGCCTCGTCGAGGAGGACGACGTAGCGCGGGACCTTGTAGTCGGCCATGCGCTCGTTGCAGTGGGCCACCACGTCGGCGGGGTCGATCGGACCGTCGGCCTTGATCAGGGCGGCCGGGGTCTCGCCGAACTTGGCGTCCTCGACGGCGATGACGGCGACCTCCTCGATGCCGGGCATCTCCTGGAGGACGTTCTCGATCTCGGTCGGCGAGATGTTCAGCCCACCCGAGATGATCATGTCCTTCATGCGGTCGACGAAGGTCAGGTAGCCGCGCTCGTCGAGGATGCCCATGTCCCCGGTGTGCAGCCAGCCGTCCACGATGGTCGTGCGGGTGGCTTCCTCGTTGCGCCAGTAGCCGGGCATCATCCCCGGTCCGCGCAGGAGGATCTGGCCGGGGGTGCCGGGCGGACAGTCGACGCCCTCCGGGTCGACGACCCTGATCCTGGTGAAGGCGCCGCCCCAGCCGCACTTCTCCGGGTGCTCCATCGCCTCGTCGCGCGGCATCACGGTGGCGGATCCGCCGATCTCGGTCTGGCCGTAGATCTGGCGCAGCGAGACGCCCTTGCGCTGCCAGGAGGCGAGCAGGTCCACCGGCACCCGCGCGCCGCCCACGTGGGCGGTGGTCAGGCTGGTGAGGTCGGCCTCCGCAAAGCCGGGCTGTGCCGCGACCTGCTCGAACAGGATGGGCGGGCCGGTGAACGTGGTGACCTTCTGGTCGGCCAGCACACGCAGGGCCCGGGCCGGGTCGAAGCGGGGCTGCAGCAGCAGCGTGCCGCCGTGCAGGATCGTGCGGAAGAGTCCCCACACGAGGCCGGCCGCGGTGAACAGCGGGAGCACGAGCAGGGGTCTGAAGCCGTTGGGCAGCACCGGCTCCATGAGGGACCACTCGTGCATCTCGCCGGCGATGGTGGCGTGGGTGAAGATGACGCCTTTGGGTTTGCCGGTGGTGCCGCTGGTGTAGACGATCGCGGCCGTCTCGGAGACGTCGGACACCGGCGGCACGACGGGGGCGTGGGTGCCGTCCCGCAGGGACCGGACGTCGCTCTGGAAGGACTTGAGGACGACCCCGGGCTGCTCCCGGCGGGCCTCCTCCAGGCGCTCGCGCAGCGCGTCGTCGCCGTAGACGACGGTCGGCTCGCAGTCCTCCAGGAGCCCGGCGAGCTCGCGGGCCACCATGCGGTGGTTGAAGGGGGCGACGACGGCACCGAGCTTGAGCGCGCCGAGGGTGGCCGCGCACCACTCCAGGGAGTTCTGCCCCACCAGGGCGACCCGGTCTCCTCGGCCCACTCCCGCCGCGACGAGGTCGGCGGCGATCCCGTCCGCCCAGCTCTCCAGCTGGCGGTAGGTGACCACGTCGCCGTCGAAATCGATGGCCAGCTGGTCGGGAATGTTCCGAGCCCACCAGGTCAGGGTGCTCACGAGCGTTCCGCTCACGTCTGTTCCTCCTGCGCTCTGTCCACGATCGCTTCCGCCACCTCGGGCCGCTCCACGGGTCGCCCCCTTTGGCAGAGCGGCAGCGGATACACCCGAGCACGTGTCGGAAGAATTCTGATGAAGGGAGTCACACGTCGTGTGGTCGGTGGGCCCTTGTCGAGGGGCCTGCTGTCCACCGGCTGCCGACGGACGGTCCGGGCGGCCCGGCCGGTGTCGTGCCCGGCCGGGCCGCCCGGTGCGGCGTGCACCGGTGGTTCGGAGCACGGGCGGACGGGGTCGTCACCGGCTGCTCGGCGTACCGGGCCCGCGATCCCCGAGGTGGCGGGAATCCTTCGTGTGACCGTGGCCGCTTAATCTAAGGGCTTCAGGTACCGCGGACAAGGCTTTTGCGGGATGTTCTCCCGATCGGGCGGAATCACTCCTCCCGTACCGGCCCTTCGACGCCCGCCGGTCCGCGTCGAAGGCGCCCGCCGGGGTCAGCCCCCGGCCTCCGGGGGGAAGTTCTCGAGGGCGGCGGCCTTCCAGGAGCCGTCGCGCGACTCCCACACGGACCGCAGGCCGATCCGACCGTCGGAGGTGTCGTACACCGTCTCCCCCACCCAGGTGGCGCCCTCGCGCCGGATGTCGACGACGCGGAGCGAGTCGACCTTCCCGCGGGGGACGGTCACTCCGCGGAAGACCTGGGGGATGTTCTCCTGCACCATGTCGGCCAAGGACGCCTCGACGTTCCCGTCGAGGACGTACTGGACATGCCGCCGGTAGAGCTCGTGGAACTCCTGGGACTCTTGTGACTCCTGGGACTGCGTGGACATCTGGACGTGCCTCCCCATCGGTGACCGTGGGGCCGTCGCGCCCCCTGCGGAACCAGAGTCGACGCTCCTGGCGTGAACTCACCCTCAGCCTAAAACTCTTAGATAACGGGCGGCAAGGGTTCGGGGGGAAGCGCCCGGGAGAGTGCGCCCACCGACCCCGCCACGCACCTCGGCGGACAGGCGGTACGCAGGGGGTTCGGGGCGACGCGACAGGTGGCGACCGGGCCGGAACGCCGCCGCGCCACTCTCCCGAACGGAAGGGGGCGCGGCGGTACGGCGGGGATTCACCACCCGGCCGGAGAGCACCGCCCTGCGGGGCCTCGCTCCCCGGCGCGGGAACTCGGGCCCGGTGAGGGCTCATGCCCGGAGGGGGCTCACTGCCCGGCGGGCCCCTCCGCCCGCGAGGCCGCGTCCAGATGCATGACGCCAACCAGGAAGCTCCGGATCGTCTGTTCGAAGATCTGCTCGGCGCTCCATTCGTTGGCGGCGAGGGCCGAGGTGAGGGTGGGCTCCTCCTCGGCGTCGACGTGCGGGAAGATCTGCGCCTGACTCTCCGGGGTCTTCATGGCCTCGCTGAGGCTGGCGCCCAGACTCAGCTTCTCCATGCCGTCCAGGATGAGCACGTGCAGGTGTTGCGGCACGCCCGCCTTCTCCAGGAAGCGGGCCACCTTCTCGTACATGGCGATCAGGACGTCACGCGGCAGGTACTCGAGCAGGATGGGGGCCGCGTTGCGGTGGCGCAGGATCGAGCGCCGGAAGTTCAGGGCGAGGGCGACGAAGAGGTCAGGCCAGTTCTCGTCGGCGGGACGGCGCGGGAAGGGCGTGTCCACCATGATCGCCCGGGCCACCTCGGTCATGAGTTCGGTCTTGTTCTTGAAGTGGTGATACAGCGAGGGCGCTCGGACTCCCATCACCTTCGCCAGTCGAGGCATGCTGAACGCCTCGATCCCTTCCACGTCGATGATCTTCAAGGTGGCCGCGACGATCGCTTCGCGGCTGAGCAGAGGTTGGAGTGGTCGGGCCATGGCCGCAGTATCCCGCACCCCGGCGGCGGATGGGACCCGGCGTCGCGGGCGCCCCGCCGCGCCCCGACGGATCCGGCACCGCACCCCACTCCCGGGCGACGCGCCGAGAGGGCACCGGGTGCGAACCCGGCAGGGCGCCGCACACCGCCCCCCGCACCTCGCAGATCACCGCCCGATCCCCTCGGCGGACACCCTCCCATTAACCGACTCTCCATAGTTTTCAGATCACTCTTCCCCGGGCGCGGGATCATCACATTCGCCTGTCACCGCAAGGGGTTCATCGAGACACCCGGGCTTGTGAGCACCACATCTGGCCTATAGCTTGGAGGTAATGAGCTGCTGAGACCGTCGTCGCCGCGCACCGGCGTGGGAGCGCCCCTTTCGGACCCGCCGCCCGCGCACCGCATCCGCGGCCGCCCGAACTCCGGCACCCGGCACCGTCCACCGCGGGCGGCGCCACGGGGCGACGACCCGACATCCGAGGACGTTCTGTGATCACGTACGAGTGGGGCACCTCCTTCGGCACCGACCCGGAGGTCGTCAGTCTGTTGCGCGACGCGGCGGACTTCGACGCCGAGCAGGGTTTCTCGGCCGTGCAGCCGGTCCCGGCCGCGGGCACGGACGGGGCGCCCCCCGGGCGGGTCACCGAACTCGTCGCCCGGATGAGCGACGAGGTGGGCGCCGTCGGCTCGCCGGACGGGGAGGAGGCGATCGTGGCCTTCCTGCGGATCACCTCGCAGGGCGACGGCACCGCCACCACCGAGTTTGTGGTGGGCCCCGAGTACCGGTCCCTGGGGATCGCGACCCTGCTGTTCGAGGAGCTGGGGCTGGCCCGCGGCGGGGCGGCCCGGTGGGCCGGCGAGGGCGTCCGGTCGCTGCGCGCCTGGGCGCACGGCTCGCACCCCGCGGCGGAGCGGATGGCGCGCCGGTTCGGCGCGGTGCCCGAGGACGCGTCGTGGCGGATCATCCGGCCGATGCACCGGCCGGGCAGCGTGCCGGAGCCGGAACCGCCCGCCGGGGTGGACCTGCGCCCGCTGCACCCGGAGTCGGACACGGCGGTGGTGGCCGCGCTCGCCGACGCCGAGAAGGACGGCCGCGGCGCCGGCCGGGTCGGCCCGGAGGTGCTGGTGGCGGTCGAGGCGTCGGGGGAGGTGCTGGGCTTCGTGGCGTACTCCTCGCACCCCCTGGCCGGAGAGGCGCCGGACGGTCCGGGATCGGTGCACCTGCTGGCGCCGCCAACCCGGGGCGAGGCGCACGCGGTGTCACGGGCGCTGCTCGCGGCGGCGCTGAAGCGGCTGGCCGAGGCGGGCGTGCGGGAGGTGGAAATGTCGGTGGACCCGCTGGACGAGCCGCTGGTGCGGGCCTGCCGCAGCGTCGGCTTCCACCACGACCAGACCGACGTGTGCTTCAGCGTGCCGGTCGACGCACCTGCCGCGGTCGCCTGACGGGCGCACCGGCACCGGCGGACGCGAGGCGGGGCTCCCCGAGGAGGAGGGGGCCCCGCCTCTCGCCTTCCGCGGACTCCCGGGCGCGTCCGGCAGCCTCCCCCCGACACGGGCAGGCGCAGATCGACCCGCCGCCGGGACCACCCTGCACACCCCTTCGCCCACCGGCCGGGCCGGGCCTCGCAGACCCGTCACCCAGGGCCGGGGGAGGGCGCCGCGACCCGGCCGACGACCGAGAGTCCCCCGCCGTGTGCTTGACCCCAGAAACCTACAGCCATAAGATTAAGTGAGCTTTTTCGCAGACGGGTGCGTCCGGCGGCGAGCATGCGCCACTGGACCGCCCGCGGACCGGGCCCACCTCGCCCACAAGACGCCCCACGCCCCACTCGTCGCCGTTCCCGTGCCTCCTCGGCGGGGTCGACGAAGAAGGGGAACCGACGTCGCGTGTCTCGCATCCCGCGTCGCGAGACCGCATCCGCCTCTGAGGTCCCGAGCCACCGCAGCGGCGCAAGGAACGCGGACAGTACAGGAGGACGACGTGACGGAATTTGATGCAAAGCGCGAAGAGCGAATTCGTCGCCTGCTCGAGCACCTGCGGAACGACACGACCGACCAGTTCGAAGGAACGGTCTCCTTCAGCCCGACGGAGTTCACCGACGCCGACCTCGCGGCCCGTGAGCGCGAGCTGATCTTCGCGCGGGTCCCGTCGATCGTCGCGCACAGCTCGGAGATCCCCGAGCCCAACGACTTCATCACCCTGCAGCTCCCGCGCAACAACGCCATCGTGGTGCGTCAGCCGGACGGCGGCATCAAGGCCTTCGTCAACCAGTGCCGGCACCGGGGCGCCCTGCTGGAGGAGGCGGCGTCGGGCAAGTGCCGCTTGTTCTCCTGCGGCTACCACCGCTGGTCCTACGACACCGACGGCACCCTGCGCACCATCACCCGCGACAACACCTTCGGCGACCTCGACCGCAGCCAGTTCGGGCTGCTCGAACTGCCCGCCGAGGAGCGACACGGCTTCATCTGGGTGATCGACTCGGTCGGCGCCGAGATCGACGTCGCCGCCTGGCTCGGCCCGGAGATGGACGAGGTCCTGGCCGGGTACAAGCTGGACAACCTGGTCTCCTTCCGTGCCGAGGGCTTCGACGAGCCGTGCAACTGGAAGCTGATGCAGGACGCCTTCCTGGACGGCTACCACATCCAGTACGCGCACCCGAACACCGCGGGCAAGATCGTCCACACCAACGTCTACGCCTTCGAGGACTACGGGCGGCACTGCCGCTGGCTGGCGCCCCGCAAGACGATCGACCGCTGGATCGACGAGGACCCGGGCGACCAGAGCCTCGCCAAGCACGTGACCGAGTCGCACCTGCTGCTGCCCAACAGCACCCTGCTGCGCCTGCCCGACAACCACTTCGAGCTGCTGACCTTCCGTCCTGACCCGGTTGACCCTGGGCGCTGCCGGATGGAGATGCGGGTCATCGTGCCGCGTCTGGAGGAGACCTCCTACGACGAGGAGACCTGGAACAAGCGCTGGCAGCGGAACTGGCAGATCCTGCTGGACGTGCTGCACGCGGAGGACTTCCCGCTGCTGCGCGGCTCCCAGCGGGCGCTGGCGAGCCAGGACGCCGGCCCCATGGTGTTCGGTCGCAACGAGGTCGCCAACCAGGTCTTCCACCGGGAGACCCAGCGGCTGCTCGCGGCCGACGACGCGAGCTGACGCCCGCGCCTCCCCCGTGCCGGAGACCTCCCGGCACCCCTTCTCCCCCACCCCCGGCTCACGGGCCGCACCGGCCGGTCGGAGGCGGATGCCGCACACCCGCCGCACCCGCCCCCGACCGGCCCGGACCGGCCCGGACAGACAAGGACGGCACATGGGCAGCACGACGACACAGCGCCCCCTTCCCGAGAACGGCGTGCTGGACCTGTTCCGGCTGGACGGCAGGACCGCGCTGGTCACCGGCGCCAGTTCGGGGCTGGGCGCGGGCTTCGCCCTCGCCCTGGCCGAGGCCGGCGCACAGGTGGTCCTGACGGCCCGCCGCGCGGACCGCCTGCGCGAGACGGCCGAGCGCATCGAGGCGCTCGGCGGCGAGTGCCTGGTCGTCGCCACCGACGTGACCGACCCGGAGCAGTGCGAGGAGGCGGTGGCGGCGGCCGTCGCGCGCTTCGGGAAACTCGACATCCTGATCAACAACGCCGGTGTCTCCTCCGCGGTGCCCGCGCTGCGCGAGCGGCCCGAGGACTTCCGTCAGGTACTGGACGTCAACCTGATGGGCGCGTACTGGATGGCCCAGTCGTGTGCGCGGGTCATGGGGCCGGGCTCCAGCATCGTGAACGTGGCCAGCGTGCTGGGCCTGATCAAGTCGGTGCTGCCGCAGGCCGCCTACGCCGCGAGCAAGGCCGGCCTCATCGGGCTGACCAGGGACCTGTCCCAGCAGTGGGCCGGGCGCCGCGGCATCCGGGTCAACGCCGTCGCACCCGGGTTCGTGGCCACCGAGATGATCGCCGAGATGCCCTCGGAGACGCTGGACGAGTTCCTGCGCGCGACCAGCCCGCTGGCCCGCACCGGCACCCAGCGGGAGCTCGACGCGGCCGTGGTGTTCCTGGCGGCCCCGGCCTCCAGCTACATCACCGGCACGACCCTCGCCGTGGACGGGGGCATGTCCGGGCACTGAGCGCCCGCGCCCCACCGTCGTCGCCGTACGCCGGCTCGGCCCCGCTCCGGTTCTCGCACCGGAGTCGGCCGGGCCGGCGCTCGTCGTTGCCTTCGAGCGGACGACCACTAACCTTCTTTCCGTAGATTCTCTGCGCTTCCTTACGGGTTACGTTCGACACCCCGTCCGCGGCGACGCGACCCCGGAGGCGGACCGGCCTGACCGTGGCGACCCGCCAGCCCCCGTCCGCGCGCCGCGAGATCCACCGCGCACTCCACAGCGGAACGCCCCGGCCTGCACCATCATGCGATTCGGGGCCCCTCCCCGCTTCCCGCCGCCACCCCGACGAGGCCCCCGCGGGCACCGGGAGCGTGACACGACCGAGGCCGCCGGGAGGGCGCATCGCGCGAGGCGGAAAAATTCCCCGCCCGACCCTTGACCGTAAACTACGGGCATAAGTTAAATGGCCACGTCTCACCCGAGTATTCCCGGCCGCCGCCTCTCCCGGAGGCACCGTCGGCCTCGTTGAGTTCCGCCACGCTCTCCTCTCCCCCGCCGTTCGGCCCGCAGCCGTCCGGCACCCCATCCTCCCGGCCGGCCGCCGTCGATGCCACCCCGAGTGCCGTCGCCAAGGCCCGTCGGCCCGTCCTGACGCACCTACGGCCCGCCGCGCTCCGCACGCGGTCCGTCGTGTCCCTCGGAGGCCGCCCCTTCCTCGGGGCGGCCTCCGAGGGACACCGGGACACCGGGTCCGCGCCGCCTCCTCCCGTCGGGAGGGTGCCCGCGGAAGGGGAGCTCCACCACCCAGAACCGTCCGCAGACCCCCGGGTCGGCGGACGTCTGCTCCACGACAAGGAGTTTCCCTTGACTCGACCCAGCTCGGCAGTGCGTCCGAGAATCTCGGCGGGTGCCCGGTCGGTGGTCTTCGCCTGTCTGGCGATCACGCTCATCGACGGACTGGACAGCGGCATGTACGGCGCGGTGCTGCCGACGCTGCTCCAGAACAAGCAGTGGGGCATCACCCTCGCCTCGGCCGGTGTGATCGGCAGCCTCTCCCTGATCGGGATGATGGTGGGTGCCCTGCTGTCCGGTTACGTGGCCGACCTCATCGGACGGCGCCCGACCGTGCTCGCCTGCGTGGCGAGCTTCAGCGTGTTCACCCTGCTGTGCGCGGCGGCCCCCAGCGTGGAGGTCTTCGGACTGTTCCGCCTGCTCGCGGGCCTGGGCTTCGGCGGTGCCCTGCCCTCGGTCATCGCCCTGACCATGGAGTACGTGCCGGTGGAGAGGCGGCAGTTCTACAACGGCGTCGTCCAGACCGGCTTCCCCATCGGTGGATGTCTGGTCGCCTTCCTGGCCATCTTCATGCTGCCGAACTTCGGCTGGGTCTCCCTGTTCGTCCTCGGCGGTGCCATCGGACTGGCACTGTTCGCGATCGTCTACCGGCAGATCCCCGAATCACTCGCCTTCCTCAGCAGCCGGGGACGCCACGAGGAGGCGCGCGCCCTCGCCGAGCGCTACGGGGTCGAGCTGCCTCCGGAGCCGGCGGTCGGTACCGTGACGGAGAAGCCGAACTGGTCCTCCTCGCTGAAGCTGATGTTCGCCCCCGGGTTCCGGGTCGCGACACTGCTGTTCCCGGCGATCGGCTTCTGCGGGCTGCTGCTGGCCTACGGCATGAACACCTGGATCCCGCAGCTGCTGCGCGCCTCCGGCTACGACCTGGGCTCCGCGCTGACCTTCCTGGTCGCCTTCTACCTGGGCAGCACCATCGGCATGCTGGTCCTGGCCGGCCTCGCCGACCGCTGGGGCTCGCGTCCGGTGATCGCAGGCGGCTTCCTGTGCGGAGCCCTGGCGGTGACCTTCCTGACGATGCATCCCCCGCAGGCCGTCGTCTTCGCCATGGTGCTGGTGGTCGGGTTCTGCGCCTCCTCGCAGGCCGCGGTCGCCGGGTTCGTGGGCGTCTACTACCCGGCCGCGGCGCGCGGCACCGCTCTGGGTGCCTCGCTGGGCCTGGGCCGGCTGGGAGCCGTCTTCGGGCCGATCCTGGTGGGTCTGCTCATGGGCTCCTCGCTCGGTACCTCGTGGGTGTTCTACTTCTTCGCCGCGGCGGCGCTGCTGGCCGCGCTGCTGATCGCGCTGGTGCCGCGGACCGGCATGCACGACCGCACCGCCCCGTCCACCGAACCGCAGGAGGTCGCCCCCGCCGCCTGACCCGCGCCCCGCGCGCGACCCAGCTCCGCCCTCCCGGCGGTCGGCCACCCGCCGACCGCCGGGAGCGGCCGTCCGCCGCCGAACGATCGGACCGTCATGCCCCCTGCCGCACACACCCCCGACGGGCGGACGCCGCCCGACACCCGCGTCCCCTCCCCCTCGGCACCGGCTCCCGAGGAGAACGCCCCCGACGAGCACACCGCCCAGGGCCTCGCCGCCTCGCTGCTCGGCGGCTGGAACCTGGTCGACCACACCCGGCTGGTCGACGGACAGGTCGTCGGGCACCCGCTGGGGCCGGGGCCGCTGGGACGGCTGGAGTACCGGCCCGACGGGCGGATGAGCGCGCTGCTGATGCGTCGCGACCGCCCCTGGCTCGACGGCCTCTCCTTCACCCGGGCCACCGACGAGCAGCGGGGCGCGGCCGCCCTGGGCTTCGTCGGCTACGCGGGCCGGTACACGCTCCGCGGCGACCTGGTCCTGCACCACGTGGAGATGTCGCTGTACGTCGAACACGTCGGTGACGTCCTGACCCGGCGGATCTCGTGGGAAGGTCCGCGGCTCGTGCTGCACACCGAACCGCGTCCCACCCGCACGGGCGGCACCACGACGGACCGGCTGGAGTGGTCCCGCGACCCCGTCCGACCGGATCACCCCGCGTGAACGTCACCGGGCGCGC
>NZ_JBHSOA010000037.1:22006-65579 GCF_042655885.1 Streptomyces chlorus
CGGGCGCGCCCGGTGACCTCCGCCCCCACGAATCAGAGGGTGTCCTCGCCGCCCAGCACCACGGCGCTGACCAGGGGGGCCGCGGGGCCGCCGGTGAGCAGCGAGACGCGGGCCCCGGGGACCTGGTTGGAGGAGGTGCCGCGCAGTTGCCGGACGGCCTCGGCGGCCAGACCGATGCCGTGCACGAACCCGCCCGCGATGTTGCCGCCGGCGGTGTTGACCGGGAGGCGGCCGCCGGGGGCGGTGAGGTTCTCGACGGTGAGCAGCTCCCCGATGTTCTCCCTGGTCACCAGTCCCAGGTCGAGCATGACGGCGACGGCGGGGCCGGTGAAGTTCTCGTAGATCTGGGCGACGTCGACCTGTTCGGGGCGGATGCCCGCGTCCGCCCAGAGCTCGTCGGCCAGCGGGGCGAGGCCAGCCGAGGAGTAGTCACGGTCGTTCTCGTGCAGCTCGCCCCAGTCCTCCCCCGCGCCCTGGGCCCCGGACAGGACGTAGGCGGGGGTCTGCCGCAGGTCCCGGGCGCGTTCGGCGGTGGTGAGCAGCACGGCCCCGGCGCCGTCGTTCTCCCGGGAGGAGTCGAACAGCCGCAGCGGCTCGGAGATCATGCGCGAGGACAGGTAGGTCTCGTCGGTCAGCCGTACGTCCCGTCCGGCGGCCAGCGGGTTGCGCCCGGCGTGGACGTAGCAGGCCTGGGCGAACGCCCGCAGCGCCTCGGCCGGGACGCCGTCGTGCTCGATCATGCGCTGGGTGCGCAGGGCGCAGACCTGGGCGGGCGAGACCAGTCCGTGCGCGCGGTAGTGCTCGTCGAAGAAGTAGCTGGAGACGGCGGCGGACAGTCGTCCGCTCTGCTGCTGGGCCAGGGCGCGGTAGACGATCACGTACCGGGCCTGTCCCATGGCCAGGGCGGTGGCGCCCTGGAGGAGCGCGGCGCCCAGGCCGCCGCCTCCGCCGCCGGCCACCTGGGAGGCCCAGCGCAGGCGGCGGGTGCCGAGTGCGGGGGCGAGCGCGGTGGCGTCGGCGTCGTGGCCGTAGGTGGAGAAGCCGTCGACGTCGGCCGGGTCCACGCCCGCGTCCTCGCAGGCCTCGACGATGGCCTGCAACCGCAGGCCGTCCTCGTCCAGCGGCGCCTTGCCGCGCTTGTGGTACGGGGTCTCCCCGATGCCGACCACGGCCGTCGCGCCGCGCAGTGGGAACGTCATGCCGAGAGCCTCCAGCGCAGGACGGGGGTGTCATGGGTGAGCGGGCCCGCGGGCTGGATCACGCCGTGCAGGGCGGCTCCGATCCGCAGGGGGCTCTCGTCGTCGACGAGCATGCCCAGCAGGCGTACCGAGGGGACCTCGTCGAGTCGGGCCAGGACCACGGTGTAGGGGACGTGGTCGGCGAGTTCGGGCAGGAAGGGGTGCCAGGTGCGGGTCCAGGAGAAGACGGTGGCGGTCGGGGCGACGACCGGCCAGTCGAACGCGGCGCCTCGGCAGCCGGGGCAGATGCGTTGCGGGGCCCAGACGTGGCGGCCGCAGTCCCGGCAGCGGGGGATGCGCAGTTCGCCCCGGCGCAGTCCGTCCCAGTAGGGGCGGTCGGGGCCGTCGGGGTCCGGGGTGATCGGTCCGGCGGTGGGTGCCTCGGAGAGTTTCACGGGTGTCGGCCTTCCTCCGTCGTGCGGTGGGGCGGGTCCTCGATGTCGGGCGGTCGCGCGGGGGCCGTCGGGCCCCCGCGGCCGGGCCGGGCGCGGTGCGGGTCCGAACCGGCGGGCCCGCGCCCACGGGGCGGCGCCGGTCCGGTCCGGGGTGGTCGTCGGCGGGTCCGGGGCCCGGGTGCGTGCGGCACGGAGTCCGCGCGGGTCCGGCGGGCCCGGTGGTCCTCGGCGGCCCACTCCCCCACACCAACCTAAAGCCTTCTGGTTACCCACGACAAGCGCATGCACTGAACCGCGACACCAGCGCAACCCTTGCCTGTTGAACCTTATGCTATTAGATTAATTCGACGGCCCTTCCTGCCGCCGTGCTGACGACCGCGGCAGCCTCGGCGGGCCGGGCCGATCTCATCGTGATGGGACAAGGAGCACCGATGACCAGCACAGTGATCGAGACGGAGGAGCCCCGTCCGGGCATCCTGCTCGTGCGGCTGAACCGGCCGGACAAACTCAACGCCATGACCTCCGAGCTCATCCAGGGGCTGCACGAGGTGCTCGACCGTGTCCGGGACGACTCGCGGGTGCGGGCCGTGGTGCTCACCGGGGCGGGCCGGGCATTCTGCGCCGGCTTCGACTTCCGCGGCTACGGCGACGCGCCCGGCGCGGTGCCGGACGAGGGACGCCCGCAGGCCGGTCTGCGGGTGCAGGAGCACATCGTCGACCTGGGCGAGGCCTTCCGCCGGGTGCGCGCGCCGATCATCGCCGCCGTCAACGGGGCCGCGGCCGGAGGCGGCATGGCCCTGTCCCTGTTCTGCGACATCCGGGTGATGGCCTCCTCGGCCGCCTTCCACGCCTCGTTCATCAAGCGCGGCCTGGGCGGCGGCGACATCGGGGTCAGCTGGCTGCTGCCGCGTCTGATCGGCTTCTCGCGCGCCTCCGAACTGCTGCTCACCGGCGGCACCCTGGACGCCGCCGAGGCCGAGCGCATCGGCCTGGTGTCGACCGTGGTCCCGGACGAGGAACTGCTGGAGGCGGCGCTGGACCGGGCGTCGGCGATCGCCGAGAACAGCCCGTTCGGGGTGTGGATGACCAAGAGCGTGCTGTGGGCCAACCTGGAGAACCCGAGCTTCCGTTCGGCCGTCCAGCTGGAGAACCGCACCCAGATCCTGAGCACGATGACCGAGGACCACCAGGAGGCGGTCGAGGCGTTCCTGGAGAAGCGCCCGCCCGTCTACCGCAACCGCTGAGGCCCGCGTGGACGCACCCGACACAGAGCGCGCCGGCCGCCCCCGGTCGCTCCCGCACACCGCGGAGGCACGCGCATGAAGGTCGGATTCCAGGCCGGCTACTGGGGCTCCGGCCCACCGGCGAAGGTCGAGCAGCGCCTGCACGAGGCCGAGGCGCTGGGCGTGGACAGCTTCTGGACCGCCGAGGCCTACGGCTCCGACGCCTTCACCCCCCTGGCCTGGTGGGGGGCGCGGACCTCGCGGATCCGGCTGGGCACCTCGGTGGCCCAGATCTCGGCCCGCACCCCGACCGCGACGGCGATGGCGGCACTGACCCTGGACCACCTCAGCGGGGGCCGGGTGATGCTCGGCCTGGGCGCCTCCGGACCCCAGGTCGTCGAGGGCTGGTACGGGCAGCCCTACCCGCGGCCGTTGGAGCGCACCCGGGAGTACGTGGAGATCCTGCGCAGCGTCTGGGAGCGCCGTGAGCCCGTGACGTACGAGGGCCGCCACTACCGGCTGCCGCATCCGGGCGGCACCGGGCTGGGCAAGCCGCTGCGGTCCACGGTCCACCCGCTGCGGCCCGACATCCCGGTGCTGCTGGGAGCGGAGGGTCCCAAGAACGTGGCGCTGGCGGCGGAGATCGCCGACGGCTGGATCCCGCTGTGGTTCTCGCCCAGGAGCGACGACTTCTACCGGGCCGCGCTGCGGGAGGGGTTCGCCCGCCCCGGTGCCCGGCGCGGTGCGGACGACTTCGAGGTCGCCGCGGTCTGTCCGATCGTCGAGCACGACGACATCGAGGTCGCGGCGAGGAGGATCAAACCGATGATCGCGCTGTACGCGGGCGGGATGGGCGCGAAGGGCGCCAACTTCCACACCGAGGTCTTCGCCCGGATGGGCTGGGGCGAGGTGTGCGCGGAGATTCAGGACCTGTATCTGGCGGGACGCAAGGAGGCAGCGGTGGAGGCCGTACCGACGGCGATGGTGGAGGACGTGGCGCTGGTGGGACCGGTCGACAAGATCTGCGAGGAGATCACGCGCGCGTGGCGTCCCACCTGTGTCACCACGATGATCCTGGCCGGCTGGACCCGGTCCGAGGTCCGCGGTCGCATCCTCGAGGCGGTGCGCGGATGAACCTCGACCCCCGCACCCCCGTCCTGGTCGGCACCGGACAGGTCGACCTGCGTGACGACCCGCTAGAACCGGTCGACCTGCTGGCCGCGGCGGCCCGCGAGGCCGAACGGGACTCGGGCGGCACGTCCCTGCTGAAGTCGCTGGACTCGGTCCGCCTGGTGCGCATGCTGTCCTGGCGCTACCGCGATCCCGGTGCCCTGCTCGCCGAGCGGGTCGGCGCGTCCCCCCGGGACACCGGGTACACCGCCGATGGCGGCAACAACCCGCAGGCGCTGCTGAACGGTGCCGCGCTGGACATCGCCGCGGGACGTGCCGACGTCGTCCTGCTCGGCGGAGCGGAGGCGTGGCGGACCCGGATGCGGCTGCGGGCGAACGGCGAGCGGCCCGCGTGGACGGTCCAGGAGGAGACGCTCCCGGCCGCTCCACTGCTGGGCAGCGCCGGTCCGCTGCTGGGCCAGGGCGAGAAGCGCATCGGGCTGGAGCCGCCGTCCTGGGTGTACCCGCTGTTCGAGCAGGCGCACCGGATCGACGCGGGCCGTACCGTCGCGGAGCAGCTGCGGGTCAGCGCGGAGCTGTGGGCGGGCTTCAGCCGGGTGGCCGCGGACAACCCGCACGCCTGGATCCGGCGGGCGCACACGGCGGAGGAGATCCTGACCCCCTCGGAGAGCAATCGCTGGATCGCCTGGCCGTATCCGAAGCTGATGAACTCCAACAACATGGTGGAGCAGGGGGCGGCGCTGCTGCTGTGCTCCGTCGAGGCCGCCCGCCGCCACGGGGTGCCGTCCGAGCGCTGGATCTTCCCCCAGGCCGGCGCGGAGGCGAACGACACCCTCGAACTGGGCGAACGCGGCGCGCTGCACCGCTCTCCGGCGATCCGGATCTCCGGTCGCCGGGCGCTGGAACTGGCGGGCACCGACGCCGACTCCGTCGATCTCGTCGACGTCTACTCGTGTTTCCCCTCCGCGGTCCAGATCGCGGCCCGGGAGCTGGGACTGGCGCTCGACGACGCCTCGCGTCCCCTGACGGTGACCGGGGGGCTGACCTTCGCGGGCGGCCCCTGGAACAACTACGTCAGCCACTCCATCGCCACCATGGCGTCCCGGCTGCGGGCCGCCCCGGGGACGGTGGGGCTGGTGACGGCGAACGGGGGCTACCTCACCAAGCACGCGATGGGCGTGTACGGGACGGAGCCGCCGCGTGCCGGTTTCCGGGCACAGAACGTGCAGGCCGAGGTGGAACGCGAGCCCCGCACCCGGGCGCTCACCCAGTGGGAGGGGACCGGGTCCCTGGAGGCCTGGACGGTGCTCCACGACCGGGCGGGCAGCCCCGAGCGGGCGTTCCTCAGCGTGCGCACCCCGGAGGGCGGACGGACCCTGGCGGTCTGCCAGGAGGCGGACGATCTGGCCGGGATGACCCGGCGCGAGCTGGCCGGCGCCCCGGTGCGCGTGGCCCTGGACGGCACCGCCCGTCTCGAGGACGGCGAGGGTCCGGGCACGGGCTGAGTCGGCCCGCGTCGAAGACGCCCCGGTCGGTTCCGGAACCCCGGTAGGGGGTTCCGGAACCGACCGGGGCGTCGTGCGTCTCGGGGGCGGATGCCGCCGGGCCGGCGCGCGTCGCCACCACGCGCCGGTGCCCGCGCCGCCCGACAGGGCGTGACGCGGGCACCGGAGAGCGCGGCGTGGGTCACTTGCGGCCGATGATGTCCCGACCGATGATCTGCTTCATGATCTCGTTGGTCCCGCCGAAGATCTTCTGGATCCGGGAGTCCTGGAAGGCGCGGGCCACCGGGTACTCCAACATGTAGCCGTAGCCGCCGTGCAGTTGCAGGCAGCGGTCGACGACCCGGTTCTGCACCTCGGTGGCCCACCACTTGGCCTTGGCCGCGTCGACCACGGTGAGGTCGTCCTCACCGTAGGCCAGGACGGCCCGGTCGACGAAGGCCCGGGTGACGTCGAGTTCGGTACTCAACTCGGCCAGCTCGAAACGGGTGTTCTGGAAGTCGGCGATGGGCTGCCCGAAGGCGACGCGCTGCTGGGTGTAGCCGATGGTGTCGGCGAGCACCGCGTCGGCGAGCGCGATGGCGTGCGCGGCGATCGACAGGCGCTCCAGGGGCAGGTGGGAGACCAGCTGTCCGAAGCCGCCGCCGACGGTGCCCAGCACGTGGGTGTCCGGGACGAACACGTCGTCGAAGAAGAGCTCGGCGGTGTCCTGCGCGTGCAGGCCGACCTTGGCGAGTTTGCGGCCGCGGGTGAATCCCGGCATGTCGCGTTCGACCACCAGCAGGCTGAAGCCCTGCGAGCCGCCCTCCGGGTCCGTGCGCACCACGACGATCACCACGTCCGACTGGATGCCGTTGGTGATGAAGGTCTTGCTGCCGTTGACCAGCCAGCCGCCGTCGACCCGGGTGCCGGAGGTCTTGATGCCCCGCAGGTCGCTCCCGGTGCCCGGTTCGGTCATCGCGATGGCGCCGATGAGCTTGCCGGCGGCCATCCCGGGCAGCCAGCGCTTCTTCTGCTCCTCGGTGCCGAGCGAGGTGAGGTACGGGATGGCGATGTCGTCCTGGAGGGAGAACCCGGACGCCAGGGAGGAGGCGAAGACCTTGGCCAGTTCCTCCTGGACGACGTTGCGGTACCGGTAGTCGCTCAGCGCGGCCCCGCCGTGCTCCTCGGGTGCGGCGAGGCCGAGCAGGCCCTGCTCGCCCGCGGCGAGCCAGACGTCCCGGTCGATGAGCCGCTGCTCCTCCCACCTCTCCAGGTGGGGTGCGACCTCCCGTCTGACGAACTCGGCGACGACCTCGCGGAACTCCTCGTGGTCGGCGGTGTACAGGCCTCGTCTCATCGTGACTCCTCGGGGCGTGGTGCTCCCGCGTCCGGCGTCATGGGGTGATGCCCCAGTCGGCAAGCACCGCTGCGGTGTCGGCGCCGGGGGCGGGTGGGGCGGTGGGCGTGTCGGGGACAGTGCGGGAGAAGCGGGGTGCGGGGGCGGCTTGGGGGATGCCGTCGGGGGTGGTGTGGGTGGCGCGGGCGGTGAGGTGGGGGTGGGTGGTGGCTTCGGCGAAGGTCAGGACGGGGGTGACGCAGGCGTCGGTGTCGGCGAACGCGTCGGCCCACTGGTCGCGGGTACGGGTGGCGAAGACACGGGTGAACGTCTCGCGCAGACGGGGCCAGCCGTCGCGGTCGTGCTGGGCGGGCAGGTCGGCGGGGTCGAGACCGAGACCGGCCAGGAGGTGGGCGTAGAACTGCGATTCCAGTGCGCCGACGGCGACATGGCGGCCGTCGGCGCAGGCGTAGGTGTCGTAGAAGGGGGCGCCGGTGTCCAGGAGGTTGTGGGCGGGGGTGTCGTCCCAGACTCCGGCACCGCGGAAGGCCCAGATCATCTGGGCGAGGGAGGTGGTGCCGTCGACGATCGCGGCGTCGATGACCTGCCCGGTGTGGGAGCGGTGGCGTTCGTGGAGGGCGGCCAGGATGCCCATCACGAGGTAGAGGGAGCCGCCGCCGAAGTCGCCGAGGAGGTTCAGGGGGGCGGTGGGGCGGGAGCCGGAGGTGCCGATGGCGTGCAGGACACCGGTCAGGGAGAGGTAGTTGATGTCGTGCCCGGCACGGTCGGCGAGGGGCCCGTGCTGGCCCCAGCCGGTCATACGGGCGTAGACGAGACGGGGATTGCGGGCCAGACACACCTCGGGGCCGATCCCGAGGCGCTCGGCGACCTGCGGGCGGAAGCACTCGATGAGGACGTCGGCCCGCTCGACCAACTCCAGGACGGTGGTGAGGCCGGCCGGGTCCTTCAGGTCCGCGGCCACCGAACGCCTGCCGCGCAGCAGCCAGTCCGCCCTGTCCTCGGGCACGGTCCGCAGCCCCCCGCTGGGCCGTTCCACCCGCACCACGTCCGCCCCGAGATCGGCCAACAACATCGCTGCATGCGGCCCCGGCCCGATACCCCCCAACTCCACCACCCGCAGGCCATCCAACGGTCCGGGCATCATGTCCTCCTCGAGCCCCGCGGCGCGCGGGGCGGGCTTGTGTTCGGTACGGGCGGGTGGGGGTCGGTCAGCCGGCGGCGAGTGCGGCGACCTGCTCGACGAGCGCGATGCGCGCGGCCCGGTCGCCCGCGTCCGGGCCCACCGGCTGCAGGGACAGGGTGGTGACGCCGGCCCCGGCGTAGGCGGCGAGGCGTTCGGCGACCTCGTCTTCCGTGCCCACCAGGCACAGTGCGCGCACCAGTTCCTCGGGCAGGACTGCGGCGGCCTCCTCCTTGCGCCCGGCCAGGTAGAGGTCCTGGGTGCGCTCGGCCTCCTCCTCGTAGCCGTAGCGGCGGGCCAGGTCGTTGTAGAAGTTCTTGCCCCGGGCTCCCATACCGCCGATGTAGAGGGCGAGTTGGGCGCGGACCGCGCGCAGCGCCTCCTCGGTGTCGGGACCGATGGCAGCGGGGACGCCGATGCTGATCCCCAACTCGCCCAGTTCCGCGTCGCGTCGGGCCCTGCCCTCGTCGAGCGCGGGGCCGAAGACCTCGGCCGCCTTGCCGGGGTGGAAGAAGATCGGCTCCCACTCCTCGGCGATCTCCGCGGCCAGCGACACGTTCTTGGGGCCGATGGCGGCGAGCATCACCGGGATGCGGGCGCGCAGCGGGTGGTTGATGAGCTTGAGCGGCTTGCCGAGACCGGTGCCCTGCTCCGCGGGCAGCGGGATGCAGTAGTGCTTGCCCTCGTGGATGACGGCCTCGCGGCGCCAGACCTTGCGGCAGATCTCGACCAATTCACGGGTGCGCCCGAGCGGTGCTTGGTAGGGCAGGCCGTGGAAGCCCTCGATGACCTGCGGGCCGGAGGCGCCCAGGCCGAGGGTGAAGCGCCCGCCGGAGACGTAGTCGAGTCCGGCGGCCGTCATGGCCATCAGCGTGGGGGTGCGGGAGTAGATCGGCAGGATGCCGGAGGCGATCCGCAGCCGTTCGGTCTTGGCGGCGATGTAGCCGAGCTGGCTGACGGCGTCGAAGCTGTACGCCTCCGCGACGTAGACGACGTCCAGCCCCACGCGCTCCAGGTCGCGCAGTTCCTCGACGGCCTCGACGAAGCCGCCGCTGTAGTCCAGTTTCATGCCGATGCGCATGACGGGGTTCCCTTCCGTGGGGAGCCGGGTGGGTGCACCGGCGGTGCCGGGCTGGGACGGCGCCCACGGGTCCGCGACGCAGGTGCGGACCCGTGGACGCCAGGGGGACGGGAGGTCAGCGCGGACCCATCCGGATGGCGCCGTCCAGGCGGATGGTCTCGCCGTTGAGCATCGGGTTCTCCACGATGTGCGCGGCCAGCGCCGCGTACTCGACGGGGTTGCCGAGGCGGGCGGGGTGCGGGATCTGCGCGCCAAGCGAGGCCTTGGCGTCGTCGCTCAGTCCGGACAGGATCGGCGTCTCGAACAGGCCGGGCGCGATGGTGACCACGCGGATCTTCAGCGAGGCGAGGTCGCGGGCGACGGGCAGGGTGAGCCCGACGACGCCGCCCTTGGAGGCGGAGTAGGCGGCCTGGCCGATCTGGCCGTCGAAGGCGGCGACGGAGGCGGTGTTGACGATGACGCCGCGCTCGCCGTCGATCTCCTCGGCGCGGCTGATGCGCTCGGCGGCCAGGCGGATCACGTTGAACGTGCCGATCAGGTTGACCTGGAGGACCTTGGTGAAGTCGGCCAGCGGGAAGGCCCCCTGCTTGCCGACGGTCCTGATCGCGTTGCCGATGCCGGCGCAGTTGACGGCCACCCGCAGGGTGCCCAGTTCCTGGGCGACGTCCAGCGCGGCGGTGATGTCCTGCTCGCTGGTGACGTCGGCGGGGGCGAAGGCGACGCCGTCGCCGAGCCTTTCCGCGACTTCCTTGCCGGGCGAGGAGGGCAGGTCGACGATGACGACCTTGGCTCCGGAGGCGACCAGCTTCTCGACGGTGGCCAGGCCCAGGCCCGAGGCTCCGCCGGTGACCAGGGCGACGCTGCCGTTGATGTCCACGGCTGTTCCCTTCTTCTTACGAGATGGGTGAAAGGGGGAGAGTCAGAGGCGCTCGATGACGGTGGCGTTGGCCATGCCGCCGCCCTCGCACATGGTCTGCAGGCCGTAGCGGCCGCCGGTGGCCTCGAGGTGGTTGAGCAGGGTGGTCAGCAGGCGGGTGCCGGAGCCGCCCAGCGGGTGGCCCAGGGCGATGGCGCCGCCGCGCGGGTTCAGGCGCTCGGGGTCGGCGCCCAGTTCCTGCTGCCAGACCATGGGGACCGGGGCGAACGCCTCGTTGACCTCGTAGGCGTCGATGTCGTCGATGCCGAGGCCGGCGCGGGCCAGGACCTTCTCGGTGGCGGGGATGACGCCGGTGAGCATGAGCAGCGGGTCGGAGCCGGTCACCGAGAAGGAGTGGAAGCGGGCCCGGGGACGCAGCCCCAGCGCCTCGGCCTTGGCCGCGCTCATGATCAGGGCGGCGGAGGCGCCGTCGGTCAGCGGGGAGGAGTTGCCCGGGGTGATGGACCAGTCGATCTCCGGGAAGCGCGCGCCCATGGCCTCGTCGCGGAACGAGGGCTTGAGGCCGCCCAGTCCCTCGACAGTGGTCGTGGCGCGCACGGTCTCGTCGGTGGTCAGGGTGCGCTCGGTGCCGTCGGCGTCGGTGACGGTGATCGGCAGGATCTCGCTGTCGAAGGCGCCGGAGGCGGCAGCGGCGGCGGCCCGGGCGTGCGAGCGGGCGGAGAAGGAGTCCAGGGCGTCACGGTCCAGCTTCCAGCGGGCGGCGATGAGCTCCGCCGAGATGCCCTGGTTGACCAGGCCCTCGGGGTAGCGGGCGGCGACCGCGGGGCCGGCCGGGTCCTGGCCCTGCGAGCTGCTGAACATCGGCACGCGGCTCATCGACTCCACGCCGCAGGCGATGGCGATGTCGTAGGCGCCCGCCATGACGCCCTGCGCGGCGAAGTGCGCGGCCTGCTGGCTGGAGCCGCACTGGCGGTCGATGGTGGTGCCGGGGACCGACTCGGGCAGACCCGCGCCGAGGATCGCGTTGCGGGCGATGTTCATCGTCTGCTGGCCGGACTGGGAGACGCAGCCGGCGATGACGTCGTCGATCAGGGCGGGGTCGAGGTCGTTGCGCTCCACCAGGGCGCGCAGCACCCGGGAGAGGAGGTCGGCCGGGTGGATGCCTGACAGCTGCCCGCCGGGCTTGCCCTTGCCCGAGGGGGTACGGATCACATCCACGATCACGGCGTCGTTCATGGGACTTCCTTTTCCTGGGAGACGTGCGGACGGGGGGTGGGGTGCGGACGCCCGCGGGTTCGCGGTGCGGGCGTCCGGGGTGGCCGGGGGCCTCGGGTCAGCGGCCGGTCCAGCGGGCGGCGCGCTTCTCGGCGAAGGCGCGCGGGCCTTCCTTGGCGTCCTCGCTCGCGAACAGGGTGCCCATCTCCTTGTTGTTGAGCGCCCACAGCTGCGGGTCCAGGTCCGAGCCGTAGGCGTGGCTCTCGCGCAGGAGCCGCTTGGTGCTCTGCACGGACAGGGGGGCGTTGGCGGCGATGGACTCGGCCAGTTCCAGCGCGCTCGCCAGGACGTGCTCGCCGGGGACGACGCGGTTGACCAGTCCCCATTCCAGGGCGGTCTGCGCGGTCATCGGCTCGCCGGTGTAGAGGAGTTCGGCGGCCACCTTGGCGGGGACCTGGCGGGCCATGCGGAACACGCCGCCGGCGGCCGCCATGAGACCGCGCTTGACCTCCGGCAGGCCCAGTCGGGCCTCCTCGGCGGCGACCACGAGGTCGCAGGCGAGGACGATCTCGGTGCCGCCGCCGAGCGCGAACCCGTTGACGGCCGCGATCAGGGGCTTGTCGATGGGGTGCTGGACCAGCCCGGCGAAGCCCCACTCCTCGTTGCCCTCGGCCGACACCGGTCGTCCGGCGGCCAGTTCCTTCAGGTCGGCGCCCGCGCAGAACGCCCGGCCCGCGCCCGTGATGACGCCGACGCGCAGTTCGGGGTCGGCGGCGATCTCCTCGAGCGCCGCGCCGACGGCGGCGGAGAGGGCGGCGTTCACCGCGTTCATGGCCTGCGGCCGGTTCAGGGTGATGATGCCCACGTGCCCGCGCCGCTCCAGCGTCGCGGCCGCTGCGGTCGTCTCCTGCGAGGTGGTCATTGGTGTCCTGTCTCCTGTGGTGTACGGGTGGGGCCGGTCGGCTGCCGCCGGTCCGGTCCGTGCGCTCGGGTCAGCTCGCCGCGGTCTGCTTCGGCCGGTAGACCGACTTGAGGGAGAAGTAGGGGGCCAGTCCCTCCGGGCCCATCTCGCGTCCCAGTCCGCTGGCCTTCACGCCGCCGAAGGGGGCCTGGAGGTCGACGCCGTACTGGTTGACGCCGACGGTTCCGGTGTGGATGCGGGCTGCGAGGTCCATGCCGTGGTCCAGGTCGGCCGTCCAGACCGTGCCGCCGAGTCCGTAGTCGGAGTCGTTGGCGAGGGCGACGGCCTGGTCCTCGTCCTCGTAGCGGATCACGCAGAGCACGGGGCCGAAGATCTCCTCGCGCGCCACCCGCCAGTCGTTGTCCACGTCGGCCAGGACGGTGGGGCGGACGAACCAGCCGTCCGTCAGGCCGTCGACGGGGGCCGAGCCGCCGGTGGTGAGTCGGGCGCCCTCGCGCACGCCGAGGTCGACGTAGCCGCGTACGCGTTCCTGCTGGGCGGCGCTGACGAGCGGGCCGACCTCGGTGGAACGGTCGAGCGGGTCGCCGACGCGCAGGGCGCGGACGGCCTCGGTGACGGCGTCGACGACCTCCTCGTAGCGGGCGGCGGGGGCCAGGATGCGGGTGCTGGCGTGGCAGGTCTGGCCGTTGTTGGTGAGGCTGACGTCCAGCAGCGCGCCGGTGAAGGCGGCCAGGTCGGCGTCCTGGGCGAGGAGCGCGGCGGACTTGCCGCCCAGTTCCAGGGTGACCGGGCGCAGCAGTCGGCCGCACTGTTCGCCGATGGCGCGGCCCGCCGCCGTGGAGCCGGTGAATGCGATCTTGTCGACGCCCGGGTGGGAGACGAGCTGTTCCCCGGCCTCGCGGCCGCCCGGCAGCACGTTCAGGACGCCGGGCGGGAGTCCGGCCTCCTGCGCGGCGTCGGCGAAGTAGAAGGCGTCCAGCGCGGTCTCGGGGGCCGGCTTGAGGACCACCGTGCAGCCGGCCGCCAGCGCGGGTCCGATCTTCATGGCGGCCAGTGACTGCGGGTAGTTCCAGGGCGTGATGGCGCCGACGACGCCCACCGGCTCGCGGCGCACGACGGTCTCCCCGATGAGGCTCGGCCGCACGTCCGTCTCGGGCAGTTCGCGCAGCAGTCGCGCGTAGTAGGCGACGGTCATCGAGGCGCTGAACCCGTTGACCGGGATCGAGAGCGACAGGGGCATCCCGTTCTCGCGGCTGACCAGCGGGGCGATCTCGCGTCCGCGGGCCTTCAGCGCGGCGGCGAAGCGGTCCAGCAGTTCCGCCCGCTCCTGGGCGGGCATGCTCCCCCACGGGCCGGCGAGTGCGGTGCGGGCGGCCGCCACGGCGGCGTCCACGTCCGCGGCGGAGGCCATCGCGGTCCGGCCGAGCACCTTGCCGGTGGCGGCCTCGATGACGTCCTGGCCGCTCCCGTCGGCCGGCTCGGTCCACCGTCCGCCGATGAAGAGTTGCCGTCGGTCCAGTTCCATGGAGTTCCCTCGTTTCTTCCGCCTCGTTGGGTGGGCCGTTCCGCCGGGACGTGCCGGCTCCCTGACGGGCAGGGGTGACAGGCTCCAGGGGCGCGCGGCGGCGCGGGTGCGCGGCAGGCTCGCGAGAACGGCGACGGGCGCCGAAGCGCGAGGGCAGCCTGCCTTCATTAAACTAATGACTATAGATAATCATAGGGGCGCGGGGGTTCCGGTGCCAGCCCCTGCGCGGGTCCGTCGCCCGCGAGGCCCGGCCCGGCACCCGCACCCGCTCAGCCGTCGGGGGCCAGGTCACGCACGGCGCGCACGGGGTCCTGCGGGTCCCCCACGAGGTGGATCACGGGCGTGGTGACCCCGTTGTCGACGTACTCACCGATCCGCTCCCGGCAGTGCTCGGCGGGGCCGTGGATCACCAGTTCGTCCACCACCTCGTCGGGCACCGCGCGCAGCGCCGCCCGGCGGTCCCCCTCACCCCAGGCCCGCCACATCGGTCCCAGGACATCATCGCGGCCCAGCCACTCGTGGAAGGCCCGGTAGACCGGGACGTTGAGGTAGGCGGTGATCATCCTTCGGCCCAGAGCGCGGGCCGTCTCGGGGTCCGCGCCGGGCATCACGAAGATCCGCGCGACGATCTCCTTGGCCGGGTCGCGCTCGCGCACGTAAGGCGCGATCGTGCGCACGTCGCGCGCGGAGAGCCAGTTGACGATCGCCCCGTCCCCCTCCCGGCCGGCCAGCCGCAGCATGCCGGGGCGCAGCGCGGCGATCAGCACCGGCGGCGGCTCCTCGGGGACGAGCCGGGCGGTGAAGCCCCGCACCGCGAAGGTCTCGTAGGTCTCGTCCACCCGCTCTCCGCGCAGGGCGGCGCGCAGGAAGCGCACGGTGTCCCGGACCCGCTTGTAGGGCTCCTCGAAGGGGATGTCGTTCCAGTGTTCGACGATGACGTCGGAGGAGGTGCCCACGCCCAGGGCGAACCGTCCCGGCGCGGCCGCGGCCAGGGTCGCGGCGCTCATCGCCAGCGTGGCGGGCCCCCGGGTGAAGACCGGCACGATCGCGGTGCCCAGCCGGAGCCGGGGCGCCCAGGCGGAGGCCAGCGCCAACGGGGTGAAGGCGTCGGTCTCGTCCGCCTCCGCCGACCAGACGTCGGTGTAGCCCAGGTCGGGCAGGGAGGCGACCAACTCCTTCTGGTCCGCGATCGAGAGTCCCGCCACCGGGAGTGTGATGCCCCAACGCTTCGTCATGCCCGCTCCGTCGTGTGTCGTCGCCCCGGCCGTCGGTGCGGGCCTTCGCCCGTCACCGCGCCCGGCCGTCGCCTTGCCGCCGCGTGTCGTCCGTCCGGCGGACGGCGCCCCTTGCGCCGTCCCGCCCGGTCCGGCTCCGGCGGGCACCCGCACGTGCCCGCCGGAGTTTCCTCGACGCCGTACCGCGGGCCCCCGTCCGCACGCGATCGGGTCGATCGCGCGCGGACGGCGAGGGGTTGTGGCCCGCGGTTGCGCCGATGGTCAGGAGTTGCGCACCAGATCGCGGCTGATGATCTCCTTCATGATCTCGTTCGTGCCGCCGTAGATCCGCTGGATGCGGGCGTCCATGAACGCCTGGGCGATCGGGTACTCCTTCATGTAGCCGTAGCCGCCGTGCAGTTGGACACCGGCGTCGATGACCTTCCACTGCATGTCGGTGGCCCACCACTTGGCCTTGGCGGCGTCCACCGCGCTCAGCGTTCCGGCGTTGACGGCCCTGACGCAGCGGTCCAGGTAGGCGCGGCTCACCTCGATGCTGGTGCGCAGCTCGGCCAGGGTGAAGCCGACGCTCTGAAACTCCGCGATCGCCTTGCCGAACGCCTGCCGCTCACGGACGTAGTCGAGGGTCCAGCGGAACGCCGCCTCCGCCGAGCTCTGCGCGGCCACCGCGATGCCCAGGCGCTCGCGGGGCAGGTTCTG
The DNA here is from genome assembly GCF_042655885.1 of Streptomyces chlorus. Taxonomy (NCBI): domain Bacteria; kingdom Bacillati; phylum Actinomycetota; class Actinomycetes; order Kitasatosporales; family Streptomycetaceae; genus Streptomyces; species Streptomyces chlorus. The sequence goes on from NZ_JBHSOA010000037.1 coordinate 37,569, forward strand.
CATCAGGGAGGCCAGGCCGCTGCCGACCGGGCCGAGCAGGTTGGCGGCCGGGACGCGGGCGTTCTCGAAGAACAGCTCCGCGGTGTCCTGCGCCTGCAGGCCGACCTTGTCCAGCTTGCGCCCGCGGGTGAAGCCGGGGGTGTCGCGCTCCACCACGAAGAGGCTGTAGCCCTTGCTGCCGGCGTCCGGGTCGGTCCGCGCCACGAGCACGATCAGGTCGGCCAGGATGCCGTTGGTGATGAAGGTCTTGGAGCCGTTGAGCACCCAGTGGTCGCCGTCGCGGACGGCGGTGGTGGTGATGCCCCGCAGGTCGCTTCCGGCCGCGGGTTCGCTCATTGCGATCGCCCCGACGGTCCCCCCGGTGACGAAGCCGGGCAGCCACCGCTCCTGCTGCTCCTCCGTCGCGAGGTTCAGCAGGTATCCGAGGACGATGTCGTCGTTGGTGCTGAAGGAGGACTGCAGCGAGGAAGCGCCGACGCGGGCAATCTCCTCGCACAGCACCACGCGGTAGCGGAAGTCGGGCTCTCCCGCGCCGCCGAAGCGCTCCGGCACCGAGAGGCCCACCAGTCCGGCGCGGCCCGCCTTCTTCCAGGTCTCCCGGTCCACGCAGCGCTCCTCGTCCCAGCGCTGCATGTTCGGCACGACCTCCCGATGGACGAAGGACCGCGCGGTCTCGCGGTACGCCTCGTGGTCGGGCTCGAAAAGGTCAGTGTCCATCGGTTCTCCTCGTTCGGGGCAAGGTGGGCACCGCGCGGATCGACCGAGCGACCTCGGTCCGCGTGGGCGGGGAAGGACGACCGCGGTGTCGCGGCGGAAGGGGGCGGGCCGTCCGGGCGGAAGGTCCCGGACGTGGGGACGGCGTCGGGCGGCCGGTGGGTCCCTCGGCGCCCGCGGGGGTCGCCGGGCGTCGGGCCGCCCCGCCGCCGCTCACAGGTCGAGCACCAGGGTCGCGGAGAGGCAGCGGGAGACGCACGGCATCATCGTCCTGCCCTCCTGCCGCTCCTTCTCGGAGAGCAGGGAGTCGCGGTGGTCGGGGCGTCCTTCCAGCACCGGGGTCTCGCAGGTGCCGCAGGTCCCCTCGCGGCAGGAGGTGGTCAGCCCGGCCCCCGCGTCATCCAGCACGTCGGCGAGGGAGCGGTCGGCGGGCACGGTCAGCGTGGTGCCGGAGCGGGCCAACTTCACCACGAAGCTCCCCGGTTCGGGGGCGTCCTCGAACTCCTTGGGGGCGAAGCGCTCCAGGTGCAGGCTCCCCTCCGGCCAGGACGCGGTGAGCTTCTCCACCGCCGCCAGCAGCGGTTCCGGTCCGCAGCAGTACACCGCGACCCCGTCCCGGGGTTCGCCCAGGACCGACTCCAGGTCCAGCAGTCCGCACTCGTCCTGCGGCTGGACGCGGACCCGGTCGGCGGGCTGCTCGGCGAGCACGTCGAGGAAGGCCATGCTGGAGCGCGTCCGCCCGCCGTACAGCAGGGTCCAGCGGGCTCCGGCCGCCTCCGCGCGGCGGATCATGGGCAGCAGCGGGGTGATCCCGATGCCGCCGGCGACGAAGAGGTACTCCGGGCTGTCCACGAGGGCGAAGTTGTTGCGGGGGCCGCGCACCCGCACCACGTCCCCTTCGGCCAGCCGGTCGTGCACGTGCGCCGAGCCGCCGCGACCGGCCGGCTCACGCAGGACCGCCACCTGAAGTTGCGACCGGTCCGACTCGTCGCCGCACAGGGAGTACTGACGGACCAGGTCGTCGTCGAGCAGCAGGTCGAGGTGCGCGCCCGGCTCCCACGTCGGCACGTCGCCGCCGTCGGGTCGCGCCAGGGTCAGACGCACCACGTCCTGGGCCATCTGGTCACGCCGTCGGACGACCAGTTCGTGCACACTCTCGTTCGCCGGCACCGCTCTCACCTCTCAAGCAGTCGCGGACCTTCCGTCCGCCGCAACCAAATAACCTTATGGCTGTAGATTAACTCCATCCTTGATCCACCGCCACCCCTCTTTTTCGAAGAAGGTCCACGCACGCTTCCGGAGCAGCCGAGGACGAGGGAGTCACAGCTCAACAGGGGTGCGAGAGAAAGGGATGGCAGCACGACGGAGACGTGCGGCACCTGCCCGCCAGCGGGCGCAGCCTCACGGCAGCAGGATTTCCTGAAGGGCGTAGGGGCGAATCCGGGGTTCGGCTGCGAGAAGCCTCAGCCGCCCCGGCCCGGCGACGGCGGTCGGGAAGCCGGTCGGGGGCAGGGCCGCCGGATGATCGGCGGGCTTCACCCGCGTCGGAAGAACCCCGTCACGGCGGTGCGCGTGTCGCGCGGTCGACCGCCGGAGGAGCGTACGACCCACATGTGTCCGAGCAGGCCGATCGCGAGGCGTGCGACGGCGTCGCCCCAGGCGGGCAGGACGCCGCCGGGAGAGTCCCCGAAGAGGACGAGGTAGAGCAGCAGGCTCGCGGGCACGACCACCAGGAGCGCGTACCCGTACCGCACCCGCGAGGAACGGTTCCGTCCCGGTCGGGCCCCCGCGAGGCCCGCCGGGATCTGCGCCAGCAGATGGAGCGCCACGCAGAACAGGGGCACCGCGAACAGGAGGGTGAAGGGTGCGTCGGCCGTCGCGTCCCCGGGCGCGGTCGCGTACGCGGCGTCCAGCAGCCAGGTCGGGGAAACGAGGAACGTGCACAGCAGCAGGAGTCCGCTCAGATGCACTGCGGCGAGATGCCGGGGCCACGGCGCCGACACGCGCGTGCGCGGCACCTCGGCCCGTTCCGTGGCGCCGGCCCCCCGGTCCATGCGTCCGCTCCCGCCGACGGCCTCGGGAGCGGGGGCGTGCCAGGACGGGGGGAGCGCTCCTCCCCCGGCCACCCACGGCGGCATGCTCCGCACGTCGCTCGCGCCGCTCCTGTCGGGCATCATGCGCCGTGCCCCCGACCTCGGGCAAGGGGCTGTCGTACGACGGGACCCTGCCCGGCGGCACGCGGGGATCCGCCCCGCTCCTCGGGAACGCGCCCGGCGCGGGCACGGGCCGTGTCATGCGTGTGGGCGCCGCCGGCCGGTGACCGGAGACGCCCGCACACGCACTCCCGAGGTCAGCCCTTGCGGGTGTTGATCTCCTCGGTGAGCTGCGGGACCACGTCGAAGAGGTCGCCGACGACGCCGTAGTCGACCAGGTCGAAGATCGGGGCCTCGGCGTCCTTGTTGATCGCCACGATCGTCTTGGAGGTCTGCATGCCCGCCCGGTGCTGGATCGCGCCCGAAACGCCCGAGGCGATGTACAGCTGCGGCGAGACGCTCTTACCGGTCTGACCGACCTGAGCGGTGTGCGGGTACCAACCGGCGTCGACCGCGGCACGCGAGGCGCCCACCGCAGCACCCAGCGAGTCCGCCAGCGCCTCGATCACCGCGAAGCTCTCCGCCCCGCCCACACCACGACCGCCCGAGACCACCACGGCCGCCTCGGTCAGCTCCGGACGACCCGTCGACTCACGCGGCGTACGCGCGGTCACCTTGGTACCGGTGGCCTGCTCCGAGAACGTCACCGCCAGCTCCTCCACGGTGCCAGCGGCCGCGGCCGCCTCCACCGCGGCACTGTTGGGCTTGACGGTGATCACCGCGACGCCCTTGGACACGCGGGACTTGGTGGTGAACCCGGCCGCGAACACCGACTGCGTGGCCACCGGACCCTGCTCACCGGCCTCCACGTCGACCGCGTCGGTGATGACACCCGAACCGATCCGCAGCGCCAGCCGCGCCGCGACCTCCTTGCCCTCCGCCGACGAGGACACCAGGACCGCCACCGGCGACACCGCCGCCACCGCGGCCTGCAGCGCGTCGACCTTCGGCACCACCAGGTAGTCGGCGTACTCGGCCGCCTCGTGCGTGAGGACCTTCACCGCACCGTGCTCGGCCAGCACACCCGCGGTGGCCGCCGCACCGGCACCCACCGCGACCGCCACCGGGTCACCGAGACGACGCGCCAGCGTCAACAGCTCCAACGTGGGCTTACGGACCGCACCGTCCGCGTGGTCGACGAAGACGAGAACTTCAGCCATGGGACTTCATCACTCCTGACAACAACGAAAGAGACGAGGGGGAACGAACTCGACGGCACCGCCCGCACGACCTCACGCGCTCCTTGACGAGCGGACGCGCGGACCCACGAACCACCGAGCCCTCACACGAACTTCTGGCCCGCGAGGAACTCGGCGAGCTGCTTGCCGCCCTCGCCCTCGTCCTTGACGACGGTGCCCGCGGTACGCGCCGGACGCTCGGTCGCGGAGTCCACCACCGTGTACGCGCCCTCCAGACCGACCTCCTCGGCCTCCAGGCCCAGGTCGGACAAGTCCCAGGACTCAACCGGCTTCTTCTTCGCCGCCATGATCCCCTTGAACGAGGGGTACCGCGCCTCACCGGACTGGTCGGTCACCGACACCACCGCCGGCAGCGACGCCTCCAACTGCTCCGAAGCGGCGTCGCCGTCGCGGCGACCGGTCACGGTGCCACCCGACACCGCGATCTCCGACAGCAGCGTCACCTGCGGCACACCCAGACGTTCCGCCAGCAGCGCCGGCACCACGCCCATCACACCGTCCGTCGAGGCCATACCGGAGACGACCAGGTCGTAACCCGCCTTCTCCACCGCCTTCGCCAGCACCAGCGACGTACCGATCGCGTCCGTGCCGTGCAGGTCGTCGTCCTCGACGTGGATCGCCTTGTCCGCACCCATCGACAGCGCCTTGCGCAGCGTGTCCTTCGCGTCCTCCGGACCCACCGTCAGAACGGTCACCTCGACGTCGTCATCGGAATTCTCCGAGACCTGCAACGCCTGCTCGACCGCGTACTCGTCCAGCTCGGAGAGCAGACCGTCCACGTCCTCACGCGCGACGGTCAGGTCGTCGGCGAACCGACGGTCGCCCGTGGCGTCGGGCACGTACTTCACTGTGACAACGATCCTCAAGCTCACGTTCCCTCTCCCACGTTCGACGCGCGCCGCCCGTCCGAGCGGATCCACGCGTGCGACAACCGGCCGTCCTTCTGGTTCCCCGGAACATCCCGCACCGTGCGCGTCCGGGGGTGTGCGAACCCGTGCCGCCTCTCGCGCGCCGCCCTCCGGCGACCGCTCCGGCACCACGACGGGTCCGCGGGTCCTGCGTTTCGTACCCACCGACCTCAGCGCTTGAAGAACTTCTCCTGCGCCTCGCTGAAGAAGTCCGTGGCCAGCATCCGCACCTGCGCCTCCGCCTCGCTCTCCAGCACGGACGCCAGGTCCTGCTCAGGCTGGGCGCAGAGCGCCTTGGTCTCGGCGTACATCGCCGGCGACCCCTGCGCCAGACGTTCGGCCAGCTCCAGCGCACGGTCCAACGCGCTTCCCGCGTCGACGAGTTCGGTGACCAGGCCCATCGCGTCGGCTTCCTGGGCGGTGAAGTCGTTGGTCAGCAGCATCAGTTCCTTGGCGCGCGCCGCACCGATGCGGCGCGGCAGCGTCCAGAAGAGACCGGTGTCGGGGACGAGGCCGAGCCTGCCGAACGAGGCGGCGAACCGCGCCTCGCGGCTCGCCACGACGAAGTCGGTGGCCGCGACCAGCGAGAGGCCCAGGCCGAACGCCCCGCCCTCGACCGCGCTGATGATCGGCTTGGGCCCCTTGACCATCCGGTTGACCAGTTCGGTCAGCACCCGCAGGCGCACCCGGGCGATCTCCGGGTCGGTCGGCATGCTCTTGATGTCGCCGCCCGCGGAGAACATCGGACCGGCGCCGGTGAGCACGATCGAGACGACCTCGAGGTCCTCTGCGGCGGCGTCCAGCGCGGCGATGAGGTCGCGGCGGTCCTGGAGGTCCAGGGCGTTGCGCCGACGCGGGCGGTTGAGTTCGAGAACCGCCGTGCGCCCTCGCTTCGTGGTCAGGACTGCCGGCTCGTCGCTCACGATTTCCTCCTGGGCTGCCGCGCTGTCGGTAGGTATGTTCAGCACCCGCCTCGGTGCGCGACCTCATACGCTGCGGGCGATCGTCCCGACCCACTATAGACACACCTCGTCTCATAAGACACCATGGCCGCAGGACAGCCATGGCCGCCCGAGTGCAGGAGTATCAGTGGAGATCAACCTCAGTTCACGCGTCGCCCTCGTCACCGGCGCCGGCAGCGGCATCGGGCGCGACTTCGCCCGCATCCTCGCCGAGAGCGGTGCCGCGGTCGCGGTCATGGGCCGCCGTGCCGAGCAGCTCGCCGAGACCGTGAAGGCCATCGAGGACAAGGGCGGACGCGCCCTCGCGGTTCCCGGGGACGTGACGTCCGAGGAGGACGTGCAGCGCGTCATGGCGCAGGTCAAGGAGTGGGGCGGCCGCCTGGACATCCTCGTCAACAACGCGGGCATCTACCCGTCCGGTTCGATCGTGAAGATGCCCGAGGACGCCTGGGAGCGCACGATCGACACCAACCTCACCGGCGTCTTCCGGTGCACCCGGCACGCCGTCCGCCTGATGAGCGAGAACGGGTACGGGCGCATCATCAACATCACCTCCCCCTCCTCCCTGCTCGGTGCCATGGGGCAGAGCGCGTACGCCGCCTCCAAGGCCGCGCTCAACTCCTTCACCAAGTCGAGCGCCGCCGAGCTCGGCCGCCGCGGGATCACGGTGAACGCGCTGCTCATGGGGGTCGTCGCGACGGACTCGTTCGTCGGCGAGTACTCCCCGGCCGCCGTCGACGCGCTCGCCGCCGGACTGCCGGTCAAGCGCGCCGGGACCGCCGAGGACGCGGCGGGCGCGCTGGTGCTGCTCGCCTCGGAGGCCAGCTCCTACATCACCGGCGCCATGCTTCCGGTCGACGGCGGGATGAGCAACGTCATGCCGACGCTCCCCGCCTGACCACCCCGACGGCCGGGCCCCTCCACGGGCCCGGCCACGGTCACGGGCCCGACCACAGGTGCGGGCCCGCTCACCGTCGCGGGCCCGCTCACGATCACGGCAGCGCGGGGTTGAGCACGACGCGGGTGTTCCCGCCCCGCGCGCCGGCCCGGGTCAGCGCCTCGGCCACGTCTCCGAGCCCGAACTCCTCGTACCCGGTGGGCACATTCACCGCGCCCCGTTCGACGAGGGCGAGAAGCTCCTCGACCATGGCACGGGCCCGGTCGGGGTGCTCCTCGTTGAAGCACAGGAGGTTGACGCCGACCAGCGACGCCGCCTTCATGATCAGCAGGTTGGCCGGGACCCGGGGCACGCTCCCCGCCGCGAACCCCACGATCAGGCAGCGTCCGCCGAACCGCAGGCTGCGCACCGCCGATTCGGTGATCTCTCCCCCGACGGGGTCCAGCACGACGTCCACCCCGCCGCCCGCGACCGCTTCGACCTCCTCGCGCCAACGCGGGGACCCGCTGTCGACGACGTGGTCGGCTCCCGCGGCGAGCGCCGCCTCCCGCTTGGCCGCGGTCGAGGCCGAGGCGACGACCTTCGCGCCGAGCGCTCTGCCCAGCCGCACGGCCGCGCTCCCGATCGCGCCGCCCGCCCCGAGCACCAGCAGCGTCTCACCGGGCGTGACACGTCCCAGGGTCAGGGCGTGGAAGGCGGTCTCGAAGCTGGTGCGGAACAGGGCCGCGGCCGCGTCGGACATGCCCGCCGGCTGACGCACGAGGTGGGTGCAGGGCACGATCGCCCGTTCGGCGAAGGTGCCGAAGGTGGAACGCCTGCGGAGCGGGCCGGGTCCGAACCCGTAGAACATCACCTTGTCGCCCGGGCGCACCGAGGTGACCCCAGGACCGACCGCGGTGACGACGCCGATCCCTTCCGAGCCAGGCACGAACGGCGGCTCCGGGACGATCTGGTAGCGGCCGGTGGCGATGAGGACGTCCCCGAAGCTGACGCCGGCCAGCGTGACCGAGACCGCCACCTCCTTGGGGCCCGGCTCGCGCTCCTCCACCTCCTCGACGGCGAAGGTGCGCGGATCGTGGTTCCGGGCGACTACGGCTCGCATGGGGCATGTCCCTTCCGACGTGCTCGGCACGCGCCCGAACGGCGCGTGCCGTGTGCGACTCACCTCGGGCGGGCCGTGCGCCCGGCACCCTTGCGTACCCGCCGTCACGGCCGCCCGTCGGTCCTGCGGCTCCGGAGAACCCGGGACCCCTGCTGCTCCTGTTGCTCTTCCTGCGGTCCTCGTCTTCCCCGCCGACCTGCGCGGTTCCTCGCCGCCCCGTCCGGCACCTCCCGCGCCGGAAGCGCGAGGGCCGGGAGCGCGTCTCCGCGCCCCCGGCCCTCCACGTCTCAGCCTTCGGGGGAGTTCGTCTCGGTCAACGTCTCGAAGACGATCCCGTCCCGCAGCAGTTCGTCCACCTCGGCGATCCCGAACGTCTCCAGGATCTCCCGCGTGTGGGCGCCCCTCTCCCGGGGTGCGCGGGGCGTGCCGGACGGGGTCCGGGAGAAGCGCGGTGCGGGAGCCGGCTGCGAGACGCCGCCCACCTCGATGAACACCTCGCGCTCCCGCAGGTGCGGGTGCTCGCGGGCCTCCGTGAGCGAGAGCACCGGGGCCACGCACGCGTCGCTGTCCATGAACAGCTCGGTCCAGTGGCTCTGGGTCTGTCCGGCGAACACCCCGGTGAGGGCCGCGCGGATCTCGGGCCAGGCGGAGACGTCGGCGCGGTCGGGCACCTTGCCCTCCAGACCGAGCACCTGGAGCAGTTCCGCGTAGAACTTCGGCTCCAGCGCACCCACGGCGACGAACTTCCCGTCGCTGGTGGCGTACGTGTCGTACCAGGGGGCCGCGCCGTCCAGCCGGTTGGCACCCCGCACGTCGGTCCACAGGTCGGAGGCCATCAGCCCGTGCAGGATGGAGGTGAGCGAGGCGGCTCCGTCGACGATCGACGCGTCGACCACCTGTCCCCGGCCCGAGCGTCCCGCCTCCCACAGGGCGGCCAGGACACCCATGACGAGGTAGGTGGCTCCCCCGCCGAAGTCGCCGAGCAGGTTGGCCGGCGGGAAGGGGCGGGTCCCCTCGGGGCCCGGGGTGAGCGCCCCCGTCACGGCGACGTACCCGATGTCGTGACCGGCGCGCGCGGCCAGTGGACCGGTCTGGCCCCAGCCGGTCATCCGGCCGTAGACCAGCGCCGGGTTCAGCTCGTGGCACCGCTCGGGGCCGATGCCCAGGCGTTCGGCGACCCCGGGCCGGTGGCCCTCCAGGAGGACGTCGGCCCGGGCGACCAGCTTCTCGACCACGCCGACGCCCTCGGGGGTGCGCAGGTCGACCACGATGGAACGCCGGTTGCGGCGCAGGACGTCCTTGGTGGGGGTCACCCAGCTGATCGGCGGCCCCGCCCGCTCCACGCAGATGACGTCCGCGCCCATGTCCGCGAGCAGCATGCCCGCGTGCGGGATCGGCCCGATCCCGGCGAGCTCGACCACGGTGACCCCGGTGAGCGGACCGGTGGGCCGGGCGTCGCCTTCCTCGTCGAATCCCTCTGCCATCACGTCGACCTTCCTCTCTTGCCTGTCCGGTGGTGGGCGGACGGCGCACGCGGCACGGCAGGGGGCTCCTGGTCGGCCGGCGCCGTCGACGGGGCACGCCCGGCGCACCCGGCCCCCGTGGACCGGTGCGGGCGGCGGGACGTGCCCCGCGCGGTCAGCGGTTACGCAGTCCGAGCGTGCCCGCGATGATGTCCCGCTGGATCTCGTTCGTCCCGGCGTAGATGGTCGGGGCGATGCTCAGCCGCAGGTGGCGCTGCATCTCGAACTCCATGCTGTAGCCGTAGCCGCCCATGAGCTGCACGCCTTCGAGCGCCACCCGCTTGGCGGTCTCGGTCGACTTGACCTTGGCCATGGAGGTGGCGCGCACCCGCTCCTCCTCCGTGCCGATGCCCTCGGCGACCCGCCGCGTCACGTCGTGCGCCAGGGTCCGAGTGGCCTCCACCTCGATCGCCAGGTCGGCGATGCGGTGGCCGACCGCCTGGAAGCTGCCCACCGGGGCCCCGAACTGACGGCGCTCCTTGACGTAGGCGACGAGGTCGTCCAGCGTGCGTCGGGCCAGGCCCAACTGCTGGGCGGCGCAGACGATGCGCTCACCGTTCAGGCAGGCCATCAGCTGTCGCCATGCCTTGCCCACGGTGCCGACGACCGCCTCGTCGGGCACGAACACGTCGTCGAAGAAGACGTCGTTGACCTCGCTGCCGCCCAGGGTCGGGATGGGGCGGACGACCACTCCCGGCGCGTCGGCCGGGACCTCGAACATGGTCAGTCCGTCGTGCCGCCGCTCCTCGCGGGAGGTGCGGGCGACCAGCAGCAGGGCGGTGGCGTGCTGGGCGTCGGAGCACCAGGTCTTCTGCCCGGTGATGCGGTAGCCGCCCTCCACCCGCTCGGCCTGGCAGGTGATGGCCGCCGCGTCCGAGCCGGCCTCGGGCTCGGAGATGCTGATGGCGTAGACCTTGCCCTCGCAGATCGCGCCGAGCGCGGCCGCCTTCTGGGCCTCGGTGCCGAAACGCTTGTAGACGCCGGCGACGGTGTGCGAGGGGCCCATTCCGTGCACGGGTGCCAGGCCCCGCCACAACTCCTCGAAGGCCAGCACCTGGTCGATCAGGCCGCCGCCGCTGCCTCCGTACTCCTCGGGCACCGAGACGCCGACGTAGCCGACCGCGGCGAGTTTGGCGTACAGCTCCGCGTTGTGCTGCTCCTCGCCGCCGTCGGTGAGCGCGTCGCGCTGTTCACGGGTGCCGCACTCGCGTCGGCAGAAGTCCCTCACGGCTTCCACGAAGTCCTGCTGCTCGCCGGTGAACGCATGGGTAGTCAAGACGCCTCCTGATTGCCGCGGCATGACCGATCGCGACACGAATCTGGGGATGAGAACGACCATTCACGCGAGGGTGGGTCGGTTCGATCTCTCGAAGCTACCAGCCAAGGCGGTTCCGGCCTACAGTTCTGAGGAATTTTCGGAACGATCGTTTACGTCTTGCGAAACGCGGTGTTAGCCTCGCCGCACCACAGTCCACATGGACGCCGGTGCCCGACCAGCGGCGCCGCCGTCACAGCCTGGAGGTACACCATGGGGTACCCGCTTCCGGACGAGGTCGCGTTCAAAGGGCCCTTCGCGCCCATGCGCTTCGAAGCCACGGTCGAGGAATGCATCGTCAGCCAGGGTGAGATCCCCAAGGAGCTTTCCGGGGGGTTCTACCGCACCGGTCCCACCTGGAAGCGCCCGACCAAGCAGGGCACCAACCCGCTGTTGAGCATGGACGGCATGGTCCAGGGCCTGGTCCTGGACAACGGTCGGGCCGACTTCCGCAACCGTTGGATCCGCACCCCCAAGTACGTGCTCGAGGAGGGCCGTCAGCACGGCGTCTTCGAGTGGCTCGACAGCGGTTTCGGCGACTGGCGCGACTTCGCCTACGGGGACGTGACCCGGGACGCGCTCACCTGCGGGGTCCCGCAGGGCACCAACAACATCAACATCTTCCCCTTCGCGGGCGAGGTCGTCGCGCTGAGCGAGCAGGGCGGCCCGCCGATCGCCCTGGACCCGATCACGCTGGACACCAAGGGCATCGTGCCCTGGTCCTCCAAGCTCAGCGCGGGTGTGCACCTGCCCACCGCGTTCGGTGACGCCGACCTGGCCGCCCACCCCAAGTGGGACCACGAGACGGGCACCCTGTACGGCTGGAACTACCGGGACGTCGCCCCCTACGTGACGATCCACGTCATCAACCCGGACGGCCGGGTGGAGTCCCGCGACCTGGACGACGCCCCGTACAACACCGTGGCGCACGACATCTGGCTCACCCCGGAATGGATCGTGATGCCGTTCCAGCCCTTCACCATCTCGCAGCAGCAGGTCCGCGAGCGGCAGGTGGGCATCTGGGGCTGGGACGAGACGCTGCCGATCACGCTCGCGCTCATCCCGCGCGACGACATCCAGGGCAAGGTCCGGTGGATCAAGACCGATCTGCCCCCGCAGTACGTCATGCACACGATGTCGGCCAACGTGGAGAACGGCAAGCTCACGCTGGACGCCCCCGTCTTCAACCGGCCGCCCTTCCCCTTCGAGCAGGACCTCAAGGTGGGCGAGGAGGTCGCACTCTTCTTCTCGGTCGCCAAGAGCTTCCTGGGACGCTGGACCGTCGACCTCGCCACCGGCGCGACCTCCAGCGAGCAGCTCTCGGACCGTCCGAGCGAACTGCCCAAGGTGGACGAGCGGTTCTACGGCAAGGGCTACCGCTTCGGCTTCCAGGTCGGCGGTGTCGTCAAGCGCAAGGGCATGTCGATGAACAGCCTCGTGGTGACGGACATGCACACCATGAGCGAGCAGGTCTACCAGATCCGCTCGGGCGAGCCGGCCGCGGTGCTGGAGGCCACGTTCGCGCCGAGGCGCCCGGACTCCCCGGAGGGCGACGGCTACATCATCGTCCCCGTCTCCTGGTGGGCCGACAAGCGCGGCCAGTACCTCATCTTCGACACCGACGACATCACCAAGGGCCCGGTCTGCACCATCGACCTGCCCTTCGCGCTCGGCTGGACCCCGCACGGCCACTGGTCCGACTTCCGCTGACGCGCCCCGCGCGCGCCCGACCGACCGGCCGACCGACCGGCCACCGACCACCAACCTCGGCGACCGTCGGCCACCGACCGTCGACGTCCGGCGCCACACGCCCGGACGCGACCGGACCCGCCCCCGGGGCCTCCCGCCCCCACGGGTGCGCCCCTTCGCGGCGCACCCCGCCCGCAACCCCGGCCGGCCCGCCCGACGGGCCGCCCCGTGCTCCCCCGGCGCTCGTCACCGAGCGGCACCCGAGTCCACACGGACCGTTGACCCCGGGGCAACCAGCACATACTATTGAGATTCAGTGACTCACAAAGATGGGACAGATCATGTCGGCGTTGATTCCTGAAGGCCTGACCCCCGCGGACGAAGGCACCCACCTCTGCCCTCCCGGATTCGACGGGCTCTGGGGTGACACGTTCTGGGTCAGCGTGGTCGACCCCGAGGCGAACGTCCACGGCATCAACCACTTCCACCTCACCAACAAGGGCTACGCCCGTCTGACCGCCTTCTACGTCATCGACGGCGAGCACCAGTGGTACGGCAACAAGATCCCCTTCGACGCCGGCCAGGGCGGCATCACCTCCTTCGGTGACGAGCGCATCTCCTACGAGGTCGTGCGGCCCTTCGAGGAGATCCGCATCCGCCTCGACGGCACCCGGTTCGCCTTCGACCTGACCTTCACCGGTCGCTTCCAGGCGTTCAACTACGACAACTTCGAGCGCGACCCGATGAAGAACGTCGGCAAGACCGCCGTCGTCCACGGTGGTCACTGGGAGCAGGCGCTGGCCGTCACCGGCACCGTCGAGCTCCGCCACGGCCCCAACCGCGGCGACGTGCGCCAGATCGACTCCTTCGGCTTCCGCGACCGCAGCTGGTCGACCCGGTTCTCCGAGGAGTCCCCGTGGGCCGACTCGCAGCGCCCCGACCGCCAGGCCCACTTCTGGCCCTCGATCTCGCTGCCCGAGCGCCACATCAGCCTCATGGGCATCACCGCCACCAAGACCACCGGTGACCAGGAAGCGGTCGTGGCCGGCTTCGTCTCCGACAAGGACGGCTCCCGCGAGGTCAAGTCCGCCGAGATGGTCCCCGTCGTGGGCGACCTGCGGACCCAGTCCTCCTTCGGGTACCGCATCGAGCTCGCCGACGGCGAGGTCCTCAACGTCCGTACCACCGAGCACTACGGCACCATCAAGCTGTGGGACCGCGGCGAGAACGACCTCGAGAACCGCTTCGACTGCTACGAGCCCTTCGTCGCCTTCGAGGTCGAGGAGACCGGCGAGCGCGGGGTCGGCGTGTGCGAGTACAGCGTCATCCCGCCCCGCCCGCGCTGGCAGGCCTGATCCCATGAGCGAGTCCCGCTTCACCGAACGCGTGCGGGAGATCGTCCTGTCCCGTCTGCCCGAACTCGGGGTGCACGAGGTCGTCTCGGTGGACCGCCTCTCCGGCGGTCTCTCCTTCGAGACGTACACCGTCACCACGAGGACGGCGGACGGGCCGGGCCGGCTCATCCTGCGCCGGGAGCCGACGGGCGGTCCGCTGGCTCCCTACGACATCGGCTTCGAGGCCGACGTCTACCGGTCCCTGGCCGACTCGAACGTCCCCGTTCCGCGGGTGCACCTGCACGAATCCGATCCGGACGTCCTCGACCGTCCTTTCGTCGTCGCGGAGTTCGTCGGCGGGGAGGCCTTCGTGCACTCCTCGGCGCGGTTCGAGGAGGCGGGAACCCGCGAGGCGGTCCTGGACCGTTTCACGGAGATGCTGGCCCGGGTCCACACCCTGCCCGTCGAGGGCCTGCCCTGCGGGCCGGGCGGGGTGGGCACCGGGGCCGGGGACGAGGTCCGGCACTGGCGGAAACGGTTCGCCGAGGTCGAGCTGTCCCCCCGGCCCCTGCTGCGCCGGGTGCTCGACGTCCTGGAGGAGCACGCGCCGACCGAGTACCCCCGGGCCCTCGTGCACGGTGACTACCGACTGTCGAACCTGCTCTGGCGGGACGGCGAGATCACCGGCGTCCTGGACTGGGAACGCTCGTTCATCGGCGACCCGCTCGCCGACGTCGCCTTCACCCGCAACAAGGCCCTCGCCGGTTGGTGCCGCATCAACGGCCCGTCGGCCGAGCGGTACACCGAGCTGACCGGCTACGAGATCGACCCCCGACGCATCCTGTTCTGGCAGCTCGTCGAGCTGGTCAAGGTGGTGTACGTGGGCATGGCCTCGGCCGCCGCGCTGGCCCGGGGAACCACCTCGGACCTGCGTCTGCTCTCCGTCGCCAACGCCTCCACCGCCGTGGAGCCGGCGATGGTCCGAATCACCGACGCACTGGCTTCCGGAGCCGAGGGAGGCACCCGATGATCTGGATGAGGTCCGAGGAACTCCTCGACGCGGTGCACAGGTCCCTCCTGGAGAACATCGCCCCCGCCGTCACCGACCCGTACGCGAAGGTGCAGGTCGTCGCCGCCGCGCACGCCCTGGTCGAGCTGCGGCAGCGGATCCTGGACGGCGACCCCGTGGCCCGCGACACCGCGGCCCTGGAGACACTGCTCGACTCCTGGGGCGAGAGCCGCCCCGCCGCCGACGACGAGGACGACCCCCGGGCCGTCAACCGGCTGGCCCGCGACGCCGTGGTGCGCGCGGTGACCGGGCAGGACGAGGAGCGCGCCAGCGAGCGCGCCGCCGAGGTCGCCCAGGTCGAGTCCGCCCTCGCCAAGGAGGACCTGCGGTGGGTGTGCCGGGAAGCCATGGCCACACTCGAGTGATCCACGGAAGCGAGGGCCCCGGGCCATGCGCATCGGACTGAGCATCAGCGGACTGGCCGACACAGCCGACGAGGCCAGGCACGCCGAGGAGGCGGGCTTCGACTTCGTCGGCTGCGGCGAGCACGTCTTCTTCCACGGCCCCACACCCAACGCGTTCGTCGCCCTGGCCGCCGCGGCGGGGGCAACGAACCGGGTCCGGCTGGTCACCTCGATCGCCCTCGCCCCCGTCTACCCCGGCGCGCTCTTCGCGAAGCTGACCACGGCGCTCGACGTGGTCAGCGGCGGACGGCTCGACCTCGGGGTGGGCGCAGGCGGGGAATACCCGGCCGAGTTCGCCGCGGTCGGGGTGGATGTGAACGAGCGTTTTCGTCGGCTGGACGAGACGCTCGCGCTCCTGCGGCAGCTCGCCCCCGGCGAGCCCGTCACCTTCGACGGCGAGTTCACCGCGCTGGACGGCGTGGCCCTGCGGCCGACGCCCGCACAGCACGGCGGACCCCCCGTCTGGATGGGCGGCCGGGGCGAGGGAGCACTGCGCCGCGCCGGACGGTGGGCCGACATCTGGATGCCGTACCTGCTCGATCCGCCCCGGGTCCGCGAGGGGTTGGCGAAGGTGCGCGCGCACGCGGAGGCGCAGGGCCGCACCACCCGCCCGCCGGGCGGGGCACTGCTGGCCTGGACTGCCGTCGACGAGGACGACGCCTGGGCGCGCGCCACCGGCATCGCCGCGGTGAGCGCCACCTACGCCCAGGACTTCTCGGGCCTGGCCGACCGCTACCTGCTGCTCGGCTCGCCCGAGCGGGTGCTGGAGCGACTGGCGCAGTACGCGCGGGCCGGCGTCGAGCACGTCCTTTTCCAGATCGCCGCCTCGAACCCCGCGGACCGCAGGCGGATCATCGACACACTCACCGAGCGGGTGCTGCCCGAGGCCGGAAGGCTCTGACCTTCCCGCGCCCGGCGCCGGACGCCGAGACGCTCGAGAAACGCGGTGCGCGCCGTCGGTCCAACGGCGTCGCGCACCGCTCTCCACAACACATGTGACGGGAGGTCGACATGCGAAATCAACTCGTTCCCCCGGTCGTGGGCGAGGGCCCGCTGCTGCGGTCCCTGCGCGCCGAGGTGCGCGCGTTCACGGCCGAGCAGGCTGCCGCCGGAACGTTCGTTCCCCGCGTGGACACCTGGCTCACGAGCTGGGACAGCGAGTTCACCCGCGAGCTGGGCCGGCGGGGTTGGCTCGGGATGGTCGTCCCGAAGGAGTACGGCGGGCAGGGCAGGACGTTCCTGGAACGCTTCGTCGTGACGGAGGAACTGCTGGCCTCGGGCGCGCCCGTGGCCGCGCACTGGATCGCCGAACGCCAGGTCGGGCCCTCGCTCCTGCGGTTCGGGAGCGAGCAGGTCAAGCAGACGTTCCTGCCCCGGATCAGTCGGGGCGAGGTGCTCTTCGGCATCGGCATGTCCGAGCCGGAGTCCGGTTCGGACCTGGCCAGTGTCCAGACGCGGGCGACCCGGTGCGAGGGCGGCTGGCGCCTGACCGGCACCAAGGTGTGGACCTCGGGTGCGCACCAGGCCGACTGGTTCATCGTGCTCGCCCGCAGTGCCCCGCTCGACGAGCGGGCCCGGCACGCGGGGCTCAGCCAGTTCCTCGTCGACCTCGGCTCGGACGGCGTCACCGTCGCGCCGATCGTCTCGATGAGCGGCGAGCACCACTTCAACGAGGTGCACCTCGACGAGGTCTTCGTCCCCGACCACCTGGTGCTGGGGCAGGCCGGCGACGGCTGGCTCCAGGTGACCTCCGAGCTCGGCTACGAGCGCAGCGGACCGGAGCGGATCCTGTCCACCTGGGCGCTGCTGGCGGCCGCGACCGGCTGCGTGGCGGACGGCATCCTGCCGCAGGACCCGCAGCTCGGACGGCTGGTCGGTCGGGTGGCCGCGCTGCGGCAGATGTCGCTGGCGGTCTCGAACGCGCTGGAGGCGCGGCAGGACGCGGACACCGCCGCGGCGGTGGTGAAGCTGCTGGGCACGACCACCGAGGGCGACATCGCCGAGTACGTGGCCACGCTCGCCGCCAACGGAGTGTTGGCGGAGGAGGTGCGCGTGCTGCTGGACGCGGCGCTCCTGCAACGTCCCGGGTACACGCTGCGGGGCGGCACGAACGAGATTCTCACGGGCGTCGTCGCCCGCGGACTGGGGCTGCGCTGATGACTGGACCCGAAGGCAGGCTGACGACGGAGCTCGGCGCCGATCCCGACCTGGTCGAGATCTTCACCGAACTCATGGACAAGCACCGGTCCGTGACCGTGCCCGCCGCGCGCAGCGATCTGGACCGCGCGCTGTGGGAGCGGTTGGACAAGCTCGGGTTCACCCTGCTGTCGACGAGCGAGGAGCACGGTGGCAGCGGCGGGACCCTGCTGGACTCGACGGCGCTGCTCGGGCTCGCCGCCGGGGCCGGTGCCGCGGTGCCGCTGGCCGAGCACGACCTGCTCGCCGCCTGGCTGCTGGCCGAGGCGGGCTCGTCCGCCCCCGCGGGCATCCGTACCGCGGCCCTCCCGGACGCCGACGGACTGGCCCGCTCCGTCCCGTGGGCGGGGCGGACGGACGGTGTCGTCGCCCTGTGGCACGACCCGGCCGACCGGGTGTGGCGGGTCGCGGACCTGACGGGCGAGGACCTGACGGTGCGTGCGCGGGACGACCTCTCGGGGCTGCCGCGCGCGGACGTCGCGTGCGCGCCGCGAGCGCTGCGGGCGGGCGTCGAGGTGGCTCCGGAGGTGGCGGAGCGGTACACGCTGCGCGGGAGCCTGGCGCGCTGCGCGCAGATGACCGGGGCGATGGAGGCCGCGCTCGATCTCGTGGTCGCGTACGCGAACGAGCGGGTGCAGTTCGGGCGGCCCGTCGGCCGTTTCCAGTCCGTCCAGCAGTTGGTCGTCGGGATCGCCGCCGAGGTCTCCTTGGCGCGGGCCGCGACGGACGCGGCCGCGCAGGCGGTGTCGGTGCACGGTTGGGACGACGAGCACACCCGGTTCCTGATCGCCGTCGCCCGTTCGGGGGTCGGGCACGCCTCGTCCCTGGTGGTGCGTTCGGCCCATCAGGTGCTGGGGGCGATCGGGACGACCGCGGAGCATCCGCTGCACCTGTTGACCAAGCCGGTCCTGGCCTGGCGTGCCGACTTCGGCTCGATGCACGACTGGGACGTCCGGCTGACCGGTGCCGCGGTACGGGCCGGCGGCGCCGGTCTGTGGGAGCGCGTCGCGCCCCTGTCCTGACGGGTGCGCGCGTCGCCGCCCGTCCCTGGAACCCCTATGCGATGCCGGGCGACCGGCGAGAACACGAGGAGCACATCCGTGAGACGCACACTCTTCGACGAGGACCACGACGCCTTCCGCGCCTCGGTGCGCACCTTCGTGGAGCGTGAGATCCAGCCGTACTACCAGGAGTGGGCCGAGCTCGGCCTGGTGGACCGGGAGCTGTACACCAAGGCGGCCCGTCAGGGCCTGGTGGGGCTCCAGGTGCCGGAGGAGTACGGCGGGGCGGGCGCGACGAGCTACAAGTTCAACGCGGTGTTCATCGAGGAGACGATCCTCGGCGACGCCAACCTGGGCTCCCTGCGGGTGCACTCGGAGGTGTGCCTGCCGTACCTGCTGCGCTACTGCACGCCGGAGCAGCGCGAGCGGTGGTTGTCGGCCGTGGCCCGCGGCGAGCTGGTGCTGGCCCTGGCGATCACCGAGCCCGGGACGGGTTCGGACGTGGCCGGGGTCCGGACCACGGCGCGGCGGGAGGGCGACCACTACGTCCTGAACGGGGCGAAGACCTTCATCACCGGGGGCGCCAACGCGGACCGGGTGCTGGTGGTGTGTCGGACCTCCCCGGCCACCGAGGACGACCGGCGCGCGGGGCTCTCGATCCTGGTCGTGGACACCCGCAGTGCCGGTTTCGAGGTGGGGCGCAAGCTGGACAAGATCGGTCTGCGCGCGCAGGACACCATGGAGCTGTCCTTCACCGACATCCGGGTCCCGGTCGAGGACCTGCTGGGCGAGGAGGGGAAGGCCTTCGGCTATCTGGCGCACAACCTGGCCCAGGAACGGCTGACAATCGCCGTCGCGGGAATGGCTTCGGCCGTGCGGGCGCTGGAACTGGCCACCGCGTACGCCCAGGAGCGGAGCGTCTTCGGCAAGCGCCTGCAGGATTTCCAGAACACCAAGTTCGTCCTGGCCGAGTGCGCCACCGAGATCGCGGCGGGTCAGGCGCTGGTGGACCAGTCCATCGAGGCGCTCGACCGCGGCATGCTCACCCCGGCGGACGCGGCGCGGGCGAAGCTGTTCGTCTCGGAGATGCAGCAGCGTGTCGTGGACAAGTGTCTCCAGGTGCACGGCGGCTACGGCTACATCAACGAGTACCCGATCGCCGGCCTGTACGCGGACGCGCGCGTCACCCGTATCTTCGGTGGTACCTCGGAGGTCATGAAGTCCATCATCGCCAAGTCGCTCGGCCTGTGAGCGCGGCGGGCGGCCCGTCCCGGGGGTCTCGTAGAATCTCCGCCATGCCCCGTCATCAAGAGATCCTGCTGGCAGCCGAACGCCTGTTCTTCGAACGCAGCTTCGACGGCGTCGGGGTCGACGACATCGGCAGGGCTGCCGGGACCAGCGGTTCGGCGATCTACCGCTACTTCTCCGGCAAGGACGAGATCCTGGCCGCGCTCTTCAGCCGGGTGCTGGACGAGCTCCTGGTCCGCTCCGGCAGGCCCGGGGACGATCCGCAGGAGGAGCTGGAGTCCCTGCTGCGCGGCTTCATCGAGCTGGCGACGAGTCACGAGATGCTGGCGGCGATCTGGGTCCGGGAGCAGCGTTCGCTGGCCGACCCCTACCGGGGCGAGCACGTGCGCCGGCTGCGCCGCTTCTCGGACCGGTGGGTGGACTGCCTCGACCGCAGCTACCCCGGCCGCTCGCGCGAGGAACTGCTGATCGCCTCCAGGGCCGTCCAGACCATGCTGCTGGCGGAGGCCCTGCGTCCGCCGGAGACCCGGCGGCCGGCCGGGTCGCACGAGTTGATGCTGCGGATGGCGCGGGCCGGCCTGAAGGCGCTCGAGACGGGTCGGCCTCAGGACTCCTGAGGTCCGACCCCCTCGGGCCCCCGGGGCGGGGCCTGCGGCAGCAGGGCGAGCGCGGCTTCCGTGATCACCTTGCGCGTGTACTTGCTGCCGGGGCGGTACCAACGGGAGACCCACAGGCACTGGCCGAGCAGCAGTCGGGCGGTGACCACCGGGTCGGCCTCGACCAGCAGGCCGTCCTTAATGGCGTCCTTGAGGACCTTGACCCACAGGCTCTCGTAGTGCCGGCTGAAGGAGCGCCAGCGCTCGTAGGAGTCCTGGGGCAGCCCACCGCCGCCGAAGAAGACCGGCAGGTAGCCCCGCATGCGCACGGCGGCGTCGACCTGGAGCGTGATCAGGGCTTCGAGCTTCTCCCGCGGCGTGTCCTCACCGGCGACGATCTTCTCGGCCGCCTCGGTGAGCTCCTTGGTGCTCCGCTCGAAGAGCACCGCGATGATGTGTTCCTTGGTGGGGTAGGTGCGGTACAGCGTGGCGCGTGAGACGTTCAGTCGGTCCGCCGCCGCGGTGACACTGACTCCGTCGTGCCCCTCCTCCGCATAGAGCTTGGCGACAGTGGTCGCCAGCGCATCCGGGTCGATCACCCGACGCGGCCGCCCGAGCGGCCGCTTTCCCTCGCCGTTGGCGTCCTGATGTCGTGACCCTGTCACTTTGGAGACTCTCCGTTTCTGGAAGGGGTGGTGCGGCCATGATACGGCGAGTCTCGCCAATGACTCCCGCCGTGCACCCGGTCACATCGTCGTCGGCGGCACGTGCGCGGTGCGCGCGCCTCGCGGCCGGCCGGCCCGCTCCAGCGCGTCCACCCCGGTCCGCTCGCCACACTCGCACATCGCGCCGTCCCGCCGGTCACCGGTTCGGCCCCCGTGAGTATTCCAGCGCGCGGCGGGCCTCCCGGCTGCGGCGCACCGACATCACGCCACTGGCTTCCGCCCGCAGTTCGCCGTCGGTGTCGGTCACCCGCACCTGCGCGAAGACCACGCTGCGCCCGGAGCGCCGGACCGAGACGGACAGCCTCATGGGCAGTTCGCAGGGCTGGTAGTAGTCGATGGTGAGCGAGGCGGTCGCGATGCCGTCGCCCGCCTTCACCGCCCGCACGCACGTGACGCCGAGCGCGTGGTCGACGGCCGCGGCCACCACCCCGCCGTGCACGGCGCCGTTGGGATTGACCGGGATGGGGCTGCTCCCGGCGACGAACTCCCCCGCCCCGTCGACGAGTCGCAGGCAACGCACGTCGAAGCCGATCGCGAAGGGCAGCGTGTTGGCCCACGCGCACCACTCCTCGTCCGACACCTCGACGGGCACCAGGGGGTACTCCTCGGACGCTGCAACGGACATGTTTCCCCTCCCGGTTCGCGGTTCGATGCGGCACTCGCGGTCCCCCCGAAAGGGCCGGTTCCGCGCGCGTCGCCCGGCCCCGCCGGTCGGCGTCGGCCGGATGCGCCGCGGTGGACCGGGACTTCCCGTCCACCGCCACGCCCCCACCTCTCCGACACATACTACTGTTTCGAGACGGGCAATGTCTAAAGGCTGGACGTCACATCCGTTGACCCGCCACCCGCGGTCTTTATAATGAGACGCACAAAATCAAAACTGTGGGGCGTCGGGGAACGACGCCGCCCACGCCGCTCCGGCCGCCCCGACGGGCGCCGCGGCGGTCGGGGCGGCGGCGCGACTGCCGCGCGAGCGGCCGGCGACCGAGGCACACGGAAGTGGGGAGTGGGAATGGGCCACGATGCACAGCTCGACGGTGACTGGAAGCCGTCCTCGTGGGACTACGTGCCCGAGTACGGCGACCGGCCCCCGCCCTGGCGTCGGCTCCTGGTCGAGCGCATCCTGCGGCTGAGCGCACGCCGCCGGCCGCACGAGACGGCCGTGATCTGCGGGGATCGCACGCTCACCTGGCTCGAGTTCGACCGCCTCGCCGACCGGGCGGCCGACGGACTCCTGCGCAGCGGTCTCCGACCGGGCGCGGTCGTGGCGCTCAGCGCCACGAACCTGCCGGAGACCTTCGCCATGATGTTCGGCATCGCGCGGGCGGGCATGGTCGTGCTCCCCCTCAACCCGATGAACTCGCCCAAGGAGATCGCCTTCCAGATATCCGAGGCCGGGGCCGACCTGACGATCTCCGCGGCCGGTCCCACCGTCCTGGACGTCATCGACCGGGGCCGACCGGACGTCGTGCACGAGGCCGACGTCGAGGAGACCTCGCCCTACTGGGTCCGCTTCACCTCCGGCACCACCGGCCTGCCGCGCATGTTCCCCAACAGCCAGCGCAACATCAGCCTCCAGGCCCTCCACATGGCGCTGGACCTGCGCTACCGCTCGGACGACACCTTCCTCGTCAACGCGCCCCTCGCGCACGCCGCCTTCAACTTCGCGCTCGCCTCCGTGCAGGCCGGGGCCAAGGTGGTCCTGCACGAGAAGTTCGACCCGGAGAACATCTGGCGGGACTGCGCGCGCCAGGGCGTCACCCAGATGTTCATGGTCCCCACCATGCTGGCCGCGGCGCTCCAGCACCCCGGCGAGGCACCCGACCTGCGCACCGCCTTCGTCACCGGGGCCGCTCTGGCGCCCACACTCAAGAAGGCGGCCACCGAGCGGTTCCCGCACGTCGACTTCACCGAGCTGTACGGCGCCTCCGAGCTGGGCATGCTCGCGCTGCTGCGCGGCGACGAGAGCGACGGCCGCGAGGGTTCGGCCGGACTGCCGCACTTCGCCTCCTCGATTCGCATCCTGGACGAGGAGGGCCGGCAGCTCCCCGCGGGCGAGGTGGGCACCGTCTACCTCCAGGGCATCATCATGACCAGCGGCTTCAACGGCTCGGTGCCCGCGCCGGAGAACTCCGTCAGGGACGGATGGGTCACCTCCGGCGACATGGGCCACCTCGACGAGGACGGCTACCTCTACCTCGCGGACCGCCGCTCCGACCTCATCCTCACCGGCGGCATGAACGTCTACCCCGCCGAGGTCGAGAACGTCCTGCTCCAGGCACCCGGGGTGCGCGAGGTCGCCGTCGTCGGAACGCCCGACGACTACTGGGGCCAGAAGGTCACCGCGGTCGTCGTCGGCGACGCCGACCAGGAGGCCCTCGACGCCCACTGCCGCGAACTGCTCGCCGCCTACAAGATCCCCCGCCACTACCGCTTCGTGGAAGTGCTCCCCACCTCCCCCACCGGAAAAGTTCTCCGCCGCCTGCTCCGAGAGGAAACACAGAAGTGACCACCAGCGCCCGGGACACCCTCAGCGAGTTCATGACCCGGATCGGCGATCCGGCCACCGCCCGCCAGGCCTTCGAGCTCGTCGCCGAGGACTTCGTCGCCAACGAGCCCGCCAGCCTCCCCTACCGCGGACAGCACCACGGCCCGCGCGGCCTGCGCGGCCTGCTGCGCCAGGTCAACGAACTCTTCGCGCTCTCCATCGAGAGCGTCCGGGTCACCGACGCCGGGCCGGACCGCGCCCTGGCCGACGTGGGCATCCGACTCGCCTCCCGCACCACCGGCAAGGAGCTCAGCACCCGGGTGCTGGAGCTCTACCGGGTGCGCGACGGCAAGCTCGTGGAGCTGGACGTCTTCTACCAGGACACCCACGCCCTGGTCGCGCTCCTGGACGAGGGCGGGCGGTGATTCTCGGCCGCCGGGCGCGCCCGGCGGCCGAGACGAGGCGCCCTACGCCTCGAGGACGGACGTCGTGGCGGACGGGGGCCGCTCCCGAGGGTCCGCCGACACATGTCGGCGGACCCTCGTCGTCGTCGGGCGGACCCGCGGGGCGCCGATGCGGGACACCCCGCGAGCTCGCCCGATCCGCGCCGCCCCTTGGGTGCCCCGGGCCCTTGGGGCCGGCCCTCGTATGCCGGTGTCGGCATCGCACCCCCGGGCTCCGCGTCCGCATCCCCGACGTGCGAAAGGGTCCACTGATCCGCTCGGTGGACCCTTTCGCGGCGGCCCGGCCCGCGGACCGCGCCCGTCGCCTACTTGCCGAGTCGGCGGCGGAGACCTTCCACGGCCTCCGCCATCCGCGGGTCGGTCATCAGCAGCCGCTGCGCCAACCACTCGCGCTCCAACTGCTCCATGAGCGTGCTCTCCGCCCCCTGCTGGAGCAGCCGCTTGGTGGTGCGCACCGACCGGTCGTAGACGTCCGCGAACGGACGCGCGAACTCGAGCGCGGCGTCGAGGAGTTCGTCGGGCTCGACCACGGCGTCCACCAGCCCGAGGTCGAGCGCCTCCTCGGCACCGATGGGGGTGCCCCTGGTCAGGACCCGGAAGGCCTTCGACTGGCCGACGATGCGAGGCAGAACCCAGCTCAGCCCCATCTCGGCGGTGAGGCCGAGGGAGGGGAACGCGGTCACCAGCTTGGCGGTGCGCGACATGACCCTGATGTCGTGCAGCATGGCCAGCGCGAACCCGCCTCCCGCGGCGGCACCGTTGATCGCCGCGACCGTCGGGGTGCCCAACTGGGTGAAGCGGGCGACCCAGCGCCCCACGCCCAGGTGGTCCACCCGGCGCGCCTCGTAGGACAGGATCGGGTTCCCGGTCCTGCCCGCGGCACCGTCGGTGCCCAGTTCGCCGACGTCCAGCCCGGACGGGCCGTTGTCCATGAGTGTCTTCGCGTCGAGGCCGACGCAGAACGAGGAACCCGCGCCCGTCACGACGATCGCCCGGACGTCCGGGTCGGCGTCCGCGGCCTCCGCGGCTTCGATCAGCTCGCCGAAGAGCGCGCCGCCGACCGAGTTGTGGTGTTCGGGCCGGTTGAGGGTCAACACCGAAGTCTTTCCTTCGGTGTCGACGAGGATGTCGCTCATGGAATTCCGGATCACTCTCCCACCATTTATGACTCCCTGAGTCTCAAAAGATACCGTCGCGGCACAGCCGACTGTCAAGACGCGCGCCCGCCACGATCGGCCGTGACGCCCGGCCCGCGACCACTCCACCCCCCTTCCGGCCATCGCGCCCGACACCTCGCGCCGATCGATCCCGCACCCTCACCGAATGAACCCGAACGCCGGACCGCCCCCGTCACCCACGAGGGCCACCCGCCCAGTTCCGCACCGGCGGACAGGGGCGTCGAGCTACGGGCCCGGGCGTGACCGCCGACCGGACCGCACGCCGCAAGGTCGCCTTCGGCGCACCTTGCCGAGGCCCGACGAAACCTGAACGTCGACCTTCCAGGCATGGGATTCGGGGCGAGCACCCCACCCGTCAGCCTCTCGCCCCCCGCCCCACGGCCGGAGGGCCTCATCCTCACCCCGGGCTCCACCCACTGCCGGTGCCTCGACACCAACAAGCGGAGCCCGTCGCATGTCACGGGCGCGACAGGCTCCGCGCACCATTGCCTTAATGAGATTGCGTGTCTATTATCTCGTATCCGACGCACCGTCGCACGAACCGGCGAGGAGTGCGGGAGCCACCGCGGTCGACGCCCTCGAAACGCCCGGGGCCGTCACGGCCCGCCCGTCCGGCCACACCCCGCGTCCGGCGCCCGCCCCGCGGACCTGTCGGCACACGTCCCGGCACGTCCCCGGAAGCGACAGACCAAGGCCACCCCTCGGGGTGCTTCACGAGAGGCAGACACCATGAAGGTGCTCGTCGTCGGAGGAACCGGGCCCACCGGTCCGCACGTCGTACAGGGCCTGCTGGACCGAGGTCACGACGTCACGCTCTTCCACCGCGGGGTCCACGAGCCCCCGGAGCTTCCCGAGGTCCGCCACATCCACGGCGACCCGCACTTCCGCGAGACGATCGAGGAAGCGCTCTCCGGCGAGCAGTTCGACGTCGTGGCGTGCATGTACGGGCGGGTCAAGACCCTGGCCGAGTGGTTCGCCAAGCGTTGCAAGCAGTTCGTGGCCGTCGGCGGCGTCCCCTCCTACAAGAACGTCCTGGGCTGGACCGAGCAGCGTCCCCCCGGCGCGGTGCTGCCCACCCGCGAGGACGGCCCGCTGGCGGACACGGGGGGCGAGGCCTCGTCCTTCGCCGGCAAGGTGCTCGCCGCCGAGCGCGAGGTGCTCGGCCGCGCCCGCGACGGCGACTTCCGGGGCACCGTGATCCGCTACCCCGCCATTCACGGTCCGCGCAACCAGAACCCGCACGAGTGGATGGTCCTCAAGCGGATGCAGGACCGCAGGCCGTTCATGATCCTGCCCGACGGCGGGCTGGGCATCCTGGGCCGCTGCGGGGCGCGCAACGCGGCCGAGGTGCTGCTGCGCTGCATCGACCGGCCGGAGGCCGCCGACGGCGAGGCGTTCAACGCCGCCGACGACACCCAGTACTCGTGGCGTCAGTGGGTGGACGTCGTGGCCCAGGCGGCCGGCGGCCACATCGAGATTGCCTCGCTGCCCGCGGAGCTGTCCGGCCCCGTCCAGGCGAGCCTGATCCCGCTGCGCGACTACTCGCCGCAGACCATCTTCGACAACACGAAGGCCAAGACCCTGCTGGGTTACCAGGAGGTGCTGTCGGCCGAGGACCAGATCCGCGAGACGGTCGCCTGGCTCCAGGAGACGCCGCCGGACGTCGACTCCCAGATCGCCTTCGTCGACACCTTCAGCTACGACCGCGAGGACACCCTGGTCGCCGCCTACCGCAAGGCCGTCGAGGAGGTCCGCGAGACCGCCGGATGGGACGCCCCGGCGCTGCACCATCCGCTCCCGCACCCCAAGAAGGCGGGCCTGGGGCCCGACGAGATAGGCCGGTAGCGGTGACCGGCGACGCCCGCCGCACCGCACCCGCGACGTGGTGGGCGAACGGCGACCCGCGCGCCCCCCGCGTCGAGACGGGGGCACGACACACCACGAGGCAGGAGCGGTACTGATGTACATCGGCCACATCGAGGTGGAGCCCGGAGTCCGGCTCCACGTCCAGGACCTGGGCGAGGGCGAGCCCGTCGTGCTGCTGCCCGGGTTCGGCATGGCGCACGAGACGTGGGACGGCACCGTCCAGCGGCTGACCGCGGCCGGCTACCGCGCGATCTGCGTGGACCCGCGCGGTCACGGACTCTCGGACCGACCGCTGAGCGGGTACGACGTCCCGCGGCTCGCGCAGGACGTGGCGGCCGTGCTGGACGCGCTCGGGATCGCGTCGGCCACGATCGTCGGCTGGTCCTTCAGCGGCCAGGTCGGCTTCCAGCTCGCCGCGACCGCCCCCGAGCGGGTGCGTCAACTGGTCCTCGTGTGCTCCAACGCGGTGCGCACCACGCGCAGCGAGGAGTTCCCCTTCGGGCTGCCCGCGTCGAGCCTGCTGCCCACCCTGCTCGAGGGCGAGCTCAACGGCCGCATGACCTCGCGACGGGAGGGCATCGCCAACGCGTTCGCCTCCCCGCCCGACCCGCACCTGCTCGAATGGCTCACCACGCTCTCCATGCGCATGCCCTCGTGGGCGGGTGCCGCGGTGTGCGTGGCGCTGATGGAGACCGATCTGGTGGCGCACGTCCCGCGCGTGCGGCAGCCGGTGCTGCAACTCATCGGCGCCGACGACAAGATCTTCTCCCTCAAGGGCGCGCGGTGGCTCAACGAGCGGCTCCACGACGCGACGCTGGTGCCGCTGGAGGGATGCGGTCACTACCCGATGCTCGAACGTCCCGACGTCTTCTTCGACGCCCTGCACAAGTTCCTGTCGCGCACGGTCCACCGGCCCGCCGAGCAGGTCACGTCGGGCTGATCCGGAGGCGCGGACAGGCGTCGAGGGGCGCCCACGTCC
>NZ_JBHSOA010000037.1:65593-96599 GCF_042655885.1 Streptomyces chlorus
TCCTCGTCCGTCGACGCCGCGTGTGTCGACGGACGAGGAGGTACCGGGTGGGCGGCGGTACGACGACACGGGCCGCCGCGTCCCGCGCACGGGTGCTCCCGTCCCCGTGCGCGAGTGCCGCCTCGACCCCGGCAGGACCGCAGAAACGCTTCCGCCGGGGCCGACGTCCGTCGGGTCAGCCGCTCACGGGCTCCGAGGCGTACTGGTCGCACATGAACGCCATCTTCGAGGAGCGGTCGAGGAACTTGTCCTCGTCGTCGAGGAAGGCGGCGAGCTGGTCCGGGTCCTGGACCAGGCGCTGCATCCCGGCGAGCGCCTCCCGGTCCCGGAACGTGATCACCGTGATGGCGTCGTACGGGTCGTCACCGACGGAGGCGTTGGTGTCGGAGGTGCTGGCGTGCTCGCCGGAGGAGCGGACCAGGTTGCGCGTGTAGCTGTCGTAGAGGTGCCCGAAACAGTCCTGCGCCATCTTGGCGTGGATGCGGTTGTAATGGGCGGCGAATTCCTCCTTCGTCGTTCCCGGCTTGCGCTTGAGGAAGAGGACGACGCTGATCTTCTGAGGTTCCGTGCTCGACATTTCGCACACCTTTCTTTCGAATGTTCGGCTCTGCCGGATTTCTTTCGAGAGAGTTCCGCGACGACCCGTTCCGCGGACTTTCAGGGAATGCCGGCGCCGGGGACGTCGACCGGGATCTGCACGATCGACGCGCCGCTCAGGGCGGCCGCCTCGGTCGCGTCCCAGGTGGGCGCGAGGCAGACGTACAGGGTGGAGCGGCCGGGACCGCCCAGGGCGCAGGCGTAGGCCCCCTGGTCGAAGACGTGCTCGGCCAGGATCTCGCCGCCCTCCGCCACGCGCAGGACGCGCCTGTGCGGCGGATCGGTCACCCAGATCGCCCCCTCGGCGTCCAGTGCGATCCCATCGGCGGAGACGTCGACGGTGGAGATGAGTTCACCGGCGTCGGTGGTGGTGGGCGGTTCGCCGAAGCGGGCCCAGGTCCGGCGCCCGGAGAGCCGTCCGTCCTCGAGGTCGAAGGCGGTCAGCCGGTTGGCGAAGGACTCGCCGACGATCAGGGTCCGCCCGTCGGGGGTGATCACCGAGCCGTTCGGGAAGGCCAGGTCCTCGGCGACCCTCTCGAAGGTCCCGTCGGGGTCGACCCGCCACAGGTCCGCCGGGGCCACCGGCCGACCACCGCGCAGGTCGAACCCCATGTTGCCGACGTAGGCCCGCCCTTCGGCGTCGACGACCATGTCGTTCAGGTGGTGCGGGACCACCTCGGAGAGGTCCGCGTGGACCACCGACTCCGCTCCGTCGCGCCGCATGATCCGACGGTCCTTCACGGACACGAACAGCAGCCGTCCGTCGGGCAGGAAGCCCAGACCGCCCGGCTGGTTCGGCACCACCACCTCGCACCGGACCTCCCCGGAGAGGGAGACCGACAGGATCCGGTTCGTGAAGAAGTCGGAGAAATACAACCGGTCTCCCCGCCAGCGCGGGCATTCCGGATAGGTGAGACTGCGAACCGTGTGCGTGAACTCGGGCACGTTCCCTCCACCCTTCACGGCGCATTCCTCCTCACCGAGGAAAGCGCCCGCCGGTTTCGAACGTGACGTTAGACCCGGAATCTCAAAATAACAATGCCCCGATCCGGGTTCCCTCACCGCTTCGTACACCGGCGCGCCCGAGGCTCCCGCCGACCTCGCGGCGCGGGAGCGGGCCACGCTCCGCCCCACCGGCGGCGGGGGCCTTTCCGTCGCCCCCGCCCGGCGGTCCGCCGCACCCCCGTGTCCAGGGGCGCGGCCCGTCTACACCTCCACGACCACCGCCCCGCCCATGCCGCCGCCGGCGCACATGGCCGCCATGCCGAGGCCACCGCCCCGACGTCGCAGGGCGTGCACGAGCGTGGTCACCATGCGCGCGCCCGAGGCCGCGATCGGATGGCCGAGGCTGCACCCCGAGCCATGGATGTTGATCTTCTCCTCGTCGATGCCGTGCACGCGCGAGGCGGCCAGCGGCACCGAGGCGAAGGCCTCGTTGATCTCCCAGAGCGCGATGTCCGCGGCGGAGAGCGAGGAGCGTGTCAGGAGCTTGCCGATCACTTCGGCGGCGGCCATGCCGGTGCGGTGCGGCTCGACGCCCACGGCGCCCCAGCCGTGGATGCGGGCCAGCGGCTCGAGGCCGTGCTCGCGGGCGTACTCCGCGCTCACCACCATGAGCGCGGCCGCCGCGTCGTTGATCCCGCTCGCGTTGCCCGCCGTGACGGAGAACCCCTCGATCTCGGGGTGCACCGGCTTCAGCGAGGCGAGCTTCTCCATCGAGGTGCCGCGGCGGGGGTGCTCGTCCTGGTCGAAGACGACCCGCTCGCCGCCGAGCGTGACCGTCAGCGGCACGAGTTCGTCGGCGAAGAGGCCCTCGTCGATCGCGGCGATCGCCCTGCGGTGCGAGCGCAGCGCCCACGCGTCCAGTTCCTGCCGGGACAGGCCCGCCTCCTGGGCGGCGCTCCAGCCCACGATCAGCGTGACGTCGTCGTTGGCACCCTCGTAGTGGGGGAAGGTCGGCCCCATGCCGGTGCGGGTCCGGTCCGAGCCGGGCTCCCGCCACTCCAGGGCGGGAGCCGTGGAGGCGGACTCCGTCCCGCCCGCGACGACCGCCTGCGCGGCACCGCCGCGCACGGCTCCGGCCGCGTTGCCCAGCGCGGTGAGGCTGCCCGCGCAGTGCCGGTTGACCGCCTGGCCGGGGACGGAGAGCATGCCCGCCGCCACCGCCGCGTGCCGGGCGAGGACCCCGCCGCCGGCCAGCGACTCGGCGAGGATCACGTCGTCGACGGCCTCGGGGTCGACGCCGGAGCGCTCGACGCACGCGAGGAGCACCTGCCGGGCGAGTTCGTCGGCGCCGGTCTCCCGCAGCGTCCCCTTGAACGCCGTGCCGACGGGGGTGCGCACCGCGCTCACGATGACCGCGTCGTTCACGCCGCCACCTCCTCGACCCGGGAGGACATCCCCGTCAGCCGCTTCTCGATCAGTCCGCACGCCTCCTCGACCACCCGGTCGACGAGTGTGGAGACGGTGGGGATGTCGTCGATCAGCCCCTGGACCATGCCGACCGTCCAGATGCCGAGTTCGGGGTCCCCCTCCTCGTAGACCCGTCGTCCCCGGGCCCCGGCCACGAGTTCGCGCACGGGCTCGAAGCGGGGGTCCTCGGCGAGCTTGCGCACGACCTCGCGGCTGACGCTGTTGCTCGCCACCCGGGCGGTGTTGCGCAGCGGGCGGAAGATGAGTTCGGTGTCCCGCTCGGTGGCCGCCACGATCGCCTCCTTGATCGGGGTGGCGATCGGCGACTCCACCGTGCACATGAAGCGGGTGCCCATGTTGACCCCGTCCGCGCCCAGGGCGAGCGCGGCCACCAGGCCCCGGGCGTCGGCGATCCCCCCGGAGGCGATGAACGGGATGGACAGGGTGCTCGCCGCGCGCGGCAGCAGCACGAGTCCGGGGATGTCGTCCTCGCCGGGGTGCCCGGCGCACTCGAAGCCGTCGATGCTCAGCGCGTCGACGCCCACGGACTGGGCCTTGAGCGCGTGTCGGATGCTGGTGCACTTGTGGAGGATGCGCACGCCCGCGGGCTTGAGCATCTCGACGAACTCGGTCGGCAGGTTGCCCGCGGTCTCCACGATGGTGACGCCCGAGTCGATGATGGCGCGGCAGTACTCGGCGTACGGCGGCGGGTTGATCGACGGCAGGATCGTGAGGTTGACGCCGAACGGTCGGTCCGTCATCGTCCGGCAGCGCTCGATCTCCCGGGTGAGGTCCTGGGGGGTCGGCTGGGTGAGCGCGGTGATGAACCCGAGGGCGCCGGCGTTCGCCACCGCCGCCACGAGTTCGGCGCGCCCGACCCACTGCATCCCGCCTTGTACCAAGGGGTGCGTCACGCCGAAGAGTTCGGTGAAGCGGGTCGAGATCCTTCGATGGGTCATTCTGTCTCCCTGGCTGGTCGGCCGCGGACCCGTCCGCGGTGTGGTGCGCGTGCTCCCGCGGTGCTCAGCGCCCGCGGAACTCCGGCGGCCGACGCTCCTGGAAGGCGTTGATCCCTTCCAGCAGGTCCTCGGACGCGAGGGTCTGCTGCTCCAGTGCGAACGAGAGGTCGAGCACCTCTCCGGCACGCTGTGCCGTGAGCCGGTTCAGGGCCCGCTTGGTGCCCTGGACGGCGAGCGGGGCACGGGCGGCCATCCGCCCGGCGATGTCCAGCGCGACCGCGAGCGTCTCCTCAGGGGTGTCCACGAGGTCCGTGACCAGCCCGAACGTGTGGGCAGTGGCCGCGTCGAGGGCGTCCCCGGTGAGGAGGTAGCGACGCGCGCGCAGCATTCCGGCGGAATGGGGCCAGGCCACGCAGCCTCCGTCGCCGGCCACCAGGCCAACCGCCACGTGCGTGTCGGCGATCTTCGCGGCGCGTGCCGCGACCACCGCGTCGCAGAGCAGGACGAGCGTCGCGCCCACCCCGATGGCCGCTCCGTGCACCGCGGCGACGATCGGCTGCGGGATGATCATGAAGGCGTCCGCGAGGCGACGTCCGTCGTCCACGGTCCGCTGTCGCACGTCGACGTCCGCGTGGGCCTGGCGCATGAAGTCGAAGTCGCCGCCCGCCGAGAAGACCTTGCCCGTCGCGGCCAGCACGATCGCCCGCACCGAACGGTCGCCGGCCACCTCGCCGAGGACCTCGATCATCTCGCGGTGGAAGTCCTCGTCGACCCGGTTCATCAGATCGGGGCGGTCGAGGGTGATCTGCAGGACGCCCCCGGCCGGTCGGCTCAGCCGCAGACACACGAGCTTGGATTCATCCATTCTGAGACCTCTCGTATCGACACCTTGGTGCCTTATTGAGACCGACAGTCTATTATCTCAACAGCCGCGTGGCCAGTGGCGGCTCAGCGGGCCACCACGGGGCGCACTCCCCACCGACAAAGGACAAAATGTGACACTTTCGACATCCGACATCGGAACCGACGACGTCGACAGCGCCGCTTTCGAAGAAAGACTCGCCTGGGCACTGAAGGACGCCAACCTCCCCACGATCCTTGCCGTCCTCACCCACATCACGGGCAACTGGTCATATCTACAAGAGCAGTTCGCACCCGGCCCCATGCGAGGTCCGGGTGATCACGACGACGCCGGACTGCTGGAGGAGTCCCAGGAGAAGCTGCGCGCGGTCGCCCACCGAGTGATCCTCGACCACCTGCGCGGGAACCTGCCCCACGCACCCGCCCCGGCGCCCGAAAAGCTCGCCGAGATCCTCGGTGTCGTGGTCGGGGACGCGGTGCCGGAGGACACCGCGGGCCTGCTCGCCGAGGAGATCGGCACGGCCGACCGGCAGCCCGCGCCCCTCTCCGAGCGCTCCCGCAGCGCCGCGCCGCACACCCTGATCGTCGGAACCGGCTTCTCCGGCCTGGCCGCCGCCATCCGGCTCGAGCAGGCCGGACTGCCGTACACCGTCATCGACAAGAACGAGGCGGTCGGCGGGACCTGGCACGAGAACACCTACCCCGGGTGCGGTGTGGACACCCCGGTCCACCTGTACTCCTTCGCCTTCGCCCAGCGCGCCGACTGGCCGCGGTACTTCGCCGGCCAGGGCGAGGTGCACCGCTACCTCGTCGACGTCGCCGAGCAGCACGGCATACAGGACAAGGTCCACTACGGGACCGAACTGGAGTCCGCCACCTGGGACGAGGAGGCCCAGCACTGGCACGTCGTGCTGCGCCACTCGGACGGTACGGCCCGGGAGGCCGACTTCGGGGTCGTCATCAGCGCCGTCGGACAGTTCAACCGTCCCTCGCGGCCCGACCTGCCGGGACTGGACTCCTTCACCGGACCGGTGGTGCACACCGCGCAGTGGGACCCCGACCTCGACCTGACCGGCATGCGCGTGGCGGTCGTGGGCAGCGGGGCCTCGGCCATGCAGCTCGTGCCGGCCATCCGCGAGAAGGCCGCCCACGTCTCCGTCTTCCAGCGCTCGGCCCAGTGGATCCTGCCCAACCCCAACGCGGGCGCCGACGTCAGCGAGCAGAAGAAGTTCCTGATGGAGCACGTGCCCTGGTACCTGGGCTGGTACCGGCTGCGCCAGGTGTGGAACTTCGGCGACCGGATGTACCCGATCCTGCGCGTCGATCCGGCCTGGGAGCACCCCGAGCGTTCGGTCAACGCCGCCAACGAGCGGCACCGCCGCTTCCTCACCGGCTACATCGCGCGCCAGTTGGCCGACCGCCCCGACCTGATCGAGGCCAGCACCCCCAGCTACCCCCCGTACGGCAAGCGTCCGCTGCTCGACCACGGCTGGTTCGAGTCCCTGACCAGCGACAACGTCGACCTCATCGCGGAGAGCGTCGCGACGGTGGACCAGGGCGGGGTGACCACGACCTCGGGGCACCGCGTCGAGGCCGACGTGATCGTCCTGGCCACCGGGTTCGACGCCATCAACATGCTCGGCCCGATGGAGCTGCGCGGGCGCGGCGGCACCGCGCTGCGCGACGCCTGGGGCGCCGACGACGCCCGCGCCTTCCTGGGCATGACGGTCCCCGAGTTCCCCAACTTCTTCATGCTCTTCGGCCCGAACACCAACGCCGGACACGGCGGAAGCCTGGTGATGACGGTCGAGATGCAGGTCCGCTACGTGATCGAGCTGCTGACCCACATGAGCGAGAACGGGATCGGCAGCGCCGAGGTCCGCGCGGAGCCCTTCGAGCGCTTCATGACCGAGCTGGACCAGGCCCTCGAGGGCGCGGTGTGGAGCCACCCCGGCATGACCAGCTACTACCGCAACGACAAGGGGCGGATCGTCACGAACCTCCCCTGGACGAACGCCGAGTACTGGGCCCGCACCCGCCATGTGGATCTCGATGACTACACCCTCACCCCGAGGAGGTCGACCTCCCGTTCCGCAGACTGACATCGCAGGAAACCGGGCTGGCGTGCCGCGCACGAGGAGACGCACGCCGGCCTTGCCCCACCCACGGCCCCCGCGACCGGCCGCGGGGCCTTCGGGGCTCTTGGAGCACCCGGAGCACGCGGTGCGGCCGGACCGCCCGGACCACCCGGTTCGCCCGGTCCACCCGTTCCGCACGGTCCGCACGATCCGCACGAAGGCCGTTCCCGATGCGCGGCGGCAGCGCCCGTCGACCGGGTTCGCGCCAGGGGCGCACCGGTCACCCCTCGTCGGCCCCGGCCTCCCCGGGACGCACCGTCGGGAGACCGCCCCGTCGGAGAGCCTCGCGGCCTCGGGCCGACACGCCGTCACCGCCGGTGCCACTCCCGCCCTCGTCCTCGCTCCCGGACACGTCCGGTGTTGGCACCGGACGCGCACACGCGGGCGGACACGGACTCAGGCCCGGACACCCGTACAGGCAGCGGCACACAGGCACCCGCACGCAGGCTTCCATCGGCGTTCGGCGTTCGGCCCCCACGGCAGCACAGAAGCGCGGCACCGCAGGGACCCACCACCACAGGTCCCTGCGAGCCGCGCATCGTCGTATCGGGGGCCGGCTTATCCCGCCGCCGCCCCCGGGTCCGTCGTGAGGATCTTCAGCGCACGCTCCGGGCAGGCCCTGGCCCCGACCCGCGCCTGCGGCTCCCGCTCCTCGGGTACCTCGCCGTCGTAGGGCAGCACATAGCCGTCCTCGTCCAGCTGGAACAGATCGGGCGCGGCCACGGCGCACTGCGCGTGCCCGGAACACAGACCCTGATCGACCTCTACGCGCATGTCGGTCCTCCAGACGGATGAGCGGCGCCTCATGGGTATCGCGCGCCGCCGGAATGCGTGTTTCACGTGGAACGGGGTGCACGAAGGCACCCTCGCGCCCGCGGGCGGACCCGGGGCGTCATCGCCGAAGCGGACACGGTCGCCGAGCCGACGACCGGAACGGGGGACCGCCGTCGGCAGCCCCCCGTCCTGGTTCACTTCTTGCGGAAACTCGCGACGACCTCCTGGATCGCCGGCCCGGTGGCCGAGGACGCCTGCGCCCACGACTCGAACTCGAGGGTCGCGCCGAAGTCGCCGGTGCGTGCCACGCCGACCGCCGACTTGATGTCGCGGGCGAGCGCCGGATCGATCGCCGCCCAGTGTGCGGCCGTCTCGTGCGCGTCGGCCAGCGGATCGTCGACGACGCGGAGGGCGAGCCCCTGGGCGACCGCCTCCTCGCCGCGCAGGGCGCCGCCGTCGAGCAGCAGCGCGAGCGCCTTCTGCGGACCGAGGGCGTCGACCAGGAACCAGGTGCAACCGCCGCCGGGGTGCAGGCCGATCTTCGAGAAGGTCGCCGCGAACGACGCGCGCGGACCGGCGATGCGGACGTCGCAGGCCATGGCGAGGTTCAGCCCGGCGCCGACGGCGGCCCCCTGCACCGCCGCGACGGTCGGGATCTCCAGCGCCCGCAGCCTGAGGAAGCTGTCGTAGACGGTGTGCAGGTGACGGCGCAGATCGGCGACCGAGCGCTCCCCGGCCTCGCCGAACAGGGCGGGCAGGTCCGCGCCCGCGCAGAACGCCGTCCCCTCGCCGGTCACCACGAGGGTGCGCGCGTCCGCGTCGGCGGCGACGGTGGACACCGCCTCGCCGAGTTCCCGGATCATCACCTCGTCCAGACAGTTGCGCCGATCCGGGTCGGTCAACGTCAGGGTCCAGCGCCCGTCGTCGTTCCGTAGATCAACCTTGCTCATCCCGCAGTCACGCTCCGTCCGCATCACACTCGACACCTCCGCGGCATCGGTGGCACCCCTGCCCGGTCCGGCAGGGGGCACGCCCGATGCCCGCTCGGGCCGCGATCCATTTTTCTGAAATTTAAGATCTCACAACATCTCGCGCGGCGGGAGTCGACGGTCCCACCCCGCAAAGGGGCGGGACCGTCCCCGCCGCACACGGAGGGGGCGGGCACCCGCACGCGCCCACCCCCTCCCCCGAGCCAGGGCCCCGCGTCGGACGGGGTCCGGCAGGTCATCGAAGGGCGTCCACCCGGTAGCGGAAACCCGCCTCGGTGATCGCCCCGCGCCCCACGGCGAGCGTGCGGTTGAGCCAGTCGTACTTCTCGGAGGCCGTCTCGAAGGAGTAGGTCAGGATCCAGTCGATCTCGCCCGGGTCGACCTTCGCACCGCCCCTGGCCTCCATGACCTTGGGCCAGGGGCCCAGGCGGCCGGCGGTGTAGGTCATCAGGATCAGCTCGCCGTCGTCCGTCCGCAGCACCAGCCGCACGTCGGGGGCGACGTAACCGTCCGACCGCAGGATCCCGTAGTCCATGCCCTCCAGGATGGTGGCCTTGAGGCGGGGACCCTCGACCCAGCCGCCCTCCACCCCGCCCACGATGCGCTGCCCGTAGGGGGTCTCGCCGAAGACGTAGGAGGGGCGGCTGTGGGACTTGAGCTCGACGAGGTAGTCGAAGAGGAACTCCGTCTCGATCGACACGGGGTCCGACGCGCTGCCTTCCGCGGCCATGTGGTCCGTTCCCTTCGTCCCGGGCCGGCCGACGTCTGGGCGTCGGGCGGCCGCAGCGGTTCCGGCCGGTCCGCGCACCGGCGCGGCGCGCGGCGGTGTCGTGCGGAGGTGTCGTGGCGGAGGGCGGGCTCGCTCACCCCTCGGGGTGGAGCCTTCCCGCGCTCCGGTGGCCACGACGGGCGCGCCACCGTGCGGGGCGCACCCGCTCGCCGTCACCACGGACCGTCGCGCTCCCGCAGTCCGGGGCGGCGGTCGGCTGCCGACGCGTCACCGCCGGGCCGGGCCCTCTCCTGGCGCCCACACCCGGCCTCCGTACGGCCGTGACCGGCGGTCACGCGCCGGGAGGCGGTCGACCCCGGCCGGATATTATGAGATGCATTGACTCACAACCCGGCAGGGGCGTCAAGGAGCACCCGCGGCCGCGACGAGCGGCACGCACTCGCCGACCCGCCGACCCGCCGACCCGCCGACCCGCCGAAGGGATCATCCCTCCGGCGCCGCGGGCTCGACCCGCTCCCCCGCACTCATCCGCAGGGCCCCCTGGGCCGACGCGCAGCGGACGCCGTCCGCGCCCTCCATCTCGACGTTGACGAAGGCGACCCGCTTGCCCCCGGGCACGAACTCCGCGCGCACCAGGACCGGCGGCATCGCCGAGCGGTGGAACTGCGCCGCCATGCTGATCGTGAACGCGTACGCGTGCGAGCGCGCCCCTCGCACCGCCATGACGCCCATGACCTGGTCCGCGGCGCTGACGAGCAGCCCCCCGTTGACCGCACCGTTGGCATTGAGCGGGAAGTGGCGCGAATCGAGGACGAACTCCGCCCGCCCCTCGTCCACGGCGGTGCATTCGAGACCGAGCGCGACCACGCTCGGCATCTGGTTCGCCCAGTCCGTCCAGTCGCCTTCGGGCGCCTCGGGCGGCGGGGGCTCGGAGACGTTCGTGACCGCCGGGACACCCCCGGGGTTCGCGTCAACACTCACGTCGTTCCTTCCGTCCGGTCCGGGCGGAACCGGTCCGCCCCTTCCGCGAAACGGACCTTGCCGCACCTCTTATGAGACACTATAGTTCAAAACTATGGCCCGGACACAAGCGCGAACCGACCGCTCGACAGCGGGAGTCGAGCGCGACGCACGTCCCGGGTCATGCCCTCGAACACCGCAATGAACACCTGAGCGCGCGAGGCGCGACCGGGCACACACCCCGAGCGCCACGCAGTCACCCGCACGCCGGACCGGCCGTGTCCGCCCCGCGCCCGGCCCCCGCACCCCGCCTCGTACGGGGAACGGAGGCCGACCGCGCCCCGCCCCTTCGCCGCCGCGGCGACACCGTCCGCGCGGACGGCCCGGGGGCGGTCCGGGGGCGGTCCGGGAGCGACGGCTCCCGGCGGCACCAGCACACCCCGCCCCGCACCCGACGGGACGCACGCGCACCGGACCAGAAGGCACGTCCACCGAGCCGAACAGCTTCTTGGGGAGTCAGACATGACCAACACCGCCGTGATCGTCGACGCGATCCGCTCGCCCATGGCGAAGGGGAAGGCCCCCCGCGACGGGCGG
Organism: Streptomyces chlorus; assembly: GCF_042655885.1. Lineage (NCBI taxonomy): Bacteria > Bacillati > Actinomycetota > Actinomycetes > Kitasatosporales > Streptomycetaceae > Streptomyces > Streptomyces chlorus. Next base: position 76,611 of record NZ_JBHSOA010000037.1, read on the forward strand.
CCCGGCGGAGCCCTGTCCTCACTGCACCCGGTCGAACTGCTCGGCCAGGTGCTGCGCCGGCTCGTCGACCGCAACGGCATCGACCCGGCGATCGTGGACGACGTCATCACCGGATGCGTCAGCCAGGTCGGGGAGCAGTCCGGACCCGTCGGCCGCTGGGCCTGGCTGGCCGCGGGACTGCCGGAGAGCGTGCCGTCGGTGACGGTGCACCGAGCCTGCGGCTCCAGCCAGCAGGCCGCCGACTTCGCCGCCCAGGCCGTGATCGCCGGGGCGCACGACATCGTCATCGCCTCGGGCGTGGAGTCGATGAGTCGCATCCCGATGCTCACCGCCCGCATCGGACAGGACCCCTGGGGCCCGTCCGTCGCCGAGCGCTACGCGCCCGGGCTCGTCCCGCAGGGCGTCTCCGCCGAACTCATCGCCGCCCGCCGCGGTTTCAGCAGGCACGACCTGGACGCCTTCTCGGCCCGCTCGCACGCCAACGCCACCGCCACCGACCTCGGCGACGAGATCGTGCCGATCACCCTGCCCGACGGCACTGTCGTGAGCGCCGACGAGACGGTCCGTCCGCAGACCAGCGTCGAGGGCCTGGCCGGCCTCAAGCCGTCCTTCGAGACCCCCGAGATGAGCGCGCGCTTCCCCGAGATCGGGGAGTGGAAGGTCACTCCGGGCAACTCCTCGCAGCTGGCCGACGGCGCCTCCGCGCTGCTCATCATGTCCGAGACCAAGGCGCGGGAGCTCGGGCTGCGCCCGCGGGCGCGGTTCCACTCCTTCGCGCTGGCCGGGGACGACCCGATCACGATGCTGACGGGGCCGATCCCGGCGACCGAGAAGCTGCTGAAGCGCACCGGCCTGACCATCGACCAGATCGACCACTACGAGGTCAACGAGGCCTTCGCACCCGTTCCGCTGGCGTGGGCCCAGCACTTCGGCGCCGACCCTGCCCGACTGAACCCGCGCGGCGGCGCCATCGCCCTGGGCCACCCGCTGGGCGGTTCGGGCGGCCGCCTGCTCACCACCGCGCTGCACGGCCTGGAAGCCACCGGCGGCCGCTACGGCCTGGTGACCATGTGCGAGGCCGGCGGCATGGCCAACGCCACCCTCATCGAACGCCTCTGACCCGCACGCTCGTGAACCGAACGCTTCTGAAGCGAACGCCCCCGACAGGAAGAAGACACCACCGATGAACATCACAGGAAGCTCCGCCGTCGTCACGGGCGGCGCGTCCGGGCTGGGGCTGGCCACCGTGCGCCGCCTGCTCGACGCGGGCGCCGCGACGGTCGTCATCGCGGACCTGGAGGCGTCGCGGGGCAAGGAGGTCGCCGACGAACTCGGAGAGCGCGTGCGGTTCGTGCCGGCCGACGTGCGCGACGCCGACGCCCTGGAGAAGGTCCTCGACGCGGCCGAGGAGGCGGCGCCGCTGCGTGCCGTCGTGCACTGCGCCGGTCGCGGCGGTCCGGTCCGCCTGGTCAACCGGGACGGCACTCCGGGCTCGCTGGAGACCTACTCCGAGATCGTGCAGATCAACCTCGTCGGCTCGTTCAACGTGCTGCGCCTGGCCGCGGCCCGGATGGCGCGCAACGAGCCTCTGGACGGCGACCGCGGCGTCGTCGTGCTGACCGCCTCGGTCGCCGCCTTCGAGGGCCAGATCGGCCAGATCCCCTACGCCTCCTCCAAGGCCGGCATCGTGGGCATGACCCTGGTCGCCGCCCGCGACCTGGCCTCGAAGAACATCCGCGTCTGCACCATCGCGCCGGGCACCTTCGACACCCCGCTGCTGGCGCGGCTGTCCGAGGAGGTCCGCGGTTCGCTGGCGGCCACCGTGCCCCACCCCAGCCGCCTCGGCGACCCGGACGAGTACGCCAAGCTCGCCCTGTCGATCATCGACAACGGGATGCTCAACGGCGAAACCATCCGTCTGGACGGCGCGATCCGGATGTCGCCGCGATGAGCCGCACCGTCACCTTCGAGGTGGACCGGGGCGTCGCGGTCGTCACACTGGACCGGCCGGACGTCCGCAACGCCATCGACCTGCCCACCGCCCGGCAGATCGCTGCGGCCCTGGACGAGGTCGACGCCCGCGAGGACGTCATGGCCGCGGTGTTCACCGGGGCGGGGCCCGTCTTCAGCGCGGGGATGGACCTGAAGGCCTTCAGCGCCACGGGGGAACGCCCCCTCGTGGAGGGCCGGGGAGCCTTCGGGATCTGCGAGCGCGCCACCGAGAAGCCGCTGATCGCCGCGGTCGAGGGCAAGGCGCTGGGCGGCGGCATGGAGATCGCCCTGGCCTGCGACATGGTCGTCGCCTCCGAGGCGTCCTGGTTCGGGCTGCCGGAGGTCAAGCGCGGACTGGTGGCCGCCGCGGGAGGCGTCCTGCGCCTGCCGCGTCGGGTGCCGCGCGCGGTCGCCCTGGAGATGGTGCTGACCGGCGAACCGGTGGACGCGGCCCGCGCGCACGCGCTCGGCCTGGTCAACCGGGTCGTCGCGCCCGGCACCGCCCGGGAGCGGGCGGTGGAGCTGGCCCTCTCCATCGCCGGCAACGCGCCCATGGCGGTGCGGGTGGCCAAGCAGTTGGTCGTCTCGGCCCCGGACTGGTCCGAGGCGGAGATGTTCGACCGTCAGCGCGCGGACGTGGACCGGGTCCGCTCGTCGGCCGACGCGGCCGAGGGCGCACGGGCCTTCGTCGAGAAGCGCCCGCCCGTATGGACGAACACCTGACCCGGCCACCGGTCCGCCCCTCCCGGCGAGGGACCTCGAAGCAGGAGAGCCACCACCCCATGACGCCCACCACAGACTCGCGCGCCGTGCTGATGCTGGTCGTCCTGTCCCTCGCCGGGACCGCCGTGTCCCTCAACCAGTCGATCGCGCTGCCGCTGCTGCCCGACCTGCCGCGGTTGCTCGACACGGACGCGGCCGGAGCCTCCTGGCTCCTCACCGCCACCCTGCTGGCCGGTGCGCTGGCCACGCCGACCATCTCGCGACTGGCCGACATGTACGGCAAGAAGCGCATGGTCCTGGTCTCGCTGGTCGCCATGGTCGTGGGCTCCCTCATCGGGGCGCTGACCGACTCGCTCGCGCCCATGCTCGTCGCGCGGGCGTTGCAGGGCACCGGCATGGCACTCGTCCCGGTGGGCATCGCGCTCATGCGGGACATGCTGCCCCCGCACCACGTCCCCCTGGGGGTCGCGCTGATGAGCGCGACGCTGGCGGTGGGGGCCGGGGTCGGGATGCCCCTGTCCGGGCTGGTCGCGGCCCATCTGGACTGGCACGCGTTGTTCTGGATCACCGGCGGGCTGGGCGCGGTGGTGCTGCTGGCCATCGCCCTGGTGGTCGACGAGTCGCCGGTGCGCTCGCCCGGCCGGTTCGACCTGACGGGGGCCCTGCTGCTGTCCGTCGCGCTCAGCGCCCTGCTGCTCGCCCTGTCGAAGGGGGGCACCTGGGGGTGGACGTCGCGGCCGACGTTGGTCTCGGCGCTCTGCGCGGTGCTGGCCCTGGCCGTGTGGGTGCCCCAGCAGTTGCGCGCCCGCAGGCCGGTGGTCGACCTGCGGGTCGCGGTGCGTCCCGAGGTGCTGCTGGTGAACCTCTCCGCGCTGCTCATGGGGTTCGCGATGTACACCGACCTGCTGGTGACCTCGCAGCTCCTCCAGGCGCCCGCGCACGACGGGATCGGCCTCGGCATGGACCTGCGGGAGGCGGGGCTGTGGCTGGCCCCCAACGCCGTCACCTTCGGCCTCATGGCCCCGGTGACGGCCGGGATCGTGCGGCGGTGCGGACCGCGGGTGACGCTGCTGGCCAGTGCCGCCCTAATGGGCACGACCTATCTGCTCAGGTCCGCCTTCAGCAGCGGCCTGACCCAGGTGGTGGCCGGCTCGGTGGCCGTGGCGGTCGGCGCCTCGTTCGCCTACGCGGCCATGCCCACCCTCATCATGCGGGCCGTGCCGGAGAGCGAGACGGCGTCCGGCAACGGGCTCAACACGCTGCTGCGCGCGGTCGGCACGGCGCTGGCCAGCTCGGTGGTGGCGGCCGTGACGACCGGCTATGCGCTGGACGTGGGCGCGGCGAGCTACACCGACCCCGACGCGCTCATGGCCGTCTTCCAGGTCTCCGCGCTGATGTGCCTGGGGACGGTGCTACTGACCGTCCCGATGTTCTTCCTGCGCGGCGCGTCCCGCCCGGACGCGATCTGAGCGGTCGTACGTCGGCCCCGACCCACCGCCCGACCTCACGGGGTGGCGGGTCGGGGCCGCCGCCGTACCGCCGTCCCCCCCCGGGACCGGGCGTACGTCCCTCGACGCCGCCGCTCCGCCCCTCCAGGCCGCCGTCCCGTCCGCGCGTGTGCCGCCGCCCCGTCCCGCGCGCATGCCGCCGCGCATGCCGGCGGGCGGCCCGGCCGCTTCCGCCCGCTCCGCATTTCGCCTGTGCCGGACGATTGACCTGCCCCAGCTAATCTGAGACGCTAAGTCGCATAATCCCTCCGGACGGCGGCCGGCGCGACGCACGAGCGCCGCTCGGCCAGTTCACCTCGAGAACCGGGAGACATCATGGCCCTGAACGAGAACATTCAGAACCTGTCTGCAACCGACAATGTGCGAATCGTTGCGGAATTCTCCGACCTGTACTTCTTCAAGGGGAACAAGGAGGCGGCTTTCGAGCTGCTCGCCGACAACTTCGTGGCCGTGGAGGCCGAGGGCCTGCCCTACGGCGGCGACTGGCACGGCGCGGACGGCTTCGACCGGATGATCGGGCAGATCACCGACCTGTTCGAGTCCACGGTGAACACCTTCCACGTGAAGTACCGCGACGCCGGTGACGTCGTCCTGGCGGACGCCGACCTCAACATGCGCAACCGCCGTACCGGCAAGGTGCTGCCGATGCGGGTCATCGAACTCTGGTACGTCGTCGACGGGAAGATCAAAAAGGTCGAGGTCTTCTACCAGGACACCGCGGCCGTGACGGAGCACGCCAAGGGCGAGTGACGACACTTCGCCGCACTGCCGTACACCCGTACCGGACCTGACCCGACCGACGGAAGGCCAGCATGAGCAGCACCTCCTCCCCCCTGCTCCCCGAGGGCAAGGTCGTCTTCGTCACCGGGGGCTCGGGCAACCTCGGATCGCAGTTCGCCACCTCGATGTCGGCCGCCGGTGCGCGGGTCGTCATCGGCGGGCGCAACGTCGAGCGGCTGCGGGCCACGGCCGAGCGCATCCAGGGGGCCACCGGCAACGAAGTCAGGTACGCCGCGGGCGACCTGACCGACGCGGCCGGCACCGCCGCCCTCGTCGAGGACGTCTGGTCCGCCTTCGGGCGTGTGGACACCGTCGTCAACTCGGCCGTGCCCAGCGGCAGCCCGCAGCAGGGCGACCTCCTGAGCACGCCCGACGAGGCGTGGCTGAACTTCTTCGACCCGGTGATCCTCGGCGTGGTGCGCACGGGCCGTCACCTGGTGCCGAAGATGGCCGCGGCCGGCGGCGGATCCTTCGTCAACATCGTGTCCCCGACGGGGATCGTGCCCTCGCCCGGGGTCGACGCCTACGGCGTGGCCAAGGGCGCCCTGATCATGCTCACCAAGTACATGGCCAGGGAGTGGGGCACCTGGAACATCCGCGCCAACGGGATCGCCCCCGGGCTGATCATCGACGACCAGTACGTCACGCCCGAGTCGATCCCCCGCAACGCGGCGCTCTCCAGCGCGCTCGAGCGCACCTCCCTGGGGCGTTGGGGTCGCCCGGAGGACCTGGTGGGCGTGGCCACCTTCCTCGCCTCGGACGCGGCCGCGTTCGTCAGCGGCCAGATCATCTCGGTCGACGGCGGACGTTTCTGACCCGCGCGGACGGTCCCGGCCGGGCGCACCCGCGCCGGCCGACCCCCGCACCACCCCGCACCACCCGTCCCGAACCACCCACGCACACGCACGCACACGAGCCCGTCGTCCGGTCCCGGGGGCCGGACGACGTCTCGGGAGGACCCCTTGATCAAGCTGATCGCCGTTCTCTCCCGCAAGCCCGGCCTCTCGGCCGAGGAGTTCCGCACCCACTACGAGCAGGTGCACGTCCCGCTGATCCTCTCCCTGGTGGGGGAGCACCTCGCGGACTACCGCCGCAACTACGTCGACCACGCGACGGTCTCCGGCGGGGTCAACGCCGGTCCCGGGCAGGACCCGTTGGACTTCGACGTCATCACCGACATGCGGTACGCGGACCGGGCCGCTTTCGACCGCGCCATGGAGGTGTTCCGCGACCCCGCCCAGGCGGCACGGGTCCGGGAGGACGAACTCACCTTCGTGGACCGGGACATGAAGCGCGTCTTCCTCGTGGACGAGGTGACCGGGGGCACGGCCGTCGGGTGAGTCCCGGCCCGCCCTCCGCCCCACCACCCCTCCTCCCCATCCCGTCGTCCGGCGCACCACTGCGCGCCGGACGACCCCTCACCCATCTTTGAACTCCCCCTCCACACAGAAGGACGCGGCACATGACCGAGCAGGCCCTAGCGGGCAAAGTAGCGATCGTCACCGGCGGGGCCCAGGGCATGGGTGAGACGACCGCCAAACTCTTCGCCCGCGCGGGCGCGGAGGTGGCGGTGGTCGACCTCAACGAGGAGGCCGGTCGGCGCGTCGTCGCGGAGATCGAGGAGGCGGGCGGTCGGGCCACCTTCCTCTCCTGCGACATCTCCCGCGCGGAGCAGGTGGAGGCCATGGTCGCCGCCACCGTCGCCACGTACGGGCGGCTCGACTGCGCGGTCAACAACGCCGCCGTCGCCAACGACAACGAGCCGGTGGCCGAGTTCGACGAGGCGACGTACGACCGCATCATGGCGGTCGACCTCAAGGGCACGTTCCACTGCAACAAGTACCAGATCAAGCAGCTGTTGGCGCAGGGCGGCGGGGGCTCCATCGTCAACGTGGCCTCCATCGTGGGCTTCCGCCCGAACCGGAACTCGCCCGTCTACAACGCGGCCAAGGCCGGGGTGTGGTCGCTGACCCAGAGCGCGGCGCTGGACTACGGCAAGTACGGCATCCGGGTCAACTGCGTGGCCCCGGGGGCGATCGACACCCCGATGCTCCAGGAGGGCCTGCGCGCCCGTCGGCGCGACGTCGACGCCTACCGGCGCATCATGAGCAACCTCCACCGCATCGGTGAGCCGGACGAGGTGGCCAACGCGCACCTGTGGCTCTGCTCGGACGCCTCCTCCTACATCACCGGCTCCGTGCTGCACCTGGACGGCGGGTACGTCCAGACGCCCCCGTACGAGTTCCCGCTCCTCGACGACTGAGACGCGGCACTCCCCGACCAGCAGGTTCGACACGACGAGGTGGACACGATGAGCAGTGAAAAGAGCGGTGCGCCGGCCTACCCCATGGCCCGGGGATGCCCCTTCTCCCCTCCGGCCGAGATCGGTCGGCTCCGGGAGGAGGAGCCCGTCGCGCAGGTGCGCACCTGGGACGGCAGCCTGCCCTGGCTGGTGACCCGGTACGACGACGTGCGGGCGATCCTGTCCGACCCGCGGTTCAGCTCGGACCCGGGTCGGGACGGCTACCCGGTCACCTCCGCGGGGATGAAGCAGCAGCACAAGGCGAACCCGACGTTCATCGCCATGGACGACCCGGAGCACGCCCGGCACCGCCGGATGATCACCGGTGAGTTCTCCGTGCGTCGCACCGAGGCGCTGCGCCCCACCGTCGAGCGGATCTCCGAGGAACTGCTGGACGCGATGGAGGCCTCGGGCGGCACCGCCGACCTGGTCGCGGACTACGCCCTGCCGCTGACCTCGACGGTCATCTGCGAACTGCTGGGCATCCCGCAGGAGGCGCACACATTCTTCCAGGAGCACAGCAACGCCCTGCTCGACGTCAAGGGCGACCCGGCCCGGGCCGGGCGCGCGGTCGAGGAGCTCACCTCCTACCTCACCGAACTCGTGTCGCGGAAGCTGGCCGAGCCGACCGACGACCTGCTCGGCCGGATCGTGGAACGCCGGGTCAGGACGGGCGAGATGACCGAACGGGAGGTCGCCTCCCTCGGCATCCTCCTGCTGGTCGCCGGTCACGAGACCACCGCGAACCAGATCGCCCTCGGCGTGCTGTTCCTGCTGCAGAACCCGCAGTACGCAGCGATCATGCGCGACGGTGACGACAAGGAGGTGGCCGCGGCGTGCGAGGAGCTGCTGCGGCTGCTCACCGTGACGCACATCGGACGCCGCCGGGTGGCCGTCGAGGACGTCGAGGTCAACGGTGCGCTGATCCGGGCCGGCGAGGGCGTCATCGCCTCCGGCGACGCGGCCAACCGCGACCCGCGGCAGTTCACCGACCCCGACCTGCTGGACATCCATCGGGAGCAGAACCACCACGTGGCCTTCGGCTACGGCATCCACCAGTGCCTGGGCCAGCCCATCGCCCGCATCGAGCTCCAGACCGCCTACCCGGCGATCCTGCGTCGCTTCGCGGACCTGCGGCTCGCGGTGCCCCTCGACGAGATCGACTACCGCGGCGACATGGTCGTCTACGGCGTCCACTCCCTGCCCGTGGCGTGGGGAGAAGAAAGGTGAGCGACATGAACATCGAGATCGACTACCCCAAGTGCATCGGCGCGGGTCAGTGCGTGCTCGAGGCACCGGACGTCTTCGACCAGGACGACGACGGCATCGTCGTCCTGCTGGACGAGGACCCCGCACCGCACGCGGCCGCGGTGCGCTCCGCGGCGCACGCCTGCCCGGCCCGCGCGATCGTCGTCGACCGCGAGGAGCCGTAGCCCCCGCCATGACCTCAACCAACGAGCCGAACACACACGGCACCGCGGTCGTCGTCGGCACCGGAGTCGGTGGCGTGCGCACGGCGCTCGGCCTGCGCGAGCAGGGCTTCGGGGGCCGGATCGTCCTGCTGGGCGCCGAGTCGCAGCTGCCCTACGACCGGCCTCCGCTGTCCAAGCAGTTCCTCTCCGGCGAGTGGGACGCCGAGCGGCTCTCGCTGCTCACCGAGAGCGAGGCGCGCGAGGCGGGCGTCGAACTGCGGACGGGGACCGCGGCCCGGGGCCTGGACGTGCACGGCAGACGTGTGCTGCTGGACGACGGACAGAGCCTCGCCTACGACCACTGCGTCATCGCCACCGGCTGCCGGGCCCGACCCTCCCCCTGGCAGGTCGAGTCGGGCCTGCACCTGATCCGCGAACTGTCCGACTCGCTCGCCCTGCGCGCGGACCTCTCAGCGGGCGGACCGGTGGTGATCGTGGGCGGCGGGTTCATCGGCATGGAGGCCGCCGCGACCGCCGTCCTGCTCGGCCTGCCGGTGACCGTGGTCGACCCGGATCCGATGCCACTGGCCCGCTCGGTCGGGCCGGAGATCGCCGGCCTGCTGACCGACATCCACACACGGCACGGGGTCGTCACCCGCTTCGGGGTCGGCGTCGAGGACGTACGGGGACGGCGCGGGGACCTCCAGGTGCGCCTGGCGGACGGCACCGTCCTGGAGGCGGCCACCGTCGTGGTCGGCATCGGTGTGCTGCCGAACGTCGAGTGGCTCGCGGGCTCCGGTCTGCACGTCGCCGACGGGGTGGCCTGCGACGAGTACGGGCGTGCGGTGGGCGCCGAGGGCGTCCACGCCGTCGGCGACGTCGCCCGCTGGCGCGGTCCCGAGGACCCCGACGCCCGCCGGACCGAGCACTGGACCAACGCCGTCGACCAGTCCGCCGTCGTCGCCCACAACATCGTCCATCCGGACCGGCCGGGCCGTCAGGACGCCCTGCCGTACGTGTGGAGCGACCAGTACGACCACAAGGTGCAGGTCGTCGGGCGGCCCGCCGGGGCCGCGGACTGCAAGGTCCTGGACGGACCCGACGGCCCTCGCCGTCGGGTGGCCGCCCTGTACTCCGACGACGCGGGCGCGCTGGTGGGGGTGACCGCGGTCAACTGGCCCCGGGTCACCGTCCTGGCCCGCAAGCTGCTGGCGCGCGGTGCGGACATCGGCGCGGCCGTCGACGAGGTGCACGCGCTCGCCCCGCCGCGCTGAGCGGCCGTCCCGCCCACGCGGGACCCCGCGCGCACACACGACACCGCGCGCACGCCGCGGCGCACCGGACCGGCTGGCGCGCCGCACCCTCACGGACCGTTCTTCGGGCCGCATCCGCCTGACGGCGGGTGCGGCCCGAAGGCGTTCCTGGCCCAGAACGAGGGTCCGGTGGATACTTCCCGACACGGCGGACATCGCGGGACCGGCACCCCCGAAGGGCCTCCGCGCGCCTCGCACACCTCTCCTTCTCCCCGTCGTGCGACAGCCGTTCCATTATTGAGACTTGCCGTCTATTATCAAACGGCAGCGTCCCGTGGCGAGAATCCCCGATGAACGAGAGGCACGTCGTGAACGAGTCCTTGCAGGCCCTGGGATACCCGGAGCAGCGGCCCTTCCGCCGCACCCTCGACATGACCACGCTCCCCGAGGCCTTCCATCTGACGGTGGAGGCCTACCCGCACGCGGTGGCGCTGCGCACCGAGGACGACTCGTTGCGCCTGAGCTGGTCGGAGGCGGCGGACCTGGTGGAGGTCTTGGCCGGAGCCCTCGCCGCCCTGGGCACGGGGCGCGGCGACACGCTCGCCCTGCTCCTGACCAACCGCCCCGAACACCAGCTCCTGGACCTGGCCGCGCTCCACCTCGGGGCGGCCACGACCTCGGTCTACTCGACGCTCCCCCCGGTCGACCTCGCCTACAACATCGGCGACTCGGGCTCCCGTGTCGTCGTCACCGAGCCCTCGCTGGAGGCGGGGCTGCGGGAGGCGATCACGCACCACGGCCTGTCGGTCGACCACGTGATCGTCCTCGACCACGCGCAGGTGGAGGCCCTGGAGGGCGTGCGGACGCACACCTACGGCGAACTCCTGCTCCGGCCCGCGCCCGAGGGCTTCGACTTCGCCCGCACCTGGCGGGCGGTCTCGCCCGACGACGTCGCCACCGTCATCTACACCTCGGGCACCACCGACCTGCCCAAGGGCGTCGAGCTCCAGCACTCCGCGATCCTGCACACCGTGGACACGTACCACGAGGCGGCCCCCCTGGCGGCCGGTCGGCGCCTGCTGTCGGGTATGCCGATGGCCCACGTCGGCGAGCGGATCATCTCCTACTACCTGGCGGTCACCCAGGGGCACTGCGTGACCTTCTGTCCGGACCTCAGACAGCTCAACAACATGTACCTCCGCGTCAGACCCGCGATGATCTTCCTGGTGCCGCGCTCCCTGGAACGCTTCCGCAGCCTGATCGAGGCCTACATCGACGCGCAGCCGGACGAGGAGCGCCGCGCACGTCTGCGGCGGGCCGGTGCGCTCGGCGAGCAGCTGACCGACGCCGAACAGGCGGGCAGCGCCGTACCGGCCGAACTGCGCCGCGAGTGGGAGGAGCTCGCCCCCGAGCGCACGGACCTGCTGGCGGTCGTCGGCCTGGACGCCGTGGAGTACGCGGTGGTCGGCGGCGCCTACGTGGACGTGGACCTGCTGCGGTACTTCCTCGGCCTGGGCCTGCCGGTCCGCGAGGGCTACGGCTCGACGGAGTGCTGCGCCCTGGCCACCCCCGGCAGGCTCTCCGACGAGTACCGCATCGGCTACGCCGGTCCCGTCGCCACGGGCATGGAGCTGAGGATCGCCGAGGACGGCGAGATCCTCCTGCGCGGGCCGCGGCTGATGCGCGGTTACCGCAACAAGCCCGAGGCGACCCGGGACGCGATCGACGCCGACGGCTGGCTGCACACCGGCGACATCGGCGTGCTCAACGAACTCGGCCAGCTCAAGATGGTGGACCGCAAGAAGGACCTCATCATCAACACCAACGGCAAGAACATCTCGCCCGTCCGCATCGAGAGCCGCATCGTCCTGGCCGGCTCGCTCGTCGGCACGGCGGTCGCCACCGGCGACTCCCGGGCGTACGTGTCCGCACTGCTGGTGGCGTCCCCGGAGGGCGTGGCCGGGTACCGCCGCGCACACCCGGAGACGGCCGGGCTCGACGACGAGGCGCTGGGCGGCGACGAGGGTTTCCGCGCGGCCGTGCAGCGGCAGGTGGACGCCGCCAACAAGGCCCTCGCCGCCGTCGAGCAGATCAAGACCTGGACGCTGATCATGACGCCGTGGGAGGTGGGCGGTCACGAGATCACCGCGTCCAACAAGCTCAAGCGCCGCGCGGTGCTGACCAGGTACGCGTCGACGATCGACGCCATGTACCAGTGAGCCCGGACCCGGTCGGACCGGATTCGGCCGACGCCCGTACCGGCGTACCGGCGTCCCGGCCACCGTCCGACCACCGGTCCCGCGCATGCGCACCGCCGTCACGGCCTCGTCCGAGGACCGCCGCCACGCCGCTCCGCCCAGGAGCGGCCCCGCGGTCCTCCCCACGAACCGCCGCCGACGCCCTCGGGNCGCCTCGGCATGAGCGGACCTCCCGGTCCGCCGTCGGCCCGCGTCCGCCGACCGTCCGACGGACACGGGCCACGCGCGCCCTCCCTCCGGGGAGGGCGATCGACAGACATCGGCGGGGGACGGACCACGGCCCTCGCGGCACACCGCAGGAACGCGACCACGAGGGAAGACCCATGACCGGCACACCCGACACCCGCCCCCACTCCCCCGCCGACGCCCCGCCCCTCACCGCGTCCGCGGCCCCCGGGCGTCCCGCCCCCTCCGCCGAGGAAGGGCCGTCGTCCGCGCTCTCGCCTAACGTCGCCACCCTCTCCGAGTTCCTACGCCTGCTCGCCGCGCGGGAGACCATGCGGCAGGCGCTGTCGATGGTGGCCGACGACTTCGTCGCCCTGGAGCCGGCGTCCCTGCCCTACGGGGGCGCCTACCACGGCCCCACCGGGCTCCTGGACATGCTGCGTGCGGTCAACTCCGTGGTGCGACTGGACATCGAGGACATCCGCCTGAGCGACGCCGGCGATCTCGTCATGGCCCGGGTCGAGGTCACCCTCGTGGTGCGCGACACCGGCGAGCGCCTCCGTACGCGCATCGTCGAGCTGTACACGGTCGCGGAGGGCTCGATCAGGAAGCTGGACGTCTTCTACCACGACACGGCCGCGGTCCATCGACTGCTCGGCACCTGACCGCCGTCGGGCGGCACATGTCGCCCGGCCCCGGCCCCGGCGTCCGGCGTCCGGCGTCCGGCCCGAGAACGCCGAAGAATCGGCCCGTCCCCTCCGTAGGGGGCGGGCCGATTCCTCGTGGCCGTCCGACCGGACGATCCGTCCCTCATCGGCAAGGCTGGTGTCGGTGCCGCCCGTGCGGCGGCACCGGCGGCTATTCGGCGTAGCGGGCGATGTCCAACCGGTTGGTCTCCGGCACCGCGAAGATCGCCACGGCCCCGCTCACCACATAGATGACGGCCAGGAACGTGGTGATGTAGACCGGGTTCCCGCCGCCCCACGCCATCAGCGCGCTCGCGATCAGCGGGCCCATACCGGCGACGGACGCGGTGAACTGGTAACCGAGCGAGACGCCGGTGTAACGGGCGTTGGAGGGGAACAGCTCGGAGATCATGACGCCGTGCGCGCCGACGGCGAGGCCCAGGCAGCCGTACCCGAGGATGAAGGCGACCAGCAGCATCGACGAGGAGCCCGAGTCCACCAGCGGGAAGAGCACGAAGGACGTGGCGAGCATCAGGGCCATGCCGGTGACGTAGACCGGTCTGCGCCCGAAGCGGTCGGAAGCCGCTGCTCCTATCAGCGTGGTCACGGGGTTGACCAGGGAGGCGATGAGCAGCGCGGACAGTGCCGTGCTGCTGCTGTAGCCCGAGCCGATCGCGTACGACAGGGTGTAGACGAGCACGATGGTGCCGGTCAGCGAGATGCTCAGGGTCAGCATCACGACCAGGATCAGCGGACGGCGGTCACGCGTGAGCACCTGCATCAGCGGGATGCGGCCCTCGCGGACCACGGGCTGGGCCTTCTCGAACACCGGCGTCTCGTCTGTCCCGGAGCGGATCCAGACCGCGATCCCCACGAGGACGAGGCTGAACAGGAACGGCAGCCGCCAACCCCACCCCAGGAACTGCTCCTGGGGCAAGTCGGAAACCAGCCGGAAGACCAGCGTCGCCATGATCACGCCGCCGGCGGGTCCCAGCTGGGACGCGGCGCTCCACAGACCTCTGCGGTTCGGGGGTGCGTGCTCGACCGTCATCAGCAGCGCGCCGCCCCACTCGCCGCCGACCGACACGCCCTGGACCAGCCGGACGATGATCAGCAGGATGGGCGCCCACACGCCGATGCTGGCGTAGGTGGGGAGCAGGCCGATGACCGTGGTGGCGAGCCCCATCACCAGGAGGGTCACGACCAGGACGCGCTTGCGTCCGATCCGGTCGCCCAGGTGGCCGGCGATCACACCGCCCAGGGGGCGGGCGACGTAGCCCACGGCGAAGGTGGCGAAGGCGCCCATCAGGGCGACCGAGGAGTCCCCTTCCGGGAAGAACAGCGCGGCGAACACGATGGCCGACGCCATGCCGTAGAGGTTGAAGTCGTACCACTCGATCAGGCCGCCGAGGAAGCTCGAGACGAGCACCCGCCGCTTGCGGGCGGCCTTCCCTCGCTCGGTCGGTGCCGCTTGCGTCCCGGGGGAGGAACTGTCGTCCCTCGTCCCGTCGACCATGTCCTGAGCCATGGATCATCTCCCTGTGCCGATGGATGGGCGCGAGTTTTGAACTCGCAAGTCGCAATAAGAGCGATGGCGGCACACCCTAACAGCGGACGGCCGGATTGCCCCCTGTCACGCGGCGGACTTTTCCGCTAGGCGCCCGCCGCCGCCCCGAACCCGGAGTCCGCGCCGCAGCCGGACCCGCCGCCACCCTCCCCGTCGGGCACGGCGGGCCGTCGGGCCGGTGCGCCAGTTTCAAAGTCACCCATCTCAAAACTCTTGCACGTCCGCGACCCGTCGTACATATTGTGAGACCACATGTTTCATAACGGTGGGATCCGGACCGCCGGACGTCGACCCGGCGCCCGCGGGACCGGTGCCCCACCCGTGCGACGAGGAGATACATGTGGCTCCCTCCCCACCGGCGGCGACGGCGCCCGAGAGCGCGCCCGACGCCCTCGACCGACCCGAGACCGTGCTCGAGGTGCGCGGCCTGGGTCAGCGGTACGGCGCGCACCAGGTGCTCGACGACATCGACTTCACCCTGCGCCGCGGCGAACTCCTCGCCACCGTCGGCCCGAACGGCGCCGGCAAGACGACACTGTTCAACTGCGTCACGGGGGTGTCCCGGCCGCGGACCGGCTCGGTGAGCGTCGTGGGCAGGGACGTCACCGGACTGCGCCCCTCGGCCATCGTCCGGGCGGGCGTCGCGCGCACGTTCCAGCACCTGGCACTGTTCGAGACGCTGACGGTCCGCGACAACCTCCTGCTGGGACGTCGGCACGCCATGCGCACCGGGTCCCTGGCCACCACGCTGAGACCGCTGCGCGCCCGCCGCGAGGAGGCCGCCAACCGTGCGGTCGTCGCCGCACTGATCGAGCGGTACGGGCTCCGCGAGGTCGCCGACCGGACGGTGGAGACCCTCCCCCACGGGGTGGGCAAGGTCGTGGAACTCGCGCGGGCGGTCGCCATGGAGCCCGCCGTGCTGTTGCTCGACGAACCGGTGGCCGGGCTCAACCCCGAGGAGTCAGCCGAGTTCGCCGGACACCTCCGAGCGCTCCGCGAGGAGCGCCCCGAGTTGGCGATCCTGCTCATCGAGCACGACATGCCGCTGGTGCTGACGCTCGCGGACCGCTTGCTCGTCCTCAACTTCGGCCGTGAGGTCGCGACGGGGTCCCCGGAACAGATCCGACAGGACCCCCGTGTCATCGATGCCTATCTCGGCCGAAGGAGTGCGGAATGACCCAGGCGGAGATCTTCCAGGCGCTGGTCTCCGGCCTTGCGCTGGGAGCCGGATACGCACTGTTGGCGGTCGGCGTCGTGGTGGTCTACTCCGCGACCGGGATCCTCAACTTCGCCCAGGGCGCGTTCGTCCTGATCGGCGCGTTCACCACCTACCAGGTCGGTGTGGTGTGGGGGCTGCCCTTCCTGGTGGCGGCCCTGGTCTCGCTGCTCGTCGGCGCCCTGCTGTCGATGCTGACCGGCATGACGCTGCTGCGGCGCTTCAGCAAGAAGGCGCACTTCCCGGCTGTGATGGCGACGGTGGGCCTGCTGTTCGTGGTCCAGGCGCTGGTCGCGGGCCTGTGGGGCGACGAGGCCCGCGATCTGGGCGACCCCTGGGGACTGCGGGTCGTCGAGGTCGGCGGGAGCGTGCTCGCGCTGTCGGACGTGTGGACGGCCGCGACCGGTGCCGTGCTGCTCCTCGCGGTCTTCGCCCTCATCCGCTTCAGCCCGATCGGGCTGGCGATGCGCGCCGCCGTCAGCGACGAGGAGGCCGCGGTGGCCCAGGGCATCAGCACCCGGACGGTCACCGTCTTCGCCTGGAGCCTGGGGGGCGCGCTCGGGGCCGTCGCGGGCATCCTGCTCGCCGCCGGCGCGTCCGGCGTCAACAGTACCCTGGGCATCGCGGCGTTCGCCGCGCTGCCGGCCATGGTGCTGGGCGGCATCGACTCCCCCCTGGGCGCACTGCTGGGCGGGCTCTTCCTGGGCGTGGCGCAGCAGTTCGCGATCCTGCTCCAGTCCTCGGTGCTGGAGCCGCTCGGCGCGGGATTCCCCGGCGTCCTCCCCTACCTGATCCTCGTCGTGATGCTCGTCGTGCGACCCCAGGGCTTCTTCGGAACCCGGGCCGTGCGACGTTTCTGAGAGAGCGGGCGTGATGCAAGAAAACCTCCTCACCGAGTCGGCCCCGCCGCGGGGACGGCGCCCACGCGAAGTGCCCCGCTCGGCCCGGCGACTGCTCCTCGCGGGCCTGGCCTGCGTCTATCTGGTGACCCCGTTCCTGGTCCAGGACCACATCCTGTTCCTGCTCTCCTACTGCGCGGTGCTCGCGCTCGCCGGTGCGGGCGTGGTCCTGCTGGTGGGGCGGGCGGGCACGGTCTGGATCGCGCAGCCGTTCTTCATGGGCCTGGGCGCCTATCTCGCCGTCGCCCTCGCCGACCGCTTCGACCCCGGCTTCGTGGTCCTCGCCCTCGCGGCGGGGGCGGCGGCCGCGGTGGCCGGTGCGGTGACCGGCTGGCTGGCGGTCCGGCTCGGCGGGCTGGAGCTGGCGATCGTCTCCTTCGGCGTCGTCCTCATCGGCGACTACCTCGCACGTCAGCTCACCTCGCTGACGGGCGGCTCCGCGGGCCGGGCGAGCTCCTCGGTCGAGGTGTCCGTCGGGCCGGTGAACTTCGAGGAGCTGGGCTCCTTCTCCCCCGAACAGGGCCTCTTCTGGGCCACCTGGGCGGTGACCGCCGCCTGCCTGGCGCTCGCCGCCTTCCTGCTGCGTCGCGCGCCCGGCCGGACCTGGGTGGCGTTGCGCGACAACGAGCGGGCCGCGGAGGCGATCGGGATCGACGTGCGACGGGAGAAGATCGGCGTCTTCGCGCTCGCCGGCGCCTTCGGCGGACTGGGCGGGGCGATGCTGGCCGGCCTGCGGGAGTACATCGCCCCGGAGGACTTCGGCTTCACCATGGTCACGCTGCTCATGGCGGTGGTCATCGTCGGAGGCGTGACCCGGCTCGCGGGCGCGGTCGTCGGCGCCCTGGTCCTGCCCGGCCTGGAGTTCCTCGTCGCCGAGTTCGCGGACAGTCCCGCGCTCGGCTGGTTGATCAAGAGCACCGCGGAGGACAGCGGGTTCTTCACCGCGGGCTCGTTCAACCTCCTGATCTTCGGCGCGCTGATCCTGGTGGTGCTCCTCGTGGAACCGCAGGGCCTGTTGGGCGGCGCGGCCCGACTGCTCGACCGATGGAAAGAGACCCCGGCCGACCGCACGGTCCCCGACGAAGGAGAAGTCAAGTGATGCCCTCCCGCACCAGAACCGCTCTCGCGGCGCTCGCCGTGGGCGCGCTGATCGCCACCGCCGGCTGCGGTCGCGGCGAGTCGAAGGGCCCGGACGACGCGGCCGCCACGGCGCCCGGTTTCGACGGCCGCACGCTCACCCTGGGCGTGCTCAACGTGACGTCCGGCCCGGCCGCCTCGTCCTTCGCCCCCATCGGGGCCGGCGCGAAGGCCTACGTGGACGCCCTCAACGCGCGCGGCGGCATCGCCGGGAAGTACCCCGTCGAACTGATCACCCGTGACACCGCCTACGACCCCTCCAAGACCGCGCAGGCCTACGAGGCCACCAAGCGCGAGGTCGCGGCCTACGCCCTGGTGACGGGCACGCTGTCCACCGACGCGGTGCTGCCCCAGGCCCGCAAGGACGACGTCCTGGTGTTCAGCGCGTCGGCGGACGGCAAGTTCTTCCACCAGAGCCACGTCCTGTCCATCGCGATGCCCGCGCAGAGCCAGTTCCTCAACGGCGCCGAGTACCTCACCCGGGGCGAGAACAAGAAGCGCAAGCTCTGCTCCCTGGCCACCGAGGGGCCCCGGTTCGAGACGGCCACCGCGGTCGTGGAGTACGCCGAGAAGAAGATGGGCATGCGGACCGGCCCCTCCCTGGCGGTTCAGTCCGGCGTGAAGCCGACCACGCAGATCCAGCAGCTCAAGAAGGCCGACTGCGACATGGTGATGATGAGCACCGCGCAGATCCCCGAGGCCCCGGACGTGCTGACCGCGGCCATCGAGCAGGGCTTCGAGCCGACCTGGATCGCCAACGCCGGTTCCTGGGGACCGTTCCTCAACGACGGACCGCTGTACGACTACACCACCGAACACCTGGTGATCGTCACCGAGGGCCTGCCCTGGGGCGCCGACGACGAGGGGATGAGCCGCCTGCTCGCGGACCAGAAGAAGTACGCCCCCAAGGCCCGGCCCTCGGTCGGCTTCCTCTGGGGCTACAACCAACTGGCGGCGGTCGACGCGGTGTTGACGGGGGCGGCCGAGCAGGGCGACCTGTCCCGGGCGGGCATCATGCGGGCCCAGGCCTCGCTGTCCTCCCTGGACCTGACCACCTACTACCCCCGCCCGTGGGGCGCGGCGGCCGACCGGGGTCAGCACACGCAGTACTGCGTGCTGGTCCCGTCGAAGTCCGGCAAGGACGGCACCGAGGAGACCGCGTGCCACCAGAAGGTCACCCAGGACGTCCTGGACTACCCCTACCCGGCAGGAGACTGACGGTGGCCGCGGGTGCGAAGCCCCAGGGGCCGGCGGAGCTGCGCATCGAGGACCTGACGGTCGCCTACGGTCGGCGCAGTCCCGCCGTGCGGGGGCTGTCGGCCGTGGTGCCCGCGGGTTCCACGCTCGCCCTGCTGGGCGCCAACGGGGCCGGCAAGACGACGGTGATGCGGGCGATCACCGGCCTGTTGGGCAGTCACGGAGGACGGGTGGTGTCCGGCTCCGTCTTCCTCGACGGGGTGGACGTCACCCGGGCCGCGCCCGCCCAGCGGGTGCGCATGGGCATGGCCCAGACGATGGAGGGGCGCCGGGTCTTCGCGGAGCTGAGCGTGGAGGACAACCTCCGCGCCGGGGCGTGGACCCGCCGTGGCAAAGCAGCCGTCGCCGACGAACTGGCCGCGGTCTTCGCCCGGTTCCCCGAGATCGCCGACCGCCGTGGGGACAAGGCCGGTTACCTCTCGGGCGGCCAGCAGCAGATGTTGGCGATCGGCCGCGCGCTGATGGCCCGGCCGCGGCTGCTGCTGATGGACGAGCCCTCGCTCGGGCTCGCCCCCAAGCTCGTGGACCGGGTGGCGGAGATCGTCGAGGAGATCTCCGCCGAGGGCACGACCGTGGTGCTCATCGAGCAGAACGTCGCGATGGGCCTGGCCGTGTCCGACCACGCCATCGCCCTGGAGACCGGGAGTGTCGCGCTGGAGGGCGACACGGCCATGCTCGCGCGGGACGACCGGATCCGGGCGGCGTACTTCGGCGGCCGCCTCGACGTGGCCGACGTCTGACCGCACGCGGTCCGGCGACCGGTCGCACGCCGGGACGCACCCGCGCGGGCCGCTCGGCGGACCGGTGCGCGGGCCGTCGAGCGGGACGCTCCGC
>NZ_JBHSOA010000037.1:96656-107230 GCF_042655885.1 Streptomyces chlorus
GGTGGTGGGCTGTTCGACGTCCCGACGGGTCGGGTCGCGGGTCAGCGCCCGAGGCGGCTACGCAGGGCCGCGACCTCGCCGGCGACGAACTGATCGAGTCCGGTCTCGACGTCCGGGTGCAGGACCGCCTCGCCCGTGGAGCCCGCCGCGAACGGACGATCCCCCTCGGGGGCGGCGACGGTACGGCGGTGGGTGAACTCGTCGAAGCCGGCCTTGCCGTGGTAGGCGCCGTAGCCGGAGTGGCCGACCCCGCCGAACGGTGCGCCGGGGACGGTCTGGTGGGCGAAGCAGTCGTTGCGGGTCACGCCGCCCGACGTGGTGCCCCGCACGAACGCCCGGAAGTCCGCGCCGTCCTCCCCGTAGTAGTAGGAGCACAGCGCCGCCGGGCGGACCTGGATGTGGCGGATCGCCTCGGAGATGTCGTCGTAGGGGTAGAGGGAGATCACCGGGCCGAAGACCTCCTCCTCGTTGATCTTCGCGTCCGCCGGGACGTCGGTCAGGATCGTCGGAGGGATGAGCCGCCTGTCCGGCGAGGGCAGGTGGGCCGCCTCCTCGGGCGCGACGACCTGGAGCTTGGTCGCCCCCCTGGCGGTCGCGTCGTCGATGAGCGCGGTGATCCGCTCGTAGTTGCGGTCGTTGATGATGGAGACCGCTGCGGGGTTGTCCAGGAAGGTCGGGAAGAGCAGCCGGAACTCCGCCTCCAGCTTGGTGCGGAACGTGTCGAGGTGCTCGCGGGGCACGAAGACGTACTCGGGGCAGGAGCAGACCTGGCCGCTGTTCATCGCCCGTGCCAGCGCGAGGCGTTCGGCCGCCCGGTCGAGGTCGGCGTCCCGTCCGAGCACGACCGGGTTCTTGCCGCCGAGCTCCAGGGTCACGGGGACCAGGTTCGCCGACGCGGCGCCCGCGACCGCCTTGCCGACCGCGGGGGAACCGGTCAGGACGATGTGGTCGAGGGGCAGCGCGGAGAAGTCCTTCGCCGTCTGGAGGTCGCCGAGGACGACGGCCACCTCGTCCTCGGCGAGGTGCTTGGCCACCGCCTGTGCGAGGACTTGGCCGGTGCGGGGGTGGTTCTCCGGGAACTTCATGATGACCCGGTTGCCCGCGGCCAGGGCGGCGAAGGCCGGGTGGACGGTCAGGCTGACCGGGAAGTTCCAGGCGCCGATGACCCCGACGACGCCCTTCGGCTTCTGCTCGATGAAGGCGGGCGGAGGGCCGTCGAGGACGACGGGCTTCATCCACTCCTCCAGGCACTCCCGGTTGACCTTGACGTCCTCCAGCCAGGACAGCACGTCGAACATCTTCGACAGTGCGGTGGGGCGTCTGCCGTAGTCCTCCTGGAGCGCCTCGGCGAGAGGGCCGGAAGCCTCCAGGATCGCCAGCATCAGTCGGTCGATGCGGTTCCGGCGCACCTCGGCGCTCGGGGTGCCCTGCGCGAGGAACGCCTCGCGCTGGAGGGCGAGTACACGCTCCAGTTCCTTCTTGTCGACGTGTTCCGCGGTGACGCTCGCGCTGCCGTGTTCGCTCATGTTCCAGTGCCCATCCTGTCCGGGGAAAAAGGAGTGTGGAGGCCGGGGTGCCCGTGCGCGTCGCGGGTGGGCGACGCGCACGGGCACCGGCTCGCTCAGAACGAGGTGATGACGACCCGGGTCATGTTCGGGTCGCGCAGGGCCTGGTAGCCCTCGTTGACCTCGCCCAGGGAGATCTCCTTCGAGACCAGGTCGTCGAGGTTGAACCGGCCGGCCAGGTAGAGCTCCGCGTACATCGGCAGGTCGCGCTTGGGGACGGTCGAGCCCATGTAGACCCCCTGGACCCGCTTCTGCGAGACGACCGCGTCGATGCTGGTGAAGGTCAGCGACGTCTCGGGGTCGATCGAGCCGATCAGGTAGAGGCCGCCGCCCTTGGTGGCCATCTCCCATCCCTGCTTGGTGACCTGCGGCATCCCGACGAAGTCGAAGACGGCGTCCGCACCGTCACCGGTGATGTCCCGCACGGCCTCGACCGGGTCGGTCGTACGCGAGTTCACGGTGTGGGTGGCCCCGAAGCGGCGCGCGGTCTCCAGCTTCTCCTCGGCGACGTCCACCGCGACGATCGTGGTGGCGCCCGCCGTGACGGCCCCGCTGATCGCGTTGAGGCCCACCCCGCCGCAGCCCATGACGACCACGGTCTCGCCCGCCTGCACCCGCGCCGTGTTGATGACCGCGCCGGCGCCGGTGGCGACACCGCAGCCCATGAGCGCGGCCTGCGCGAACGGCATCCGGTCGGGCAGCCGCACCAGCTGGCTCTCGTGGACCAGGCACTGTTCGGCGAACCCTCCCAGGCCCATGCCCTGGAACAGCGGCTTGCCGTTCAGGCTGAGCCGCGGCGGCTGATCGGCGCCGCGCAGCGTGGCCTCGGGGTGACGGCACTGGTTGATGCGGCCGGACAGGCAGCGGTCGCAGCGGGCGCAGTACTGGACGAGGCAGCCGACCACGTGGTCCCCGACGGCGAACTCCGTCACGTCCGGGCCCAGACCCACCACCACTCCCGCGACCTCGTGCCCGAGGACGGAGGGGACCGGGAGGCCGAGGTCGTGCTGCGCTGCCGCGAGGTCGCTGTGGCACAGGCCGGATGCCTTCACCTCCACCAACACCTCGCGGCCGATCGGGTCGGCGAGATCGACGTCCGCGAGCGTGAACGGGGCGCCGAACGCTTCGACCACCAGTGCCTTCATGAAGACTCCTTCCGAGAGCTTCGGGACGCGCCGATCGGCGTGCCCCGACCACGCGCATGCTCCACGCCGTGCACGGGGCGGTCGGTGAACCTCCGTCCCGCTGCGCGCGGTTCGGACCGGACCGTTCCGTGCGTGCGCACGACGGATGGCTGCTCGTCCGCCGTCGACACAGGCCGGGCCACCACAGGGCCTTTTGAAGCAAGCCGTCTCAGTATGACCACCGTCACAGCGGCCGTGTCAAGGTGCTGTGCCCCGGCGGCACGCACGGTCTTCGGAGCGGATGCCGGACACCTTGGCCGCACGGCCGACCACACGCGCGAGGTGGGCCGCGGGAGGCGCCGCGGGAGGGCCGGCTCCAAGGAAGGGCGGAAGCGTCGCGGGGAAGTCCGTGCCACGCGGCAGCGCAACGCGTCACGCGGGCACAGTGGAGCGGCCCCTCATCGGTCGGTCGACGTGTGGGTCGATCGGCCGAAGAGGGGCCACTGATGTCACGGAGTGTGACGGGTTGCTCGCAGGGAAGGGATCGGGCTCGTGCGGGTGCCAGGTCAGCCGACGAGGCTGTCGGCGAGCTCCTCGCCGATGCCGGCCTCCGTGCCCGGGATACCGAGGTCGGCGGCGCGCTTGTCGGCCATCGCGAGGAGCCGGCGGATCCGGCCGGCCACCGCGTCCTTGGTCAACGGCGGCTCCGCCAGCGCCCCCAGCTCCTCCAGCGAGGCCTGCTTGTGCTCCATGCGCAGCCGCCCGGCCGCGGCCAGGTGCTCGGGCACGTCGTCCGCGAGGACCTCCAACGCCCGCTGCACCCGCGCACCGGCCGCCACCGCCGCCCGCGCCGAACGCCGCAGGTTGGCGTCGTCGAAGTTCGCCAACCGGTTCGCCGTGGCGCGCACCTCGCGGCGCATCCGGCGCTCCTCCCAGGCCAGTACCGAGTCATGCGCCCCGAGCCGGGTCAACAACGCGCCGATCGCGTCCCCGTCACGGACCACCACCCGGTCCACGCCGCGCACCTCACGCGCCTTCGCCGCGATCGACAACCGACGCGCCGCACCCACCAACGCCAACGCCGCCTCCGGCCCCGGACACGTCACCTCCAACGAGGACGACCGCCCCGGCTCGGTCAACGAACCATGCGAAAGGAACGCACCACGCCAGGCCGCCTCCGCATCACAGGTCGCTCCCGAGACGACCTGCGGCGGAAGCCCCCGAATGGGACGCCCCCGACCGTCCACCAGACCCGTCTGCCGGGCCAACTGATCCCCACCCGCCACCACCCGCACCACGAAACGCGAACCACGACGCAATCCACCCGGCGCCATCACGATCAACTCGGAACTGTGACCGAAGATCTCCAACACGTCCCGCTTGAGGCGGCGGGCGGCCATCGCCGTGTCCAGCTCCGCCTCGATCACGATGCGCCCGCTCACCAGGTGGAGGCCGCCGGCGAACCGCAGCATGGCGGAGACCTCCGCCTTTCTGCAACAGGTCCGCGTGACGGGAAGTCGGGAAACCTCGTCCTTCACCGCAGCCGTCATCGCCATGGGCCGATCCTTCCATGCATCCGAAAAATACGGTCGTACGCGGCGGCCAACAGCTCCGGGTCGTGCCGGAGGCTTCCGTCCGGCCGGGCCACCGGCGCCAGCTCGACCGCGGCGCCGCCGAACCCCTTCGCGGCCTCGGTCAGCACATCACGATCAGGCACGGCGGCCTCATCGGCCAACACCACGTCCAAAGTAAGTTTAGGGGCGTGTCGCGCCAAAGCATCCACATCACGTCACCCCGGGGCGTCGCGGGCCGCGGCAGGACGAAAAGCCCCACGGGTTTCGCCCGAACGGCCTACTCACGTAAGTCGATCGACCGCCGGTCGGCGGCCGATCCGGAAGCGGGGTCCGAAAGCACGGATCCGGAGGCACGGATGCGGAAGCTCAGTTGCGCATCCGCGGCACCCCGGAAGCAGGACATGGCCCGCCCCGGCTGCGAGAGCCGGGGCGGGCCATGCCGAGCGGGCGCGCGCCGCAGGGCCGCGACGCGGCGGAGCGGGCGGCGGCGAAGGGTCGGGGGCGAACGACCGGTCGCACCTCCCCCGCCGCGGCCCCGCACGTGGTGCGACTAGGGCCTGTTCCACCGCAGCGGCAGCGAGTTGAGGCCCAGGACGAGCCCGTGCTCGGTCGGCTCCTCGACCAGTTCGTAGTCGGGGATCTGCCGGTGCCACTCCTCCATCATCACGGCCAACTCCTGGCGCCCCAGGTGTGATCCGGGACAACGGTGCGGGCCGGCCCCGAAGGCGAGGTGTCGGGTCTCCTTCCGGTCCAGGTCGACCGTCCGCGCACGGGGGTGCGCCTTCTCGTCCCTGCTCGCCAGCGAGAGGGGGAAGTGCGCCACCTGTCCGGCCTTGACCGGGCAGCCGTGGAAGTCGGCGTCCCGGGTGGCCTTGCGCGCGGTCTGCACGATCGGGTAGACCCGCAGCAACTCCTCGACCGCGTGCGGGATCAACTCGGGCTCGGAAGCGATGCGGCGACGGTCCTCGGGGTGCTTCGCCAGGTGGTACATGAAGTACGAGGCCTCGCCCGCCACCGTGTCCAGGCCCGCCATGAACAACTGCAACAGGCAGTTGATCAGGTCCGCATCGGGGATCGGGGTACCGTCGATCTCCCACGTGATCGCGGCGCTGACGATGTCCTGCGCGTCCGGATCAGGGTTCGCCCGACGTTCGGCGAGGAGTTCGCCGAAGTACTGCATCACCTTGTGCAGCCCCGCGGCCTGGAGGGACCGGTCCGGGTCGCTCTCGGTATTGCCGTGCAGGATCTGGTGTTCCCAGACCATGAATTCGTCGAGCTTCTCCAGGGGCATTCCCATGATCTGGAGGAAGACGATCGACGGCAGTACCTGAGCGAAGTCGCGGACGTAGTCGCACTCGCCCTTGTCCCGCAGCCGCTCGATCAACTGGGCGGCCAGACGCTGCTGTTCCTCCTTCAGGGACTTCGTGCGGGCCGGCGTGAACCAGGCCCCGAGCAGCCTGCGCCACTTCGCGTGGAGCGGAGGGTCCAGCATGATCGGGATCCACATGTAGTCCGGATCCTGCTGGGTCGGATCGACGACCGCACTGGACCACAGGTCGGCCTGTTGCAGGCCTTCGAGCAGTGCGTCGTGATCAGTGAAGATCCAGTAGCCCTTACCCTCCTCGGTCCACACCGCGGGCCGGGACATGTCCTGATACCGGTCGAGCCGGTCGAACAGCCACCCGACCGGCGTGGGCGGCGGACTGTAGACGTAATCCACCACAGGACAGTTGGGATTTTCGGTCGGTTGAGTCTGCTTCACCAGGGCCCCTCACCGATACAGCGTCTAATTTTATGGACGCGGAATCTCATTATGCATAGGGCGCACCCGTGGGGCAACGGTCCTGCACCACCCGTACCGACATCGAAGAATTTCCCCTCAACTCCCTTTGAAAATTGGCTACTTGTCCATCGGCGCCCCATGAAATCCCAGATGGACACGGCACCTCGCCGCTTCGGATCCGCCGCGGAAATCTCCCCGTGCCCGCTCGCGGCGGAGCGCGGGGGCCGGCCGGGGGAAAAGGCGGCAGAGCCTGCCCGGCTCCCGGTCACGACGGGGACAGGGCGACCCGAGCACGGCGGCGTCGCAGCCCGGCGCGCGGAGACGCCCTCGACGCCCAGGGCAGACGTGGGCCCGACCGCGGTCGGCACGCGCACGGCAGCCATTACGGCTCCCAAGTCCCGCACGACGTCGGCGCCGTCGCGTTCCAGTGTCGTCTCCGGGTGTCGCAGGACTCGCCCTGCGCGACCCAGTGGGGGGAACTCGGCGTGACTTCAGCCGGCCATCGGGCCGTGCGCCGCCACCGTCAGCCCGGCCAGGTCCCTGCGCGCCTGCTCGGCGCTGGGCAAGCCCGTCAAAGTCGTGGCCATGTCAGCCACCTGGCCGCCGCCCGCACCTGCCGGCACCGGGGCCGAGGGGAAGGGCTTGCCGTCCACTGCCCCCGGCGACGCGGCCTCGCGGACGATCAGCCTCGCGGCGACCGGGCGCCGTCATCGAGCGGCCGTGGGTCAACCGTCCGTCTTCCCCGTCCGGGGCACGGGTGGGAGCCGTGGGGGCGCGGGACGGTTCCGCCGTCCCGGTGACGCCCCCTCCCCCGGCCCGCTCCCGGCCCGGCCTGCGCCCGGAAGCCGGCGCGAACAGGTCATCCGGAGCCCACCAGGAGGAGGGCGAAGTCGCCGTACTGGTACACGATCTGATCTTCCGTCAGCTCTCCGTCCTCGCGGTACCAGACGGCCACGCCCATCCCGAGGTCCAGGATCGCGTACGAGGCCAGGCGGGCCGATGCGACGTGGAAGCGTCCTGCGGCGACCCCGGCCTCGACCAGCTCGCGGAATGCCTTCTCGTACGCGTCGCGCCGGTCCAGGACCGCGGTGCTGTGCGGTTCTTCGAGGCTGCGGATCTCCCGGTTGCCGACGAATGCCTCGAGTCGGTGCCGCGCGTGGTAGCGGACGTGGGCCTCGGTGGCGCGCCTGAGCCGTTCGGCGGGGTCCTCGGTCCCGGCGACAGCGGTCCGGTGGGCGGCGAGCAGCGCGTCCATCGTGCCGATCATGATCTGCGCGAGCAGCGCCTGTTTGGAACTGACGTGTTTGTACAGGCTCGGCCCGCGGACACCGACGGCCGCACCGATGTCGGCCATGGTGGTGGCCTGGTACCCGCGCTGGGTGAACAGTTCCAGGGCGGCGGCGCGGATCGCGTGGGCGCGCGGGGAGCCGCCGGCTGCCGGGGCGCCGCCGGACCGGTTCGCAGCAGTGCCTTGATGCGTACGGGGCTGTGGCACGGAAGGCTCCTCGGTGTGGGCTGCGAGATTCGGCTAGCACATGCTAGCTGGATTGCGGGCAGTCACGGCGGCGAATCACTGCGGGTATTGACAAGCAGCGCAATGTCCCGTTGTCATGTGGCTAACGTCTATTAGCCGAGCTGGAGACCGTGCAGTGCACGAACCTGCCCGGCGTCAGGAGGAACCGTTGCCCGTGAACCCGGACCACAGCCCCGAGGTCGTGGATCTCGCCCGCCGTACGGCGGAGTTCGTCCGCGAGGTGGTGATTCCGGCCGAGGAGGAGCACGGCGGGGTCGCCGCCACCGGAGGGGAGGCGCTGCGGACGCGCCTTCAGGAGGCCGCCCGCGGGGCCGGGGTCTTCGCCCCGCACGTCTCCTCGGAATACGGCGGCCACGGTCTGGACATGCGTGGTCGCGCGCTGGTGTTCGAAGAGGCCGGCTACTCGCTGTTCGGTCCGCTCGCCCTGAACATCGCGGCCCCCGACGAGGGCAACATGCACATGCTGGAGGCGATCGCCACCCCGGAACAGAAGGAGCGCTACCTGCGCCCGCTCGCCGAGGGGCGGGTGCGGTCGTGCTTCGCGATGACCGAGCCGGCGCCGGGTGCCGGCTCGGACCCGTCGGCGCTGACGACCCGCGCCGAGAAGGTGCCCGGGGGCTGGCGGATCGAGGGCCGCAAGTGGTTCATCACCGGCGCGGACGGCGCGGCGTACGCGATCTGCATGGCCCGTACCTCCGGTGAACCGGGGGCCCGGGGCGGGGCGACGATGTTCCTCGTCGACGCCGACAACCCCGGGATGAAGATCGTGCGGCACATCGACACCCTGGACGAGGCCTTCTTCGGCGGGCACTGCGAGGTGCTCTTCGACGGCTGCGTCGTGCCGGACGAGGCGGTGCTCGGCGAGGTCGACAAGGGCTTCGAGTACGCGCAGGTCCGGCTCGGCCCCGCCCGGATGACGCACTGCATGCGCTGGCTGGGCATCGCCCGCCGCGCCCAGGACATCGCGGTGGCCCGCGCCGCCGACCGGCAGCTGTTCGGCTCCCGGCTCGCGGAACTCGGCATGGTCCAGCAGATGATCGCCGACAACGAGATCGACGTGGCCGCCTCGCGCGGACTGATCCTGCAGGCCTGCCGGGAGCTGGACCAGGGCCGCTCCGGGGCGCAGTCCACCGCGATCGCCAAGACGTTCACCGCCGAGGCGGTATGGCGCGTCGTCGACCGGTCGCTGCAGATCTGCGGCGCGTTGGGCATCTCCGGGGACATCCTGCTCTCCCGCTTCCTGCGCGAGGTGCGCCCGTTCCGCATCTACGACGGCCCCTCCGAGACCCACCGCTGGGCGATCGCCCGCCGGGTCGTCCGACGCCACCTGGACGGCCGGACCGCAGGAGCGCAGTCGTGAGCGCCGAGGCGACGAGCCCCCAGGGCCTGGACCTGGCGGCCCTCCAGCAGTACTTCGAGACCCAGGTGCCGGACACCGCAGGCCCACTGCGGGCCGAACTGCTGCACGGCGGCCGCTC
The DNA here is from genome assembly GCF_042655885.1 of Streptomyces chlorus. NCBI lineage: Bacteria > Bacillati > Actinomycetota > Actinomycetes > Kitasatosporales > Streptomycetaceae > Streptomyces > Streptomyces chlorus. The sequence goes on from NZ_JBHSOA010000037.1 coordinate 105,715, forward strand.
CAACCTGACCTACCTGGTCACCGACGGCCACTCCCGGTGGGTCGTGCGCCGCCCCCCGCTCGGCGTCCTGACGCCGTCCGCGCACGACGTGGGGCGCGAGTACCGGATCGTCGCCGCGCTGCAGGGCACCGGCACACCGGTCGCCCGGACGGTGGCGCTGTGCGAGGACCCCGAGGTGCTCGGCGCGCCGTTCTGCGTCGTCTCCCACGTGGCGGGCACGGTGCTGCGCACCCACGACGACCTCCACGCCCTGTCCCAGACGGACATCGACAACTGCGCCGGCGCCCTCGTCGAGGTGCTCGCACGGCTGCACTCCGTACCGTACGAGGAGGCCGGGCTCACCGGCTTCGGCCGACCCGAGGGCTACCTGACCCGGCAGGTCCGGCGCTGGCGCGACCAGTGGTCACGCGTCGCCACCCGCGACCTGCCCGACATCGACACCCTCCACCAGCGCCTGGCCGCCGAGGTGCCCGCCGAGAGCGGCGCGGCCATCGTCCATGGCGACTACCGCATCGACAACGCCATCCTGGATCCGGCCGACCCGGGTACGATCCGCGCACTCGTCGACTGGGAGATGGCCACCATCGGCGACCCGCTCGCCGACCTGGGCATGACCCTGGTCTACCGGGACCCCGCGTTCGACCCGGTACTGGGTGGCTCCGCCGCCTCCACCAGCAGCCGGCTCCCCTCCCCCCGCGACCTCGCCGAGCACTACGCCCGCGTCTCCGGCCGGGATCTGGGACGGCTCGCCTTCTACCTCGGCCTCGGCTACTTCAAGATCGCCGTGATCGCCGAAGGCATCCACGCCCGCCACCGGGCCGGAATGACCGTCGGCCACGGATTCGAAACGGTCGGCAACGCCGTGCCCCTGCTCGCAGCGGCGGGACTGCGCGCACTGGCGGAAGGAAGGACCTCGTGAACACCCAGGCGGTCACAGCGGATTCCCCGGAAGAGGAACGCTTGGCCACGCTCGTCACCGGATCCTCCCGTGGCATCGTGTAGGGCTCGGAAAGTCATCGCTGCATGTCAGGCAACGTATCGGTACTCGTTGATGACGCCGCCGAGGACTCGGGTACGGAGGAGTCTTCGGTCGTCGAGGTCGTGGACGGTGGCGGGCCGGCGGTCGGCGTCGGGTGGGAGCTGTTGGCGTGCCCGGTGCGGCCGATGCCTGTTGTAGTGGTCCTGATAGCTGGTCAGCACCCACCGGGCGTGGGACTCGCCGATGATCAGGACGTGGTCGAGGGCCTCGCGCCGGATACTTCCGATCACCCGCTCGCCGTGTGCGTTCATCCGGGGAGCCCGCGGCGCACTCAAGATCACATCCAGGCCCTCGGCCTCGAAGACCGCGTCGAACGCCGTACCGTATGTGTCGTCGCGGTCCCGCGGCAGGAACCGCGACGAGTCCCTGCGCATCCCCAGGTCGGCGGCCAAGTTCCGGGCTTGCCAGCCGGCCCGTTCGCGCCGCCGGGTGGGCCGGTGGCTGTTCTCCGCCCGGTGGTCGAGGTGCTTCGACTGC
>NZ_JBHSOA010000038.1:0-37427 GCF_042655885.1 Streptomyces chlorus
CACGGGAGCGGCGGCCACCGGTTCCGCCGAACTCCGGTGACTCGTTCGGCATCCCATTGAGCGTTGTTCAACCTGAATCCGCTGGTCGTGGGGCTGGTATGGGCGGGGACTGAGGTGCTCGTGCCGGTCGGTGGTGTGATCGGTAGCAGGTGATCATCCGATGCGTTGCCGGTTCGCCGGAGTCGCGATGTGGGATTGGGAGTGCCTCGTAGGCTCCGAGGGGAGCCGGGTGGGAAGGGGCTGCTGGTGACGGACATGCTGGTCTGGGTGATGCAGCGGAGAGTGGTGCTGGCCGATCGCGCCGAAGGGCTGCGCAAGGAACTCGCCGAGATCGATGCCGAGGTGGTCCGGCTGGAAGCCGCCGAGATGGTGATCGGGCAGTTCATCGAGGCCAAGCGGAGCGGGCAGACCGACGACCCGGACGTGGCCGAGGAGTTGGAGCGGGTGACGACTCCGGGCGCGGGCGGGATGCTGCTGGTCCCGCACCGCGAGCCGGGCATAGACGAGAGCGCGCTGCCCGCCGACTACCAGACGATCATGAAGCTGGTGGCCGCGGCCTCGGATCCGACCCCGGCCAAGGACGTCAGCGTCCAGCTCGGCAGAGGCACCCAACCCGGGCAGGTCGAACCGGTACGCGACAAGCTCAGGCGCCTGGCGGACCGGGGCTGGTTGCACCGCACCCCCGCCGGCCGCTTCACCGCCCTGCCGCAGCCACCCGCCTGACCGGCCACGGCCTGATTCTGGCGTAACACGCATGCTCCCGGCGAGAGTTGGGGATTCCATGCGAAAGAACACCAGCCTCGCCGAGGGCACTGAGGGGCTTGTCTACCAGTGCCGCCTGCCGCTGTCGAGCGCCACCCTGGACCTGGTTTCCGGCCTGGTCCGCGCCCACCTGAAGAAGATCCGCTCCCGCTGGCGCAAGCTCCCGCCCGGCCGGATCGCCCTGATCGTCCTCGCGGTCCTCCGGCACGACCAGCGGCTTTCCGACATGGCGGGCGGCAACGGTGTCTCCGCCTCCACCGTGCGCCGCTGGCTGCTGGAAGTGATCGGCCTGCTCGCCGCGCAGGCCCCGCGCCTGGACCGCGCGCTGAAGAAAATCGCCCGGAAGGGTGGCGTCGTCGTCCTGCTCGACGGCACCCTGGTCCGCACCCGCCGACGCGCCGGGAACGAGAACCGGGCGAACTACAGCGGGAAACACAAGGCCCACGGCCTGCTGTTCCTGGCCCTGACCGACGAGCGCGGCAACCTGGTCTGGATCTCGGCGGCACGGCCGGGCCGCTCCAGCGAGATCACCACCGCCCGCCACAACAGGATCACCACCCGCCTGCGGGAGGCCGGTCTGGGTGCTCTGGCCGATCTCGGCTTCGTCGGCCTGGACGACGACCCCGACGCCCCGGTCATCGTCACCGGCCGGCGGGCGACTCGCGGCCATCCGCTCACCGACGCCCAGAAGGAGGCGAACCGGCTGGTCAGCCGCGAGCGCGCGGCGAACGAGCACGGCTTTGCCGACCTGAAGAACTGGCGGATCCTCACCAAGGTCCGCATGAACGCCCGACACGCGACCACGCTGCTGCGGGCCCTCCTCGTGCTGACGAACGCCGAGGTCCACCGCTGACGGATGATCACCTCCTACCGATCATGCCTCTGACCGGCACGAGTACCCCAATCGCGACCCACGCCAGCCCCGTGACCTGCAACTTCAGGTTGAAACGCGCTCAGTGCCCCGATCAGGGCTACCAGGGCCAGGAGGCCGAGCAGGGCTGGGGTGGTTTTCCACCAGGGCCGGGACGGGGGCGGGGTGGTGCTGTACGGGTTCAAGAAGCGCTCTTGTTCTCTGGTGTGGATTGGGCCGGGCCCGGATCTCATGTCCGTGCACAAGACGTTCAACAGCCGCCGCTTCGTTGCCGTTACGCGAACGATCCGACACGTTGCCGGTGTGCTGGGGAAAGCGCGATCCGGGAGGCACCGCGACGGCGTACCAAAGGTGCGGCTCATCGGCGCATCACGTACGGTGCGTCAGCGTACGGGCGTGTTTGGTGGGTTGTACGAGTGTCCTTTTAGTCGCTCTAGGCGTTTTCCATCAGGGGACCTGGTGTGTGAGTACCTGGAGGTGGACCTCGGATGACGACCGATCATGTGGAATCAGCGGTGCCGGGTGGGGAGTGCGAGCGGGAGCCGGATCCGTCGGACAGCCTGCGGACCTTCGGTGCCGTCGTCCAGGCCCTGACTGGCCTGGTTCAAGTCCAGTTACAGCGGCACGGCAGGTGACAACTGCGTGGAGGTCGCCGTCACCGAACAGGCCATCCAGGTACGGGACTCCAAGGATGTCATGCGCCCCAACTTTGCGGTATGCCGGGATGGCTGGGCTCGCTTTGTCCGGTACGCGGCGGGAAGCTGATCCGCCCCGAGGACGACTTTCCCGACACCTGCGCCGTGCCGATCCGTCTGCCCAAGGTTGCGACGGTGCTGCGGCACATCGCTTTCGACGTCGACGAGCTGACCCGTGCCCGACGTGTGGATGACCTCCAAGCGGTCGAGGTCGCCGATGACCCGCGTGCCGAGCGCCGTCGGCGGCCGGCCGAACCGGACCTGGAGTATGCCGAGTTCTGCGACCGCACCGGAACACCCTGGCGTTCCACTGTGCAGGGTGAACTCGCCTGGACCGCGTACCGGGCCGAACGCCGTCGGCGCGGAGAGACCGACGAGGAGCCCTTCGAGGTGGACAACCCATTCCGCCAGGGCAGTTGACCGGGGCGCCGAAGCGTTCAGGAAACTGAACGCCGTACCGATGATCCCCGCTCGGATACTCCCCGAACCCCGAGCCGACGGGGCTGGCCCGGCGTGCCCTGCGGCACGCGCCGCTACTCGCCGGGATCCCCTGCTTACCGCCGGGATCGTGCTCGACAGGCTGGTGGTGCGGCCGCTGTCCCCTTGGTTGGGCCTGTCCAACGCTTACCGGCTGGTGGCCCGCCGCGACTTGCCGCCGCCCTCGTGAGCGCCGCGGCGGGGCCGCGGCGCTCACGAGGGCGGGGCCGCGCACGATCACGGCCGTGGCCCGATCCGGTGGCCCGGTCCGGTCAACGTCTCGGTCCCGCGACAGCGTAGGCCGCGGTGCCGGCGACCGTGAGGACCAGGGCCGTCCAGGTGCCCGCCGCCGTGCCGGGTGGCAGCAGCATCCAGGTCGCCACCTGCATCGGCACACTCGTCGGGGGCGGGGCGAGGAACGAGTACGAGAGCCAGGCGAACGGCAGCGTCCAGGCGTACGGGCCGCCCGAGAGCGCCGCGCCCAGGGCGACCAGTCCCATCAGGCCCGCGCTGTCCCGGACGACGAACGCGGTGGTGGCCATGTCCTCGCCCATGGTCTGCACGGCCAGCAGCACCGTGCCGACGACCGCGCCGGCGAGCAGCACGTGCGCCGCTCTGCGGGGCACCCAGCGGATCGCGGCCGTCCGGTCCAGCGCGAGGTCCTGTCCGCCGAGCCCGATCGACGCCGCCATCGCCCCCGCGGCGAGGACGAGCACGGGCAGCCGCGGATCTCCGGGCGCCTCGCTCCCGTCCCGGGCGAGTGTCCACGCCGTCACCGCGCTGATCACCACCGCGGCGAGCGACGCGGGCACCTGCCGTGAGCGCGCGTACAGCGTCAGCCATCTCACCGGGACGCACCGCCGGACAGTGCGTCGAAGGCGTCGCCCTCGCAGGAGAGCGCGGCGGCGCGCATCGCGTTGATCCGCGAGAGCTGCTCGGCCCGCGGCAGCGCCTTGAGTTCCTTCCACACCGGGCGGGTCTCGGCCTTGACCTCGCTGCGCAGACTTGCCGACTCTGTGCCGGGAAGCGGCCTGAGGTCCCCGAGGACCCAGCCCACCGCGACGGCCTGCGCGTAATCCTCGTTCCCCCAACTGCTCCAGCCCACGGGGGTGCACCCCGGCACCATGGCTTCGGCGATCAGGGCCCGGGTCAGCTCCTCGCCCTCCGCGGCGGCGATGACGCCGTCGTCGAAGTCGAAGAGCACGGTCTCGCCGGACCACTGCGGCATGGTGCCGTCCGGCAGTACGGCGGTGTTCTCCCGGACCGAGACCGGCGCCCGGCCGCCCAGGGCGCGGTGCAGCAGGTGCAGTGCCTCCTTACCGGGACCCGCGAGGTCGGCGAGTCGTGCCCGGTGCGTCTTGGTCACGCACACCGGGCCGTCGCACACCAGCTCCGCGGCGGCCTCGTCCACGACGTACATCCGTCGCGGGTCGGAGGGGAGGACGAGCAGGGCGAGCGCGGCGCCCGCCAGGGCGGGCGTCAGGGCGATCAGCCGGGTGCGCGGGGTCGCGGCGACCAGCAGCGCGAAGCCGGTCGCGGCCAGGCCGAGCAGCCAGATCGTCTGCCCGACGTGCACGGAGGCGGAGAGCGTGACGAGCACATCGCGCACCTCCTCCACCGCCGGTGACAGCAGGGAGACCCGGTTCGGCTCCGTGCTCGGAACCCCCGTCGCCGTGGTCGTCTCCGTCCGGCCCGACGACATGTGCATGAGGGCCGTGAACACGAAGGCGCCCATGGCCAGCGCGGGCGGGGTGAGCGCGGACGGCAGGGCCCGCCCGGCCCCCATGCCCAGCACCGCACCCGCGACGAGGAAGAGTGCCCCCACCAGCGAGATCGGCAGCCATCCGAGGTGCGTGTACTCGGTGTTGGCGAGCACCTGGACGGCACCCACGAGGACGAGGAGCGCGAAGGCCGAGGCCAGGGTGATCGCCGTCGTGCCCGCCAGCGTGGCCGCGCGGTGCCAGGCGGGTCGCGGCGTGGTCGTCAGCAGTTCCGGCATCTTCGAGCGGTGGTCACGCAGGCCCTGCAGCGCCCCGAGCCCCACGGCCAGCGGCCACAGGTAGAACAGCAGGCTGCGGGTCCACATCGCCAGGGACGTCCACTGAGCCGTCCACGCCGTGGTGCCCCTCCACCACGAGGCGTCCAGCAGGTACAGGAACGCCAGCGCGCTCGTGAAGACCACGGCGCCGGCCCACGGGGCGACGGAGCGCCTCAACTCGATGCGCAGAACACGGATGTTCACCAGGCGCCCCTTTCCTGGCCGGGGCCCTGCAGCAGCGCCGAGTAGCCGCGCTCCAGGGGGCTGTCGCCCATGTGCTCGGGGCCGCCCGCCGCTGCCAGGTCGTCCGGGGTGCCCTGGAAGACCAGTCGCCCCTCGGCGAAGAGCACCACGTCGGTGCAGGCGGCGGCGACGTCCTCCACCAGATGGGTCGAGACGAGCACGCAGGTGTCCGTACCCAACTCCTGCAGCAGCTCGCGGAAGCGCAGCCGCTGCGCCGGGTCCAGACCGACCGTCGGCTCGTCCAGCAGCAGGATCGTCGGGTCGTTGACGATGGCCTGGGCGATGCCGACCCTGCGCACCATGCCGCCCGAGAGGGCCTTCATCTTCTCGTCGGCGCGGTCCGCCAGACCCACCCGCTCCACGGCGCGCTGCACCGCCGCGGGGATCTCCGCCTTCGGCACCTCCTTCAGCCACGCCATGTACTCGACGAACTCGCGCACCGTGAAGCGCTTGTAGTAGCCGAACTCCTGCGGCAGGTAACCGATCCGGCGGCGCAGCGCACGGTGCTCGCCCATGCCGCCCGCGGACTCGCCGAGCATCTCCAGGGTGCCCTCGGTGGGGCGCAGTACGGTGGCCAGGGTCCGGATGAGGGTGGTCTTGCCCGCCCCGTTGGGGCCGAGGAGTCCGTGGACGCCGGTGCCCAGCGACAGGTCGAGGCCGTCGACGGCCATCCGTTTCCTGCCGACCCTGACCTTCAGCCCGGTGGCCTGGATCTCCCAGGCGTAGGCCGTCGGTGCGATGTCGGCCGCGCTCATGGCGGACGTCATGTGGTGTTCCTTTCCGATGGTCATCGATGGGCTCCCAGCACGGAGTACGCGCCTCTGCGGGCGATCACGACACCGATGCCGAGTGCGAGGGTCAGCCCCCACACGGGCAGACCGCCCGCCTGCAGGGCGAAGGCCGTACGACTGGTGGCCAGGGTCGGTGCCACGACCACGGCGGCCCACACGGCGGCCAGCACGCCGGCGGCGCGGGTCACACCGACGACACCGCCGAGCGCCAGCGTCGTCGCCGTGAAGGCCAGACAGGGCAGCAGCCACTGAGCCACCATCACCCCCGTCACCCATCCGCCCACCAGCAGCGCGGGGACGACCACGCCGAGCACGGACGCGGTGCGCCGCAGCACCAGAGGGAGCCCGGCCCTGGGCACCGAGGCCGTCAGTTCGTACGCCGGGTCCAGACCGCGCGACCAGGACGCCGCGACGCCGAGCACGGGCAGGACCGGCGCGAACAGCAGCACCAGCGACACCTCGCCGGAACCGGTGTCGACCAGGTCGAGCAGCAGGGCCAGCAGCGTCACGCCCACGACCATGGCCAGCCACGGCACCATCGTGGGCGTCATCCACCTCGACAGCCGCGCCGGCCGGCGCCGTCCGCGCGGCATCGTGGCGGTGACCGCCAGCCGGGGTTCGAGGCCGGACCACACAGTGTCGACCAGCGACGCCACGGCGGGCACCTCGGCACCGACAGCGGCAGACAGCCGGTCACGGCACACCCGGCACGCCTCCAGATGGGCCTCCACGGCCCACACCTCGTCGGCGGCGAGGTCCGTGCCGCCGCGCGCGTACCCCTCGATGATCCGCATCGACGCATGTTCCACACTCACGCCAGCGCCCTCCGCATCGCGATCCGGGCCCGGCGGGCACGGGTCTTGACCGTGCCCTCGGGCAGCCCGAGCAGGACCGCGGTCTCCCGGACGGACAGCCCGTCGAGCACCATGGCCTGCAGTACCTGTCTCAGCTCCGGCGCGAGGCACCGCAGCGCGTCCCCGACATCACCGCCGACGGTCGCCGCGAGCGCCTCCTCCTCGGCGGCGGGCGCCGCGTCGGGCACAGCGGCGGCCGGCGGCGGCTCCGCATGGTGAGCCCTGCGCCGGAACGCGTCGACCAGGCGGCGTGCCGCAATCGTCCACAGCCAACCAGTAGCCGTCCCTCCGACCGCGGCCCCGGCGAACGCACCCGCCGCGCGCCACACCGCCAAGTAGGTCTCCTGCATGACCTCCGCGACGATCTGCTCGTCCACACACCGGCGGCGCAGCCGCACCGCCAGCCACGGCGACGTACGCCGGTACAACTCCTCGAACGCGGCACGGTCGCCTTGTGCCACCAGCCGGACGAGACGCTCCTCGTCCACCTCGTGCAACGCTGCCCTGACTGATCTCACACCCGCTAGACGCCCGAGCCGGGCCGCAGGTTTTCCCCCCTACGTGATCCCCGCCACACGCGGGAAAACCCGTGGGTTCCACTCAACTGAAGTTTCACCGTTACGCAGCGGTGGCTTCGCTGGTCCGGACGGTCTCGCTGAACAGGGCGGGTGCGGCAGGACCTGCTGCGCCGGGAGCCGTCGCTCGCGTTCGGCCTCGTCCCTCGTGAAAAGGCCGTGGCTCCGCCCGCCCCTCCCTCCCTACACTCGGCAACGAGCAGGCGCTGCCTCGATGTGGGGTTGCGTGTTCGAGACCGTGAGGGGAGTCCGGCCATGCGTGACCACACTGCTGCAGCCGCTCTCCGGACCCGGTCCGTACGCTCCGAGGTGCTCCTCGTGTCCTCGGCCGTCCGGTGCCCGCTGCGCGGCCGGTACCGGATGTCGTGACGGGACTGCATTCTTGACTGTCAGTCAAGTCGCATGGTGGTGACGGTGCTTGGGCGCTCATGTGTCCCCGTTGTCGCCCGTAGGTCTCGTCCGGGAATCGCGCTGCCCTGTCACAGAGCACCGAAAGGCCACGGGCCATGCGCAACCTCCGGCACGCCAACCCCCTCGCCACCGTCCGCAACCTCGGCATCCTCGCCCACGTCGACGCCGGCAAGACCACCGTCACCGAGCGGATCCTGTATGCGACCGGCACCACGCACCAGCGGGGCGAGGTGCACGACGGCACCACCGTCACCGACTTCGACCCGCAGGAACGCGACCGGGGCATCACGATCTTCGCCGCCGCCGTCAGCTGCGCCTGGGGCGGCCACCGGATCAACCTGATCGACACGCCCGGCCACATCGACTTCGCCGACGAGGTCGAGCGCTCGCTGCGCGTACTCGACGGCGCGGTCGCGGTGTTCGACGCGGTCGCCGGCGTGGAGCCGCAGAGCGAGTCGGTGTGGCGACAGGCCGACCGGCACGGTGTGCCGCGTATCGCGTTCGTCAACAAGGTGACTCCTCCCCCTCGTGAACGAGGGGGCTTCTCGCTATGCCGGTGGGGCTTCGCGACGGGCCAGCCCGGCCCGTAGGACATTCAGGGCGCCCACCGTGTCCGCGTGCGCGTGGTGGCCGCACGAGACGCAGTGGAACTTCTCCTGTGTGGGCCGGTTCTCCGCTGAGACGTGCCCGCACCGGGGGCAGGTCCGGGAGGTGTTGCGGGGGTCCACGGCAATCACTTCTCGTCCGGCGCTTTCAGCCTTGGCGGTGAGGATCGTCAGGAACACCCCCCATCCGGCATCCGAGATCGAGTGGTTGAGCCCGGCCTTCGCGGCGGCCCCGTTGGGAAGGAAGGTGCCCGGCCGGTCGGGGTCCGGCTTCGGGGCGGGGGCCTTGACCATGTTGCGGATCCTGAGGTCCTCGTGCGCGATGAAGTCGTGTTCGCGGACCAGGTCCAAGGCGGTCTTGTGCGCGTGGTCGAGCCGCCGGCGGCGGACCTTGCGGTGCAGGCCGGCCACCTTGTTCACGGCCCGCTGGTGGTTCTTCGTCCGCTTGTCCCGGCGGACGCGGGGAAACCGGCTGAGTGCCTGCTGTGCTTCTTCGAGCCTGGCGGCAGCCTTGCGCCCGTGGCGCGGGTTGTCCACGAAGCCGCCGTTGGGGTCAGCGAGAAAGTTCGCAATCCCCATGTCGATGCCGACCACGCTGCCGATCGGGGGAAGCGGCTCCGGCTGCGCCTGCTCGGCGGTCAGGATCACGTACCAGCGCTTGCCCTCACGCTTGACCGACACCGTCTTGACCTTGCCGGCCACCGGCCGGTGCTGGTTGACCTTGACGTGGCCGGCGCCCTGGAAGCGGACGCGGGTGACCGGGTCGTGCGGGGTGGATTTCCAGCGGCAGCCGTCCCCGTCCTTCGGGAAGTCCACGGTGTCGAACCAGTTCACCCCACGGAAACGCGGATAGCCGGGCGTGTCACCGGACCTGACCCGGCGGAAGAACGCGGCGAACGCTTTGTCGAGACGGCGCAAGGTGGCCTGCTGCGAGCTGAAGGACCAGCGGCCCTGACGCTCCGGGTCGAACGCCCGGACCTCCTTGAGCTGCGCCGACTGGTCGCCGTACGTGACGCTGGTCTTCGACGGGTGCCGGTAGGCGTCACGCCGCTCCTGTAGGGCCCCGTTGTAGAGGGAGCAGTGATCCCGCAGCATTTCGGACAGTGCCTGCGCCTGACGGACGGTGGGCCGCAGGAGGAACTTGTACGCACGGATCATCCGGCCCACCCCCTCCGGTCGAGTTCACTCGATCCTACTACACTTGGTCCATGTCACCGCGCTGGGAACAATCTTTCGAGATCAGAAGGGGTAACCACGTTGTCTGCCACCTCCATGTGCATTTGGTGTTTGTCACGAAGTACCGGCGGGAGGTCTTCAACGACGACATGCTGACGCGCTGCGAGGAGATCATGCGGGACGTGTGCCAGTCCTTCGAAGCCGAACTGCGCGAGTTCAACGGTGAAGGCGATCACGTCCATCTGCTCGTGCACTACCCGCCGAAAATCGCCCTGTCCAAGCTCGTCAACAGCCTCAAGGGCGTCAGCTCCCGCTACCTGCGCGCGGAATACACCGGCCGGATCAACCGGATCGGCACAGGCTCGGTGTTCTGGTCCCCGTCGTATTTCGCGGGGTCCTGCGGCGGCGCACCGCTGAGCATCGTCAAGGACTACATCGAGAGCCAGAAGCGGCCGGCCTGACCGCCACCCCGCAGGCGCAGAGAACTCCGGCGCTTCGCGCCTCCAGGCCGAGGATCGCATTCCCGCCCGGCCCGAAGGCCGGGATTCCCTGCGAAGATCAAGGGATGGACCGTGCCGCTGGCCGAACTGTTCGGCTACGCGACCCGTCTGCGCGGCCGCACCCAGGGCCGTGGCACCTTCACCACCCGCCCGACCGGCTACGCCCCGGCGCCGGCCGTGGTGCCCGTGCGGTGACGGGGACGGCGGTCGCTCCCGGACTCAGTGGGGAGGGCCCGCCACCGGCGTCGTACCGGTGCCTGCCGCGACCGCCGGCGCCGGTCGCGGCGGGCACCGGACGCCGGATCAGGGGTAGGACACCACCTTCGACGGCACGGTGTTCGTACCCGAGGTGGGCGCGCCGGTGTCGTTGATGACGCGCTCGTACTGCCCGTTGCCGCTCAGCGACACGACCAACAGGTGGTGGAAACGGACGCCCGCCCGGTTCGGGGCGGCGAAGCCGTGGTGCTGCACGATCGTCGGATTGACGTTGTAGTAGCAGTAACTCCCCATGCCCCAGCCCTCGTGGGTGGTGACACGGTCGCCGACCTTGTACGCCGCGTAGCCCTTGAGTGACCCGTTTTGGATGGCGGCCTGGTTCGGCGCGTCGTACGCCTTCTCGTTCTGGAAGAAGATCGTGCGCCCGCGTTCGCCGTTCCACTGCACGTCGTACTTGTTGAAGTGTTCCACGAACAGGCCGGTCGCCAGGACGTCGTGGCCGTTGACGACGACGCCGTAGTCGCAGCGGTTGGTCTCCCAGCCGACGCCCTCGCCGTGGTCGGCACGCCAGACCCAGGTGTGGTCGACGATGGTGTGCCGGGCGTTGATCACCATGCTGGTGGTCGCTTTGCCGGGGCCCGCGCCGCCGATCCGGATGAACACGTCCTGGACGGTGATGGGGTCGCGGGAGTGGTCCCTCGATGCGCCGTTCGGCCCGACCTCCAGCAGTACCGGCGAGTTGACCGGCCCGGCGTCGATCAGGAAACCGGCCAGCCGTACGCCGTCGACGTCGGCGACCTTCAGGGCGGAGACACCGTTGTCGGGGATCAGGGTGGCGTAGCCGAGACCGAGGACGACCGTGCCCGCGCGGTTGACGCGGACCGGCTGGTCGACGTGGTAGATGCCCGGTGTCAGCAGCAGGTTGAGGCCCTGGTCGAGCGCCTGGTTGAGGGTGGCCGCGGAGTCGCCGGGCTTCGCCACGTAGAACCGGTCCAGGGCCAGGGAGGTGCCGCGCGGGGTGCCGTTGCCCCAGGTGACGCCGCGTGCGTCGGTGCGCAGCGCGGGCAGGAACACCCGGTACCCGGTGCCGTCCAGGTACAGGAACGGCTTCTCGCGGGAGATCGGTGTCCGGTCGAGCGTGGTGTACGGCGGTTCCGGGAAGCTCTGCGCGGGTGCGCCCTCGACTCCCGAGAACACCATGTTCCACACGGCGTTGGTCCAGCCGCCGACCGAACTGTCCCGGGTGTACCACTGCTGCTGCGAGTACGGGCCGACCGTGCCGTCGATCCGGCTGTCGGCGATGTAGCCGCCGCTGGCCCAGCCGTAGCCGGCGGGCGCCAGGTTGAGGCCGCCGCGGATGTGCATCCGGCGGAAGGGTGCCGCCTGGGCGACCGCCCAGCGGTTGGTGCCGTTGACCGGGACGAGGGCCAGGTTCTCCGCCGAACGCCAGAAGTTCTGCGTGGCGTTGCCGTCGAACCAGCCGGCGTCGACCGTCACGTCGCCGTTGATGGTGGTGTCGTCGGGGGAGAGCCCGAGGCCCGAGATCGAGGTGTAGAAGCCGAGTTGGGCGTTGAGCCCGTGGTAGGCACCCGGCTTGAAGAAGAACTGGTAGCGGCCCGGGCCGAACTGGTCCGCCTCCTGCCGGGCGAATACCTCGTCCAGCTTCGCCTGAATGCCCGGCGTCGACGGGTCGAAGACGATCACGTTCGGGCCGAGATCGCCGCCGGCCCGGAGCCGGCGCTGCTTCCCGCGCTTCGCCGCGGCGGCGGGCACGGTCGCAGCGACCGGTGCGGCGGAGGCTGTGGTGGTCAGTGCGGCCAGTACGGGTACGGCGGCCGCGGCTCCGAGAACGGCCCGGCGGCGGACGGCGGCCCGGGGGCCGGTGGCGGGCGGCTGGGGGGAGGGGGAGTCGGACGTCATGGGGCGGCTCTCCTGGTTCAGGAAGTGAACGGTGTGGGGGAGGGGGGAGCGCTCTCTCGCCGCTGATGGTTCATCCGTGGAACAGATGAGTCAAGAGGCGCGGCGAGAGTTGGGTGACTCCGTCCAAACCCTTGACGTTGCCCCTCCTGAGGGTTTAACTCACGTTCTAAATTAAGCCATGAGTCGCACTCCACGGCACCCTCGGTGCGTCCCTCTCGCACTCCTCTCGCACTCCTCTCCCACCCCCTCCCACCGGTCCAGCCTTCCCCTCGCACCTCCGTCACCTCCCTCGCACCTCCCTCGCAGCCCCGTCCCACTCCTTCGCACCCCCCGCCCTCGCGGAAAGGCACACCAGAAGCCATGCGCAGTATCCGAGCCGCGGCCACAGGCGCCGTCATCCTGTCTCTCGCACTCGCCGCCACGGCCTGCGGAGGCGGATCGAGCACGGGCGGCGGGTCCAACGACTCGCCCAAGGAGCTCACTTACTGGGCCTCCAACCAGGGCGCCAGCATCGAGATCGACAAGAAGGTGCTCCAGCCCGAGCTGGACAAGTTCGAGAAGCAGACCGGTATCAAGGTCAAACTGGAGGTGGTGCCCTGGTCCGACCTACTGAACCGGATTCTCACCGCGACCACCTCCGGCCAGGGCCCGGACGTGCTCAACATCGGCAACACCTGGTCCGCCTCACTCCAGGCGACGGGCGCGCTGCTGCCGTGGGACACGAAGAACTTCGACAGGATCGGCGGCAAGGACCGCTTCGTCGACTCCGCGCTCGGCTCCACCGGCATCGAGGGCCAGGACCCGGCAGCGGTTCCGCTGTACTCGATGGCGTACGCCCTCTACTACAACAAGCAGATGCTCGCCGACGCCGGCGTCGACGCGCCCCCCACCACCTGGGACGAGCTGGTCGCCGCCGGCAAGAAGGTCTCCAAGGACGGCAAGTGGGGGATAGCCATGGAGGGTTCGAACCCCTCCGAGAACATCCACCACGCCTTCGTCTTCGCCAAGCAGCACGGCGCCGACTTCTTCACCGCCGACGGCAAGCCGGACTTCACCAACGACGGTGCCGTCACCGCGGTCAAGCAGTACGTCGACCTCATGGCCAAGGACAAGATCATCGCCCCGGGCAACGCCGAGTACGCCCAGAACCAGTCCGTCAGCGACTTCGCCAAGGGCAAGACGGCGATGCTGCTCTGGCAGTCCGCCTCCGCCAACCTCAAGTCCCAGGGCATGGCCGATGATTCCTACGGCATCGCCCCCGTGCCCGTGCAGTCCGGCACCCCGGGCGCCGGCCGGCAGGTCAATTCGATGGTCGCCGGCATCAACCTGGCCGTCTTCAAGAACAGCGACAACGTCGACGGCGCCACCGAGTTCGTGAAGTTCATGACCAGCGACGCCGAGCAGAAGATCCTCAACACGGCGTACAGCTCCATCCCACCGGTCAAGGCGGCCCAGGAGGACGCCGCCTTCAACTCCCCGGCCAACTCCGTCCTGAAGGACACCCTCGCCCAGAGCGCCGTGGCCCTCCCGCAGGTCCCCGACGAGTCCCAGTTCGAGACCGCCGTCGGTACGGCCGTCAAGGATCTGTTCGCGGGTGCCGCCGGCGGCCGCGAGGTGACCACCGCATCGGTCAAGGCCGCACTCACCAAGGCCCAGCAGCAGATGCCCAAGAAGTGAGCCCGAACACCGCCATGACCGCCACTGCCCCCACAGCAGAGGCCGCCGCGCGGAAGAGCTCCCCCGGTGCGGAGCGCGGCCCCCGCCGCCGCACCGGGCGGATCCGCCGCAT
The DNA here is from genome assembly GCF_042655885.1 of Streptomyces chlorus. Taxonomy (NCBI): domain Bacteria; kingdom Bacillati; phylum Actinomycetota; class Actinomycetes; order Kitasatosporales; family Streptomycetaceae; genus Streptomyces; species Streptomyces chlorus. Next base: position 13,924 of record NZ_JBHSOA010000038.1, read on the forward strand.
CGGACTGCCGTACCTGCTCCTCCTGCCCGCCCTCCTCCTCGAACTCCTCGTCCACCTGGTGCCGATGGTGATCGGCATCGTGATGAGCTTCAAGGAACTCACGCAGTTCTACATCCGTGACTGGGGCACCGCCCCCTGGGCCGGCCTCGACAACTACAAGGTGTCGGTCGACTTCGACGCCCCCGTCGGCGCGGCCCTGCTCCACTCCTTCTTCGTCACCCTCGCCTTCACCGTGCTGTCGGTCGGCCTGTGCTGGCTCATCGGCACGGCGGCGGCCATCTACATGCAGGACACCTTCCGCGGCCGCGGCCTGCTCCGCGCCCTGTTCCTGGTGCCGTACGCGCTGCCGGTCTACGCGGCCGTCATCACCTGGGTGTTCATGTTCCAGCACGACAACGGCCTGGTGAACCACGTCCTGCACGACCAGCTCGGCCTCACCGACAAGCCGTCCTTCTGGCTGATCGGCGACAACAGCTTCGTCGCGCTGCTGACCGTCTCCGTGTGGAAGGGCTGGCCGTTCGCCTTCCTCATCGTCATGGCCGGCCTGCAGAACATCCCCCGCGAGCTGTACGAGGCAGCCGCCCTCGACGGCGCCGGGATGATCCAGCAGGTCCGTCGCATCACCCTGCCGTCGCTGCGCCCGGTCAACCAAGTGCTGGTGCTGGTCCTGTTCCTGTGGACGTTCAACGACTTCAACACGCCGTTCGTCCTGTTCGGCAGAACCGCCCCCGAAGCCGCGGACCTCATCTCGGTCCACATCTACCAGGCGTCCTTCGTCACCTGGAACTTCGGTACCGGCTCCGCGATGTCCGTCCTGCTCCTGCTGTTCCTGCTCGTCGTGACGGGCGTGTACCTCGTCCTCACCTCGCGCCAACGGAGGCCGTCACATGGCTAGTTCACCGACGGCGACCCGGGTGTCTCCGGCGACCTCGGCCTCCCCGGCATCGCCCATGGCCCCGCCCCGCTCGTTCCTGTGGTCCCGGCGGATCTTCCTCACCCTGCTCACCGGCTTCGTGATGATCCCGGTGTACGTCATGATCTCCAGCTCGCTGAAGCCGCTCGCGGACGTCACCGGCACGTTCCGCTGGCTGCCGACCGAGGTGACGATCCGCCCGTACATCGACATCTGGTCCACGGTCCCGCTGGGACGCTACTTCGTGAACTCGCTGATCGTGGCGGGCGCGGCGACCGTCTGCTCGGTGGTGATCGCCGTCTTCTCCGCCTACGCGGTGAGCCGCTACACCTTCCGCGGCAAGCGCGTCTTCACCGTGACCGTGCTGTCGACGCAGATGTTCCCCGGCATCCTCTTCCTCCTCCCGCTGTTCCTCATCTACGTCAACATCGGCAACGCCACGGGCATCGCCCTGTTCGGCTCGCGCGGCGGCCTGATCCTGACGTATCTGACGTTCTCCCTCCCGTTCTCCATCTGGATGCTGATCGGGTACTTCGACTCGGTGCCCCGCGACCTCGACGAGGCCGCCCTGGTCGACGGCTGCGGCCCGCTCGGCGCCCTCTTCCGGGTCGTCGTACCGGCCGCGATCCCCGGCATCGTCGCCGTCGCTGTCTACGCCTTCATGACGGCCTGGGGCGAAGTCCTCTTCGCGTCGGTGATGACCAACGACACCACCCGCACCCTCGCCGTGGGACTCCAGGGCTACTCCACCCTCCACGACGTGTACTGGAACCAGATCATGGCGGCCTCGCTCGTGGTGAGCATCCCCGTGGTCGCCGGCTTCCTGCTCCTGCAGCGCTACCTCGTCGCCGGCCTGACGGCAGGAGCCGTCAAGTGACCGACTCCCCTGCGTCTGACAACCCCCCTCCGCCTGAAAGGACTTCCGTGGCCATCGACTATGCCGCCCTCCCCGAGGACTTCCTGTGGGGCACGGCCACCTCGGCGTACCAGATCGAGGGGGCCGTGGCGGAGGACGGCCGTTCGCCGTCGATCTGGGACACCTTCGCGCGCACCCCCGGCACGATCGACAACGGCCACCACGGCGACATCGCCTGCGACCACTACCACCGCTGGCGCGAGGACATCGACCTGATGCGCCGCCTCGGCACCAACGCCTACCGCCTGTCCCTCGCCTGGCCCCGGATCGTCCCCGGCGGCGACGGTCCGGTCAACGTCAAGGGCCTGGACTTCTACGACCGGTTGACCGACGGCCTGCTCGAGGCCGGCATCACCCCGTCCGTCACCCTCTACCACTGGGACCTGCCCCAGGCCCTCCAGGACCGCGGCGGCTGGCCGGAGCGCGATACCGCCGAGCACTTCGCCGCGTACGCCTCGGCGGTCGCCGAACGCCTCGGCGACCGCGTGCACCACTGGGCGACCCTCAACGAACCCCTGTGCTCGGCCTGGATCGGTCACCTGGAAGGCAAGATGGCGCCCGGCCTGACCGACCTTACGGCAGCCGTCCGCGCCTCCTACCACCTGCTCCTCGGCCACGGCCTCGCCGCGCGAGCCATCCGCGCCGCCGCCCCCGACGCCCAGGTGGGCATCGTCAACAACCTCTCCACGATCCATGCCGCCACCGACAGCCCCGAGGACCGGGCCGCCGCCACCCGCATGGACGGCCACACCAACCGCTGGTGGCTCGACCCCCTCCACGGCCGTGGCTTCCCGGACGACATGCGCGAGGTCTACGCCGTGGAACTCCCGGAACAGACAGGTGACTTGGAGACCATCGCGGCCCCCCTCGACTGGCTCGGCCTCAACTACTACTTCCCCCAGGTGGTGGCGGCCGACCCCGACGGCCCGGCCCCCCACGCCGCCGCCGTCCGTCGCGACGACGTCCCGCGCACCGGCATGGACTGGGAGATCGACGCGAGCGGCATCGAGACCCTGCTCCTGCGCCTGACGAACGAGTACGGCGCCCGCAAGCTCTACGTCACCGAGAACGGCTCCGCCTTCCCCGACACGGTCCGCCCCGACGGCGTGATCGACGACCCGGAGCGTCAGGACTACCTGGAGCGGCACCTCGCCGCCTGCGCCTCCGCCGCCCGCAAGGGCGCCCCGCTGGCCGGCTACTTCGCCTGGTCCCTGCTGGACAACTTCGAGTGGGCCTACGGCTACGACAAACGCTTCGGCCTCGTCCACGTCGACTACGCCACCCAGACCCGCACCATCAAGGGCTCCGGCCACCGGTACGCGGACATCATCCGCGGCCACGAAGACCGGATACGGCGGGCGGCCTGACCCACCGGACCACCACCCACGCCCCCGTTCCGCCCGCCGCGCGCGGGCAGCAACAGCCGGAGCGTGCGGTGCGGGCTGCCTGCCGCCCGAGGAGCCGTCTGTCTCGTCGAGGGCGACGAGACTGCCCTGCCTGGTAGCAGTTGCCCGAGTTGGAGACGATGGGGCAGGTGCCGGAGCCGTGGTCGCCGCTGCTGAGGCGGTGGGGCGCGTCAGTGGGTCCGGGCCCGGCGGGCGCGGACCGACACCACAGGGAGGGCGTTGGGTGTTACGGCCGTCCGTGTGGGCGCGCCCCTCCGCCGTGCCGCGACGCGTCCTCGGGGGGCACTCCGATGGTGAGGTTCCCGAAGTCCCTGCCTTGGGTCACCACTGTTGCTGTGCCACCACTGAACCGGTTGTGTACGTCTCCGGTGGCCGACGCGGCCGCGACCGCCTGGGCACGGGCCTGCCCCTGTGAAGTCAGTGGGGCACACGGGGCGGGAAGCCTGCTCCGTTCGGCAGTCTGCGGACGGGCCGCGCTGTCGGGCCCGTCCGGCCCCGGCCGATCGTTAGCCCGTCCGGGTCGTCCGGGGCGCCCGGACCACCCGGTCGCGATGGTGGCGGTGCGCCCGGTGGCCGCCGACCGCACCATGGCCATGTTGCTGACGGCAAACCGATCGGCACCGGCCGGATGCGAAGGAGGCCCCGTGGTGGGCGAGCTGTACATCGACGGCGAGTGGACACAGGCCGCGGCCGGCGGACGGCGGGAGGTGGTCAACCCGTACGACGCCTCCGTCATCACCACCGTCGACGAGGCGGACGCCACCGATGTGGACCGCGCGGTGCGCGCCGCCCGGCGTGCCTTCGACGAGGAGGAGTGGGCGAACGCCCCCACCCGCCACCGCGCCGACCTCCTGCTGCGTGTCCACGACCTGCTGCTGCGCGACAGGGACGAGATCGCCCGCACCGAGACCCTCGACACCGGCAAGACGCTGACCGAGGCCCGCTTCGACGTGGAGGACGTGGCGAACGCCTTCCGCTACTTCGCCGAACTCGCGGGCAAGGACGGCGGACGTGTCGTGGACGTCGGCCCGGACGTCCTCAGCCGCGTCGTCTACCAGCCGGTCGGGGTGTGCGCGCTCATCGGCCCCTGGAACTATCCGCTGCTGCAGGCCTCGTGGAAGGTGGCGCCGGCGCTGGCCGCCGGCAACACCTTCGTCCTCAAACCCAGCGAGACCACACCGCTCACCACGATCGCCATGATCCGGCTCATCGAGGAGGCCGGCGCACCCCCCGGCGTCGCCAACCTGGTGCTCGGCTCCGGGGCGACCGTCGGCGCCGCCATGACCGGTCACCCCGAGGTCGACCTGGTGTCCTTCACCGGCGGCCTGGCCACCGGACGCACGATCATGGCCGCCGCCGCCCAGGGGCCGAAGCACATCGCCCTGGAACTGGGTGGCAAGAACCCCAACATCGTCTTCGAGGACGCCGACTTCGCCGCCGCCGTGGACAACGCGCTGGACGCCGCCTTCCTGCATTCCGGGCAGGTCTGCTCCGCCGGCTCACGTCTGCTGGTCCAGGACTCCCTGTACGACCGGTTCGTGGACTCCCTCGCCCAGCGCGCCCGGGGGATCCGCCTCGGCAACGGTATGGAGGAGGGCACCGAGAGCGGCCCGCTCAGCTCCGCCGAGCACCGTGACAAGGTCGAACGCGACATCGCCGCCGCCCGGCAGGAGGGCGCCCGGCTCGTCACCGGCGGCACCCGCCCCGACGACCCGGCGCTGAGCGGCGGCTTCTTCCTGCTGCCGACCGTCTTCGCCGACTGCGACCGGTCCATGCGCATCGTCCAGGAGGAGGTCTTCGGACCGGTCGTCACCGTCGAGCGCTTCCACACCGAGGACGAGGCGGTGGAACTGGCCAACGACACCCGCTACGGCCTGGCCGGCGGCGTGTGGACCTCCGACGCGAGCCGCGCCCAGCGCGTCGCCCAGCGGCTGCGGCACGGCACCGTGTGGATCAACGACTTCCACCCCTACGTGCCGCAGGCCGAGTGGGGCGGCTTCGGCCACTCCGGCGTCGGGCGCGAGCTGGGCCCCACCGGGTTGCGTGAATACCAGGAGGCCAAGCACATCTACCAGAACCTCGCCCCCGCACCCTCCGGCTGGTTCAAGGGCTGACCGGGCGCGGCACACCGCCCGCCCGCCGCCACCCGACGGCCACCGAAGAAAGGCATCCCATGGCCCCCACCACTGCGCACGGCGTCGAGTCCGCCTACGACTACGTCATCGTCGGCGGCGGCACCGCCGGCTGTGTGCTCGCCGCCCGCCTGAGCGAGGACCCCGACTGCCGCGTCTGCGTCATCGAGGGCGGCCCCAGCGACGTCGGCGACGACCGCATCCTGCGCCTGCGCAACTGGATCAACCTGCTCGGCTCGGAGTTCGACTACGGCTACACCACCGTCGAGCAGCCGCGCGGCAACTCCCACATCCTGCACTCACGTGCCCGCGTACTCGGCGGCTGTTCCTCCCACAACACGCTGATCAGCTTCCTGCCGCTGCCGCAGGACCTCGACGACTGGGTGGCCCACGGCTGCACCGGCTGGGACCCGGCGACGATCCTTCCCTACCGGGACCGGCTGCTCACCCGGATCGTTCCGGTGGCCGAGGCCGACCGCAATCCCATCGCCAAGGACTTCGTCACCGCCGCCGCCCGCGCTCTCGGCGTCCCCGTCATCGACGACTTCAACGCCGAGCCCTTCGCCGACGGCGTCGGTTTCTTCTCGCTGGCCTACGAGCCGGAGGGCAACCTGCGCTCCTCCGCGTCCGTCGCCTACCTCCACCCGATCCTGGACCGCCCCAACCTCACCCTCCTCCTGGAGACCTGGGCCCACCGGCTGCTCGACGACGAGTCGGGGAGGCTGACCCGCGTCGCCGTCCGTGGCGCCGACGGCCAACCCGCCACCGTGCGCGCCGAGCGCGAACTCCTGCTGTGCGCCGGCTCCATCGACACCCCGCGCCTGCTGATGCTGTCCGGCATCGGCCCGGCCGACGACCTGCGCGACCTGGGCATCGACGTGCGGGCCGACCTGCCCGGCGTGGGGGAGAACCTGCTGGACCACCCCGAGTCCGTGATCGTCTGGGAGACCAACGGCCCGCTGCCGCCCAACTCCGCGATGGACTCCGACGCCGGCCTGTTCCTGCGCCGCGACACCGGCCAACCGCGCCCGGACCTGATGTTCCACTTCTACCAGGTGCCGTTCACCGTCAACACCGAACGCCTGGGCTACCCTGTTCCGGAACACGGGGTGTGCATGACACCGAACGTACCGCGCGCCCGCTCCACCGGCCGCATGTGGCTGCGCAGCGCCGACCCCGCCGAACACCCCGCCCTGGACTTCCGGTACTTCACCGACCCCGACGGCCACGACGAACGCACCATCGTGGAGGGCCTGAAGATCGCCCGGGAGGTCGCCGCGACCGAACCCCTGAGCAACTGGCTCGTCCGCGAGGTCGCGCCCGGCCCGGACGTCACCTCCGACGCCGACCTGTCGGAATACGGGCGCCGCGCGGCGCACACCGTCTACCACCCGGCGGGCACCTGCCGCATGGGCGCAGCGGACGACCCGATGGCCGTCTGCGACCCCCAGTTGAGACTGCGCGGCGTCGAGGGCGTGCGCATCGTCGACGCGTCGGTGTTCCCGACGATGCCCGCCATCAACCCCATGGTGACCGTCCTGCTCGTCGCCGAACGCGCCGCCGACCTGCTCACCGGCAGCCCCGGGCCCACCGGCAGCCCCGGGCCCACCGGCCGGGCAGCAGCACGGTGACCGGTCCGCGCGGTCTCCCGCAGAGCCGACCGCCGCACGCGTGCTCGTGAACGGCTGCCCGGAGGGCAGCACGTCCGGCCGGTCCTGGACGGGGGCACCGGGGCACCAGGACACCGCCTCGTCCCCCGCGCCCCGGGCGCTCGAGCACCGACAAGAGGCCTCCCGAGCCCCGCGGGCCGCGGCAGATGCCGCCGGCCGCCGGGAGCCGACGTCCTCGCCCTCAGCGAAGGAGGAACACGACCGTGTCGACCGCTGGAGAGAAGGGCCCCGGAGAAGCGCCGGAGGAGACGTCGGCAGAGGACGTGCCGATGGGCCCGGTCCGGCTCAAACCCGTGGTCTTCTTCGGGTCGGCCTTCCTCATCCTCGCGATCTCGATCTGGGCGATCATCACCCCCTCCGGTGCGGAGACGGTCATCGGAGTGGCGGTCGGCAAGATCTCCCACTGGTTCGGCTGGTACTACTTCCTCGCCGCGACCCTGTACCTGCTGTTCGTCGTCTTCATCGCCGTGTCCAAGTACGGCACGGTCAAGCTGGGCCCCAAGCACTCCAAGCCCGACTACGGCCTCTTCACCTGGGGGTCGATGCTGTTCGCGGCGGGCATCGGCATCGACCTGATGTTCTTCTCGGTCACCGGGCCTGTCAGCCACTACCTCGCGCCGCCGCAGGGCGACCCGAAGACGCTCGAGGCCGCCCGGCAGGCCGTGGTGTGGACCCTGTTCCACTACGGCATCACCGGCTGGGGCATGTACGCGCTGATGGGCATGGCGCTCGCCTACTTCTCCTTCCGGTACCGGCTGCCGCTCGCGATCCGCTCCGCGCTCTATCCGCTCATCGGCCGCCGGATCCACGGGCGGATCGGTGACACCGTCGACCTGGCGGCCATCATCGGCACCGTGTTCGGCATCGGTGTGACGCTCGGCATCGGCGTGGTGCAGCTGAACTACGGACTGAAAGTCCTCTTCGGCGTGCCGGAGGGGCTTTCCGCACAGATCGCCCTGATCGTCGTCGCGGTGGCGATGGCCACCGCGTCCGCGGCGTCCGGCGTGGACAAGGGCATCCGACGGCTGTCGCAGCTCAACGTCCTGCTCGCCGCCCTGCTGATGCTCTACATCCTGGTCGTGGGTGAACCGTTCCGGCTGCTCAACGCCCTGGTCCAGAACGTCGGGGACTACATCAGCCGTTTCCCGTCGATGACCCTGAACACCTTCGCCTACGACCAGCCCATCGAGTGGCTGGACACGTGGACGCTCTTCTTCTGGGCCTGGTGGATCGCCTGGGCGCCGTTCGTCGGGCTCTTCCTGGCCCGCATCTCCCGCGGCCGCACCCTGCGCGAGTTCGTCGCGGCGACGCTGTTCATCCCGTTCCTCTTCACCGGCCTCTTCCTGTCGATCTTCGGCAACAGCGCCCTGTTCCTGGTGCGCGCCGGGAACACCGAGTTCGGCGAAACGGCCATGAACGCCCCCGAGCAGGGCTTCTACGACCTGTTGGCACAGTACCCGGGGTTCCTGTTCAGCGCCGGACTCGCGACGTTCGTCGGGCTGCTGCTGTACGTCACCTCCGCGGACTCCGGGGCCCTGGTCATGGGCAACCTCAGCGCGGAGCTGCCCACCCCGGTGACCGACGCGCCCTCGTGGCTGCGCATCTTCTGGGCGGTGGCGACGGGGCTGCTCACCGTCGCCATGCTCATCGTGGGCGGTGTGCACGCGCTCACCCACGCCACCATCATCATGGGTCTGCCCTTCTCCTTCGTCATGTTCCTGATCATGGCCGGGCTCTATCTGGCATTGCGTACCGAGCGGATGCGGGCGGAGGCGAGGATCACCACGCTGCCCGGGACGCTCTCCGGACGTATGGCGCAGCACGGTCTGCCGGGGGCGCCGAACTGGCGGCATCGGCTGGCGCGAACGATGGTGTTCCCCGGCAGGCGGGCGGCCGCGAGATTCGTCGACGACGTGTGCCGCCCCGCCTTCCAGGAGGTCGCCCAGGAGCTGCGGGAGCACGGAGCGGAGGCGGAGGTCCTGGAAGGTACCGACGAGGAGAACGGCCTCACACACGTCGGCCTGCGGGTACCGATCGGCCCCGGCGACGAATTCCTCTACGAGGTCCGGCCCGTCGAGCTGCCGACCCCTGCGTTCGCCACCCGGTCGGTCAGCACGCACGACACCTACGTACGTTTCGAGGTCCGGCTCGCCGAGGGCAACCAGGACTACGACGTGATGGGTTACACCAAGGAACAGCTCATCGCCGACGGCCTCGACCAGTACGAGCGGCACCTGGAGTTCCTGCGGGTGCGCCACGAGGCGGCCACCCGGTCGGGCTTCCCCGTCCACCGCCCGGACGCGCCGGACGCACACCTGCCGGAGTAGACCTCCATGCGAGGGCGGCGGACAGTGCGGTGAGCCGGTGAGCCGGCGGTCAGCGCAGTGTCTGGGCGGCGTAGAGCGTGCCGAGGGCGACGGCGAGGGTGCCCAGGGTGAGGCGCAGCATGGCCTCGGGCAGCCGGGGCTGAAGGCGGGCGCCGAGGTAGCCCCCGACGAGGCCGCCGAGCCCGCAGGCCAGGCCGAGGCCCCAGTCCGGTGCGACGTCGCCGGGGCCGACGAGCGACAGAAGGGCAAAGGTGGCGGCGCCGACGAGGGACGTGACGAACGTCGAGGCGAGGGCGGCGGGGGCGACTCGGCCGACGGGCATGCCCCGGCCCACGAGGATCGGGCCGAGCAGGGAGCCACCGCCGATGCCGTACACGCCGCCGATGATCCCGACGACGAGGGCGAGTCCGCTCACGGCACGGCCGGACGGTTCGGCGTGAGCGTCAGTCTGCTGCGAGGGCGGCCGCCGCCGGACGGTCCTGGCGCACAGCCACACGCCGATCGGTACGAGGAGCGTGGCGATCAGCAGGCGGAACACCGTGGGACTCGGCAGCGCGAAGACCCGGATCACCGCGCCGATCACGACCCCGGGGACGGTGCCGAGGACCAGTCGCCGGGTGAGCGGACCACCCAGCGCCCCGTCCTGGCGGTAGCGCCACAGCGCCCCCGGGCCGGCGACGACGTTGTAGAGGAGGTTGGTCGGAGTGACCGCCGGGCTCGGCACACCGAACAGGCTGAGCTGGACCGGCAGCAGGAACACCGCGCCGGAGACCCCGACGGGCGCGGTCACGACCGAGATCAGCGCACCGACGACCAGCCCGGCCCACCACAGTTCCACGAACACTCTCACCGGCGGCGGCGGAATGGCCGGCACCGTCTCCTGAGCCGGCCATGGCCCCCCGCCTGGACGCGGGCCGACGCGAGCGAGCTCCAGATCGCTCACCGATCCATGCCGAGCCGCTCGGCAACAGGCCCCGGACCGCGGTCGGTCCGGGGCTGTGCACGCACCCCCTGTTCGAGGGTGGTGCGTGCCCGCCGTTGTCGATCATCGTGCCCCACCCCCTGAGCTCTTTCAATCGTGGAAATGATCATGATGTGATCAACAACGGTAGCCTGGGCGACTGTGATCGACACTCGGCTTTCTCCCTCACAGCCCTTGCCGGACGAACTCGCCACCGCACTGTTCGGTACCCGCGCCGCGACTTTCCACCATCCCTGGATGCGACTGTTCAGCTCTGCACCCTTTTCCTACCAGGAGGGGCTTACCCACGAGGCGCGCATCCGGCTGTCCTATGAGCGCCTGCGTCTGGTCAACAACGCCATCGACGATCCGCTGGCCTTCGCCTGCGATCCTGCCGCGCTGAGCGCGATGCACGAGTGGGCTGGTGCCGTCGACGCCGGCATGGCGACCTGCGCCAGCATCCACTACAACCTTTTCCTCGGCAGCCTCCTCGATCACGACCACGACGATCGGGATCTGACCGAGTACGCGCAGATGGCTCGCGTCGGAACGTTTCTGTGCACCGAACTCGCGCATGGCAACGACGCCGCCCAGATGGAAACCACCTGCACCTTCGACCGGGACACCGGCGGCTTCGTTCTCAACACCCCTCGCCCCGATGCCTGCAAGTGGATGCCCAACACCAGCCCCGTGGGCGGGCCCAAAGACGCCGTGGTCGCCGCCCGCCTCCTCGTCGACGACCGCGACCTGGGCGTCTTCCTGTTCCTGACCCCGCTGCACGATGCCCACGGCACACCGATGCCCGGCATCGAGATACGCGGCTTGCCCCAGGCCGCCAGCAGCCCCGTCGACCACTGCGCCACCAGCTTCCACCACGTCCAACTGCCCTACACCTCACTCCTTCAGGGCGACCACGGACGTCTCACCCGTGACGGCCACTTCACCAGCAGCCTCGGCAGCCCCCGCAAACGCTTCCTGCGCTCCATCGGCCGCGTCACCATGGGCAAGCTCTGCATGAGCGCCTACAGCCTGGGCACCACCCGCCACGCCTTGACCGTCGCCATCCGCCACGCACACAACCGCCACACCTCCGGCATGACCAGCGGACACAAGGTTCCGCTGTTCACGCACCGCAGCCACCACGCACCCCTCCTGGAAGCCACCGCCACCGCCTACGCCGCCACCCTCCTGCAACGCAGCGTCACCCAGCAGTGGACCGACGCGGCAGACAGCGACCTGGAGCGGTGCGAACGGCTCATCGCCGTCACCAAGGGGTGGATCACCTGGCAGGCCCGCGCCATCATGACCGAGTGCCGTGAACGCTGTGGTGCCCAGGGCCTGATCCTGGCCAACGGCATCGCCGGCCAGCTCGCCGCGAACGAAGGCACCATCACCGCCGAAGGCGACAACAAGGTCATCTGGGTCAAGGCCGCCGGTGAAATGCTCCTCGGCGGCTTCACACCCCAGCCGGCCGACGACATTCCGCCCGAGCAGCGCTCACTGGATGATCCGCGGTACCTGCAGGACCTCCTGGCGGACGTCGAGCGAATATGGCACGAGCGGGCCCGCGCCCGCCTCCGCACCGGCCGCGCCCCCTCACCCCTGGCGCGGTGGAACAGAACCGTCACCCCCGCGCTCCAACTCGTCGAGGCGCACGCCCATCGCCTGGCCGGCCAGGCACTGTCCGACTCGGCCGACCAGGCCGGTACCGCACAGACCCGGCAACTGCTCACCGACCTGCACCGGCTGTTCGCCTTTCGCCGGATCGCCGCGCACAGCGGCGACCTGCTGGCCCAGGGGCGGATCACCGCGGACCAGGTACAACAGTTGCCCGACGCCGTTGACAACGTAGTCGCAGCCCTGGAACCCCACGCGCTGACGCTGATCGAAGGGTTCGACCTGCCGGAGGGGCTGCTGGACAACCACCCCATGCTGCACGCCGACAAGCCGGCCATTCTCGTACCGGCGTAGTCACGGCGCCGCCGCGAGCATGGGGACCGGCACGCCCCGCCGGGGCTCCGCCCTCTCACCACCTGCCAGGAGGCTTGTATGAGTGAGCTTCCCCCGCTGAGTGGGAGCTCTGAGCCGGGGATCAGGAGTACAAGGCCAGGTGGCAGGAGTACAAGGCCAGGTGGGAGGTGCAGGTGAGCCTGTCGCCGGTGCTCAGGGCGTACACAATGCGGCTACCGAAGCCGTGGTAGTCGGCTCGCAGGGCCGCAGAAGCAGCCTTCTTTCCGGTCACGCGGTCGTTCTTGGACGAACAGGTTCCTGGATCCGGTGAGTTGGCCGCTGTTCGCGCATGGAGGAAGGGCCTCCTGGTAGCACGCGGGTGTCGAATCCGTAAGCGCTGCAGGAGGCCCTTTTGCCTCAGTTGGCCGACTCCCCCACTCTCGGCCCCGCTCGAGCGGGAGGAACCCCCACCGCGTCGACGTCCTCCTCCGCCTTGCAGCTGGACGCTTCCCCCATCGCCCCCCGCTCACCTGAGTTGATGAGGTGCCGCCGATTCCCTGCGACCTGATCCGCCGGACAGGCCCTGGACGTCCCGGTATCGGTCCCGGACCTCGGGGCGTTGCTGGAAGCCGGCTGACCTGTAGGTGGCGACGGCGCCGACATTGGAGCTTGGAGTGCAGACGATCGCGCTCGACGAGCCCAGCTCCTGGAGTGCGGCCGCCGCGGCGACGGTGATCGCCTCGCCGTGGCCCTGACGGCGATGTTCCCGGTGCACGCCCATCGGTTCGAGCAACCCGGGCCTGCCCGGACCGGCCGACCACACCGTCACCGCCGCCACCGCGTTGCCCTGGTCGTCGTACGCGACCAGGCACCGGGCGTCGGCGTACGGCAATCCGGCCGCCATCGCGTGCCAGCGCTCGTCCGTGAACCTCGACCCGTCGAACGCTGCCCGATGTACGGCGGCAAACACGTGCGCCTGCTCCGGCCCAGCCACCTCGATCCGCACGCCTGGGTCCTTCACCGGCTCCGTGAGGTCGCGGCGCAGCGGCGTCCACGGCTCGTCGGTGTTCCAGCCGTCCTCGAACAGCAGATCCTGGACCAGTGCACCCATCGGCGCCTCGATGTTCACCTTCCCCTCGGGCAGCACGCCGCCCTCCGGTCCGGTCACGTCCACAACCAACTGCCGCGCCAGCTCCTCGTCCCGCTGAGCGTCCGGCGCGATCGTCAGCCGCAACAGGCCGGGACCGTCCAGCAGTCCGACGGCGAGAATCAGTCCGTCCCGGCTCCACGTCCGGACCGCCGCGGCCGTCGCCTCCGCACCCAACCGCCAGAACCAGCCCAGGTCCCCCGGATGCAGTTGCATCGGCGCCCCGTCGTACTGCCACTCCCGCAGCACGCCCACAGCCTTGCTCAGCCCGTCGACTCCCGGCTTGCCCAACACAATCGCCATACCCCGACCACACACCACCGCACCGACGGTCCGCACCCGGTTTCCGGCCGGCATGGGGGGGTGTGCCGACCGGACGGAGGAGGGGTCAGGCGAGGGCGAGGAAGAGTTTCTCCAGCTCCCGCCGTGTCATGGGCGGGGTGCCGGAGTCGCCGGTGAGGCACTGCCGCATCCCGCTTGCCACGATCTTGAATCCGGCCCGGTCCAGGGCCCGGGAGACGGCGGCGAGCTGGGTGACGACGTCCTCGCAGTCGCGGCCCGACTCGACCATCGCGATCACAGCGGCCAGCTGTCCCTGAGCCCGTCGCAGATGGTTCAGGACAGGGCGTACCGATTCTTCGTCCGCTTGCACCGAGATCCTCCTTCACCCCCCTGACAAGAATACCCCAGGGGGTATGAATCAGGACTTTCAGGACTTCACTGTGGTCTGTTCGTGTCCCTCCACCGGTGCGGAAGGCATCTGCGGCGGCAGCGCGGAGCGGGGCCGCGTTGCCCGCCATAGCCGGGCGGCGACCGCGGCGGCCGGCACGGCCCCGAGCCCCGCCCACGTGGCCGGGTGGGTCCAGACGGCGGTGCCGAGCTGCTGCGCGAGGACGAAGACGCCCATGACGACGACGAACCAGCCGAACGCCGTGCGCAGCACGTCCTGGGGGATGCGGCCCGCGAGGCGGCCGCCCGCGAGGCTGCCGGCCACCGCGGCGGCCGTCACGGTCAGGGCGAGGCGCCAGTCGATCTCGACGCTCGAGAGGTGCCCGGCGAGTCCGGCGAAGGACTTCATCGCGATGACGAGGAGCGAGGTGCCGACCGCGATGCCCATCGGCAGCCCGCCGAGTATGACGAGGGCCGGGACGATGAGGAACCCGCCGCCGGAGCCGACCAGGCCCGTCACCGCGCCGACGACGAGACCCTCCACCGCGATGTGCTTCAGGGGGAGATCGCCGCGGGTGGGCCGCGCCTTCTCCCTGCCGCGCCGGGGCTTGCGGAGCATCGCGACCGCGGTGGCCAGCATCATCAGGGCGAAGGCGACGAGCAGGACCGTGCCCGGAATGTACTCGGCGAGCCGTCCGCCGCCGTACGCGCCGACCATGCTGAACGCGCCGAAGAGCAGGCCGGTCCGCCAACGGATCCGCCGGGCCCGCGCGTGCGGGACCAGCGCTGCCAGGCTGGTGACGCCGACCACGAACAGTGAGGTGGCGATGGCTTCCTTGGTGCCCTGTCCGGCCAGGTAGACCAGGATCGGCACCGTCAGGATCGAGCCGCCGCCACCGAGCACGCCGAGGCTGACGCCGACGAGCAGGGACGCCGCGACGACCAGGGCGGTCACGGCGTGCTCCGCAGCTCCGCGATCACCGTGCGGAGGTCGGGGCGCGGCCCGCGGTTGTACGGCAGCTTGGACAGCAGGACACCCATGGTGCAGGAGTTGCTGAGGGCCGCGTAGGTCAGGCCGGCGCCGATCGCGGTGCCGATCAGGTGCGCGCCGGGCACGAACGCGCCGACGAGGCCGGTGGTCAGGACGATCGATCCGGCGACGAGCCGGACCTGGCGCTCCATGTCCCACCGCTCGGGGCCCCGGTTGACGGGTGCGCCGGCCGTCTCCCAGGCGATGATGCCGCCCTCCAGGACGCGCAGGTTCGGCAGGCCGGCGTCGGCCAGGGCCTTCTCGGCCTGGGCGGCGCGGGCCCCGGAGCGGCAGACGAGCACGACGTCCTCGTCGAGGTGGGCCAGGAGCTCGGCCCGGTGCTCGCGCAGGGTGGCCAGGGGCACGTTGTACGAGCCGGGGATGTGTGCGGTACGGAACTCGCCGGGGGCGCGCACGTCGAGCAGGCGCGGCGCCCGTCCTTCCTGGACGAGCCGGTGCAGCACGGCGGGGGCGAGGGAGAAGGTGGGCGCGGGGGTGGTGCTCATGGGGTTCCCTTCGGATCGGACGTATATACCTAGGGGGGTATACGTGGGGCGTGAGGGGCCCCGGCGGTCGTCGGGGCCCCAGGGGCGAGTGGTGGGAGGCTGTGGCTGTGGCGATCAGGCGCCGGCGAGCTCGGCGGCTTCGGTCGACTCCACCGACAGGGCCCAGGCGGCGTAACCGCCGAGGATGTCGGAGACGTCCTGGAAGCCGCGGTGGCGCAGCAGGCTCGCCGCGATCGAGGAGCGGTGGCCGCCGGCGCAGTGCAGGACCAGGGGCCGGTTGGCGGGCAGCTCGTCCGCGCGCTGCGGGAGTTCGCTGAGCGGGATGTGCAGGGCGGACTCGATGAAGCCGTTCGCCTCGCGTTCGCCGCAGGTGCGCACGTCCACGACGAGGGGAGGGTTGTCGCCGGTGAGGGCGGTGCGCAGGTGCGCGGCGGTCACGCGGCTCGCCGGAGTGACCTCGTCGGTCAGCTTCTCCAGTGCGTCCTCGGGGTTGCGCAGGTAGCCCACGGCGCGGTCGAAGCCGATCCGGGCGAGGCGGGTGACGACCTCCTCCTCCCGGTTCTGCGGCGCCATGACGACCAGTTCGTCGGCCGGGTCGAGAACGGTGCCCGCCTGTTCGGCGAACCGCCCGTCCGCGGGCACGTTCACCGCGCCGCGCAGGTGGCCGGCTGCGAACTCCTGCGGGTCGCGTGTATCCACCACCACCGCGCCGGCGGCCCGCAGCTCGGTGAACTCGGCGAGTGGCAGCGGCCGGGGGGCGGCCGAGGGGTCGTACCGAACGCGGTCCTTGCGGTTGAGCTCGGCGTCGTAGGCGAAGTAGCCGGGCGCCGCGGACTGGCCGGCGGTGACGAGCGCGACGAACTTCTCGCGCCCCATCGGCGCGCACGCGTAGTTGGTGGCGCGCTGCTCGCCGATGGTCGACTGCTTCTCCGTCGAGAGGTTCTTGCCGCAGGCGGAGCCGGCGCCGTGCGCGGGGAAGACCCGCACCTCGTCGGCAAGGCCCATGAGCTTGTTCTGAACACTGTCGTGGAGCATCGCGCCGAGCTCCTCGGCGGTGACGCCGACCGAGGCGAGCAGGTCGGGGCGTCCGACGTCGCCGATGAACAGCGCGTCGCCGGTGAGGACGCCGTACGGGACGGAGTCATCGGCGTGTTCGTACACGACGACGCTGATGGACTCGGGGGTGTGCCCGGGCGTCTCCATGATCTCCAGGGTGATGTCGCCGAGGGAGATGCGCTCGCCCTCGGCGAGCTTGCGGATCGGGTACTCGGTCTCGGCCCGCCGGCCGTAGGCGATCCAGGCGCCGGTCTCGTCCGCCATCTCCAGGTGGCCGGCGACGAAGTCCGCGTGGAAGTGCGTGTTGATCACGCCGACCACCGTGAGACCGTGTGCGGCGGCGTCGGCCAAGTACTCGGAGACGTCCCTGCGCGGGTCGACGACGACCGCCTGGCCCGTACGCTCGTCGGCGATCATGTACGACGCCTGGGAGAGGCAGTCGAGGTAGTACTGGGTGAAGAACACGGCAACCCCTTCATGAGGAACACGCCCCCGGAGGTGGGTGCGAGGGTGTGGGGGCGCGGGCTGCTGCCCGCCCGGCGTGACGGGTCCAGGTGCTGGGCCCGGGTGTTCAGGTGGCGTGGACGGCCGTGCCGTACACGAGCGGACGACCGGTGCGGGCCCAGCCCGCAGTGCCGCCCGCGACGGCGTCCATCCCGAGAGCCGCGAGATGTTCGGCGGCCCAGCCGCTCCGGTTGCCGCCGGTGCAGATCACGTACACCGGCCGGTCGCCGGGCAGATCACCGATGACGGCACCGAGCGCGGACAGCGGAGTGCTGAACGCCCCCGGGACATGGCCGGCCGCGTACTCGTTGGACTCGCGGACGTCGATAACGAACGCGCCGTGGGCGAGCTCGGCCGCGAAGACGTCCAGACCTGTTTCACGCATCGAGGTACCCCTTGCTTTCGATACCCCCCTGGGTATTTACGTACTCGACCGTAAGCCGACTCCTGCGGGGAAGTCAAATACCCCTGGGGGTATCCTGACTCACAGGGGAGCGTGCACCTTCGTGCACGATTCAGAATACCCCTGGGGGTATTCTGAACTGCGGGTACGTGTCCCCCGGCAGATCAAGAACGCCTGGGACGCCGCGCTGGAGCTGCGAGTGACCACCCGAACAAGGGGTGCGACAGGGCCACCCGTACACGCCCACCGGCGTAGCCCGGCCCTGCACCCGGCGCCCACGTTCCCGCACCACCTCGCCACGGCACGGAGGACATCCGCTCGTGAACGCCACGCCTACAGTCGCTACGCCGACCGACGCCTCCAGGCGCCCGGTCCGCCTCGGCCTGCGGGAGAACTGGCCTCAGTTCTCCCTGCTCGTCGTCGTCAACATCGCCGTAGGCGGCCTGGTGGGCCTGGAACGAACCGTCGCTCTCGGACTCGGCACCGCCATGGTCTACCCCGCCCTCATCGCCTCCGTCTCCGACCACGCCCACCCCGCCTGGCGGGCCAACGCCCTGGGCACCTACCGCTTCTGGCGCGACATCGGCTACGCCGCCGGAGCCCTCGTCGCCGGCGTCCTTGCCGACATGCTCGGCCTCAACGCCACCGTCATCGCTGCCGCCGTCCTCACCGCCGCCTCCGGCCTGCTCGCCGCCCGCTGGATCACCGACCGTACGAGGATCTGACGACTGCCACACAGGAGTGGGCGGCCTGGGCATTTGCGGCAGGGGACGACGAGTCCGGTGTCGGCGCAGGCGCTGTCGCACAACTTGGCGAACCAGCCACCGAGTTGGTTCGTGCGGAGGACGGTCTCGCCATAGCCGACGTGGCGACCGGCTCGCAGGCATGGACCGAGCCGGACGGCAACGGCGGCGGCTGGAGGGTTCACCAGGACGGTCCCTTGCGTTCCGCCTGCCCTGCGGAGGTACGGCAGCACCTGCTGGGCGTGGCCACCGGCTCTTCTGTCGCCGCGCCGGGGCAGGCCGGGTGGCTCCGGTCCGGTCCGGACCCGTCGGCGGTGCGACGGGTCCGGGCATCGGTTCCCCCGGGTCACCTCACTGCAGGGACAGGCCCTCGGGTGAGGTGAGCCCCTTGGCGGGGTCGGCGCGGAAGGCCGCCGTCCATGCCACGGGCGAACACGAAGTTCCGTTGGGGTGTTGCTCCGTCAACCGTGCGCGGCGGCTGTCGGCCACGACGACCCGGTCGTCCCGCGCCGCCGTCACCTTCAGCCGCACCGGGACGGTGACGGCGCCGATGTCGTCAGGCAGCCGGACCGACACCCCTGCGATCGGGTTGTCCGCGTCGCCGGACTTCTGCTCCTTGCACTTGTCCTCCACGCACACGCGGATCACCGCCGCGTCCGTGCTGCCGAAGTCGGCGGGCCGCCACACCACGGCGACCGCGGAGTCCATGTCCGCCTGGGTGCACAGGGTTTCCTGGCCGAAGACCGAGCAGCCGGTCAGAGCCGCCACCGTGGCGAGGGTGAGCAGGATGCGTCGCATGTCAGGACCTCGCCACGGTGCCGGGGAGGGCGCTGTTGGCCAACCCGATGTCGGTGAAAATGAGGCGGCACGGGTCGAAGAACCCACCGCTGTTGTCACTTCCGCCGCCTCCGCCACCGCAGATGACCCCCTTGGCAATGGCGCGTCCGCTGCTGTCGACGGTATACGTCGGCCCTCCGGAGTCGCCCGGCGTGGTGCAGGCGCCCGAGCCCTTCTCGGCCACGACCACGTTCTTGGCGACCATTCCGGAGCTGTACTTCACGGTGGCCTGGGTCGCGGTCACCTTCCAGCCGCACTTCTCGCCGGTCACCATGCCTCCCGTGCAGAGCTTGTCGCCGCGTTGCGCCCAGCGGCGCCAGTTGTCCCGGACCACCGGGCCGATGTGGACGGACTCGCTCAGGTTCATGACGGCGCCGTTCGGTCGGAATGAGGTCGGCAGAGCTTATGGGCGTTCATGACATGGACACAATGGAAATGGGATCTTTCGCTCTTGTGGTGCCAACTCGCCTCTGAGGTCCAGGTCCGGGCGTATTGGCCGACGCGGCGGACTCAGGGTCGGGCATGTGTGTTCGTTTGGGCAGCAGGAGCGGGGTGGCGAGCAGGAGGATGCCGGAGATGGTGATCGCGGTGAGCGTGCTGGTGAGTGTCGCGAGGATGCCCCAGAGCACCATGAGCATGGCCTGGGCGAGTTTGCTGCTGACACTCCATGCTGTGAGGACTTGTGCGGCGTGATCGGCGGGGGTGCGTTGCAGACGTTCCGTCGCGTTGATGGGGTTGAAGATGCCCATGCAGGTGATCAGCAGGCCCTCGACGATGATCACCGTGAGGAGCCCGGGGATACCGGGCTGGGTGAACGCGAGGCCGAGCGGGAAGATCGAGCGCAGCCAGCCGGATACGTTCATGGTGCGGTGGCGACCGTAGCGGGCGACGAGGCGAGCGGAGAGACGGGCACCGGCGAAGCCGCCGACTGCCGGGATGCCGAAGGCGAGACCGTATTGCCAGGCGGGGAAGCGGTATTGGCCGAGCAGGAGGACGGCCAGGAGCGGACTGGTGGCCATGATCAGACCGTTGACTGTCACGGAATTGAGGAACAGACGGTGTAGGACGCGGTCGTGGAGGATGAATCGCCAGCCGCCCAGGAGGTCGGTGGCGCGCACCCTGGTTGCCGGGTCGCGGGGTGCCGCGACGTCGCCTCCACGGATGCGGAAGACCCCGAGCGCGGACAGCAGGTGGCTGAGGGCGTCGGCGGCGACGGTGACAACCGGGCCGAGCAACCCGATGAGCGCGCCACCGAGGGGCGGGCCTGCCGCGGTCGCCACCCAGCTCGTGCCCTCGAACCTGCTGTTCGCGATGAGGAGATGGTCTTTGTGGACGAGGTATTTCAGGTATGCCCCAGATGCCGCGGTGAAGGCGATGTTCGCCGTTCCGGCTATGACCGAGACGACCAGCAGTTGGCCGTAGGACAGTAAGCCGAGGAGGTACGCGATCGGAACGCTCACCATGGCGAGGAACCGGATCAGGTCCATCGCGATCATCACCGGACGCTTGGCCCGGTGCTCGACCCACGGCCCGAACGGGACCGCGACGATCGCGGCAACGGCAAGCCCGGCGGCCCCCAGGAGCGAGACGGCGAATGCCGGCGAGTGCAGCACCCGAACGGCGATGAGCGGGAACGCCCCGAAAGCGATCCACGTGCCGTACGTGCTGACGGCGTAGGCCGACCACAGCCAGCCGAAGTTGGACCCCAGTCTCACGCGCACATGACTCCCTCGCGACAACCGAATGTTTGGCTACTTGAATCACACCAGGCGCATCGGAGCGCCATCAAACAACCGGCTCCCGACGAGCCACAACGATTGGTTGGGCATGGATAGGCTGGGTCGATGGATACGGAAGCGGTGCGATCGTTCGTCCGCGCGGCCGAGCTCGGACAGTTGCGATACGCGGCCGACGAGCTGGGCGTGACACAGCAGGCGGTCTCGAAGCGGATCGCCGCTCTGGAGCGCGAGCTGGAGGTCCGTCTGTTCACCCGTACCGCCCGAGGGGTCGAGCTGACGCTCGATGGGCAGGCGTTTCTCCCGCATGCCCGGAGCATCGTCACGGGTGTCGAACGCGGCATCACCGCCGTCAAGCCGGGCTCCCGGGCCCTTCGGATCGACGTTCTCGGCCTGCGAAGCGCGCAGGCCGTTGTTCTGCACGACTATTGGCGGTCGCATCCCGAAACCAACCTCGACGTGGTGACCCTCAGGGTCAACGACCCGCGCGTGGCGGTCGCCGCCGTCGAAGCAGGCGATATCGACGCCTCGTTCCGCACCGTCACCGACCCGGCCACCCTGCCGCGCGACGTGCGAATGATCCACGCGTTCGACTCCCCGCTGGAACTCCTCGTCGGCCCGAGACATCCGCTCGCCTCAGCACGAACACTGACGCCACTCCAGCTGCGCCAGCACCGGATCTGGGTGCCGGGTATCGCGCCGCGCAGCGAATGGGCAGAGTTCTACGATCAGCTCGCCACCGACTTCGACCTACGCATCGACGCGGCAGGCCCGCACTTCGGCGACGAAGTACTCCTGGACACCCTCGCGGACTCCGCAGACGTGGCCACCCTCGTCGGCGCACGCGACCGGTACATCTGGCCGACGAACTACGACCTACGCCGCATCCCGATCGTCAATCCGACCCTCGCATACCCACTCTCGCTCATCCTCCCCAAAACGAACCCCCACCCAGGACTCCGGGCGATCATCAACCACTTCGGAAACCTGGCAGCCCTCCCTGAGACGACCTGGCGCCCATCCTGGGCAACGACGCCACGCCGCAGCGATGGCGATATCGCACGCGCCCGACGCTAACGATCGTTTCCAGCGGCGCGCTGCCGGCATGTCTCGCTGAACCCGCGCGTAGCCAGGGCGACTCGACCAGCCACTGCGAACAACCTCATGGCCGGAAACAACCAGGCTGCGAGCGGGCACCCACGCCCCGTCAAAGGGGGAGCGCCCGGCACGGCTTCTCACATCAGGTGGTGCCGAGCCCGACCGGCGGCTGAGTTCGTCAAGCCGTCCGTCCTTGCGTGCCGGCTCGACGGACCCACTGGCGACCACCCCCGCTGGGCGATGTCGCCCGGGCCCGCATCGGTGAGCCCGGGGCGACGAAGGAGAGGTGCTGCGGCTCGGGCATCGGCTGCCCGGCCATGGCCCTCACATTTTCCAGCAGCGCGTGCAGCGGTTTCGGTTCACCGCCGGCGGTGCGCGCGGCCTCGGCGTACGTCGGCACGTGCTTGCCTTCGACGTAGCAGGCGCCCTGCTTGATCAACTCCTGGCAGCGGGCGGCCCACACGGGCCACTCGCCCAGGTCGGCGCGGGCGGCGCGGGTCCGCCTAGGGTCTCTTCCCGGTAGGGGTGAACCGCCCCGGAGAGTTCGTCACTTCCGCTGATCTTTCGGCTCCCGCAGTGTGATGATCGAACCCGTGATCAGCAAGGGGACTAGACCGGCCGGACGCAGTACGTGGATCGAGATAGCGGCGGCAGCACTCCCGCTGTACCTGACGATGATCGCCGCATCAGCCGGCGCTCTGGTCGACACCGCGCTGCTCGGCAACCACTCCACCGCTACGCTCGCGGCCTTCGCCGTCGCCATGGCCGTGTTCAGCCCCGCTACCGCCACGGTGGCGGGCGCGCTGCGCGGCGTGATGCCATTTGTCACGCCGCGCAAGGGGGATCCTGACCATCTCCTGTCCGTGGTGCGCAGCGGGATGTGGCTCGCGATCACCGTGGGTGCCATCGCCGCGGCAGCGGTCGCGTCAGTTCCTCTGATCGGTCAAGCGGCCGGGGTTCCCCGCATCGTTCTCGACCAGCTGGGGATCTTCCCCTTCCTGTTGGCCGGCAGCGTGCTCGCCATCGCGGTCAGCTCGTCAGCTACATCCGTCCTGGTTGCACTGGGCCACTCAAAGCTGGTGATGCGGGCCGGACTGCTCGGCACCGCCGCATCCGTCACGCTCTCTGTCCTCCTCGTGGGTGGTCCCGGCCCGCTGCCGGGTTACGGCCTGACCGGGGCAGGCGTCGCCATGCTCGCCTCCAGCGTGATCAGCGCCTGCGTCAACCAGGTCTCCCTCCGCCGCTCTACCGTGCTGACCGGCCGCTCTCTGTATCCGGGCCGGCCTAATGTGAAGCAGGTCTGGACATTGGGCGCCGTGGGGATTCCGCTGGCCGGCACGGTACTCGTCAAGTTCGCCGTCCTGGGCGTGTTGACCTTCGCGGCGGCCAGGGTCGGGACCGACAGCGCCGCGGTGCACAGCGTCGGCATCTCCCTGGTCAACCTCATCTTCACAGCTGCGGTGGCGGTCGGTCAGGCCACCATCCCTCTGATCTCCGACT
>NZ_JBHSOA010000039.1:0-2793 GCF_042655885.1 Streptomyces chlorus
GCGCCACGAGAAGGACGAGGGCGAACAGCAGAAGCGTGTACAGGGCGTCCCCGCCGTACTTGGCCGCCCCTCCCCCCGTCGTCGCCCGGAGGCCCAGTCCCGCGCCGACGATCACCAACGCGGCAGCTGTCGCCGCGAGACGAATCCGTATCGGATCGCCGTCGGCACCGGCGCGGGTTCTGGAATTCGAGACCATGGAGTCATTCTGCTGGACACCGTTGCCCGCTCCGACAGTTACCGACCGCACGTCGAAGCGCCCGCGGCAGAGGTACCCGAGCGAGCGCGACACAGGCGGGCCGGCCCAGGCCGATGCCTCGGGTGTGGCCCGGAGGGCGTGGCGGCCGAGGCCAGCCCGCAGGATCAGCGGCGGGCGCCCGGGACCGTGCACGCCGCGGGGCTGGCCGGCGGATCCACCGTGCACGAACGCAGGTACGTGTCCAGATACGGTGAGCGGCTGCCGGGGGTGGCGAGGTCGTCGGCCGGGTCGTCCAGGGCCGGCTTCAGCCTGACTCCCCTGACCTCGATGGTCTCGCCGGAGGGCGTGTCGCGCTACGAGCCGGTCTGGATCGAACCGATCTCCACGGTCAGGACATGTCCGGCCGCTGACGTCCAGTCGGTCGCCTTCAGATCGACGGTCAGCCGACGCGCGTCCACCAGGGAAACTTGTTCGTCGAACATGACAGCGGTGCCGTCCGGGGCGTGTCGTACAGCATGAGCGTGACGTTGCCCTGGCTCTTGGCCGTCAGGGAGATCTGCGGAGTGCCGGTGACACGCACCTGTGGGGCTCGTAAAGTCATCGCTGCAGCTCAAGCCGTGTATCGGTACTCGTTGATGAACCCGCCGAGGACGCGGGTGCGCAGGAGCCTGCGGGGCACGCGATCGTGCGATACCGCTGGCTGTTCCCGGGTTTCGGGTGGTCGTTGGTCTCGTGCTCGGTGTGGCCGATGCGTGTTGCAGTGCTCCTGGTACTCGGCGAGGACCTGGTGGGCGTGGGCTTCGTTCACGATCAGGATGTGATCGAGGACCTCGCGCCGGATCGTGCCGATCACTCGCTCGCAGTGGGCGTTCATGCCCGGCGCCTGTGGCGCGCTGAGCAGCAGGTCAAGGTCGTGGCCTCGGCCGCCGAGGCGGTCGCCGACATTCCCTCGGACAGCACTCTCGCAGTGGGCGGCTTCGGGCTGTGCGGCATCCCGACGGTGCTGATCCAGGCACTGCTGGAGGCCGGTGTCGACGAGCTCGAGACGGTGTCCAACAACGCCGGCGTCGACGACTGGGGGCTGGGCATTCTGCTCGGAGCGGGTCGCTTGCGCCGGGTGGTGGCCTCGTACGTCGGGGAGAACAAGGAGTTCGCCCGGCAGTATCTCCCCGGGGAATTGGAGGTCGAGCTGACGCCGCAGGGCACGCTCGCGGAGCGGATGCGCGCCGGCGGCTCCGGGATCGCGGCGTTCTACACCCGCATCGGTGTGGGCACTCAGGTCGCCGAGGGGGGGCATCCCCTGGAAGTACGCGGCCGACGGCACCGTCGAGGCGAGCTCCCCTGCCAAGACGGTGGAGACCTTCGACGGCCTCGACCACGTGCTCGAGCGTGCCATCGTGGCCGACTTCGGGCTGGTGCGGGCCTGGAAGGGCGACCGGCACGGCAACCTCCTCTTCAAGGACGCGGCCCGCAACTTCAACCCGCTCGCGGCGATGTGCGGCCGGATCACGATCGCCGAGGTCGAGCACCTGGTCGAACCCGGTGACATCGACCCCAACGAGGTCCCCGTCCCCGGCGTCTACGTCCACCGGGTCGTCACCCTCACCCCGGAGCAGGCCGCCGAGAAGAGGATCGAGAAGAGGACGGTACAGGCATGAGCACGGCAGCAAAGCAACCGGGGCAGGCGGAGCCGCCGGCCCCGGAGAAGTGGCGCGGGACGATGCCCGCCACGGTCGACGAGGAGGTGTACGCCGTATGAGCTGGACGCGTGAGCAAATGGCCGCACGCGCGGCCGGGGAACTGAAGGACGGCGACTATGTCAACCTCGGCATCGGGCTCCCGAAACTGATCCCGAACTACGTTCCCGAGGACGTGGAGCTGGTGCTGCAGTCGGAGAACGGGATCCTCGGCACCGGCCGCTACCCGACCGAGGACGAGGTCGACCCCGACCTCGTCAACGCCGGCAAGGAGACCGTGACGGTACGCCGTGGCGCGAGCTTCTTCGACTCCGCGACGTCCTTCGGGATGATCCGAGGCGGCAAGATCGATGTCGCCGTCCTCGGCGCGATGCAGGTCTCCGCCACCGGCGACATCGCCAACTGGATGATCCCCGGGAAGATGGTCAAGGACATGGGCGGGGCGATGGACCTGGTGCACGGCGCCAGGAAGGTCGTCGTCCTGATGGAGCACGTGGCCCGGGACGGCAGCTTCAAGATCGTCGAGGAGTGTTCCCTGCCCTACACCGGCAAGGGCGTCGTCCAGCGGATCATCACCGACCTGTGCGTCCTGGACGTCACCCCCGACGGCCTGCGCCTGGTCGAGCTCGCCCCGGACGTCACCGTCGAGGAGGTCCGGGCCAAGACCGAACCTGCGGTGCTCGATACCGGCGTCAGCAGGCTGAGCATCGTTTGATCCGCCCCACCGGCAGCCGGGACAACGGTGCGGATGAACGCAGAGGAGGACCTCTGGCGAAGCAGGGCGCCGTCGGGTGACGGCAATCGCGGAGAGCTACGCCGCCCGGGAAATCTTCTACCTGGTCGGACCCATACAGTCTGGGCCCCCGTCACAGGGGCTGTGTGTGAGACGAGGAAGGCCCG
>NZ_JBHSOA010000039.1:2837-80289 GCF_042655885.1 Streptomyces chlorus
GCCTTCCTCGTCTCACACACAGCTCACGGAACCGGTGGAGAGCCCAGGTCGGAAGGTGTCCGACCTGGTCTTTCCGGATTGCATGGACGGTTCGGAGTCTCCTTGGACGCCGGGTAAACTCCGTACACGTGACTGCTGCGCCCGCCAAGCCCCGTATCCCGAACGTCCTCGCCGGACGCTACGCCTCCGCCGAGCTCGCCACGCTCTGGTCGCCCGAGCAGAAGGTGAGGCTGGAGCGACAGCTCTGGCTCGCCGTGCTGCGGGCGCAGAAGGACCTCGGTGTCGAGGTGCCGGACGCGGCGATCGCCGACTACGAGCGGGTCCTCGACCAGGTCGACCTGGCCTCCGTCGCGGAGCGCGAGAAGGTCACCCGGCACGACGTGAAGGCGCGGATCGAGGAGTTCAACGACCTCGCCGGGCACGAGCACGTGCACAAGGGGATGACCTCCCGGGACCTCACCGAGAACGTGGAGCAGCTGCAGGTCCGGCTGTCGCTGGAACTGATGCGCGACCGTACGGTGGCAGTGCTGGCCCGGCTCGGCAAGCTGGCCGGTGAGTACGGCGAGCTGGTCATGGCCGGCCGCTCACACAATGTGGCGGCCCAGGCCACCACGCTCGGCAAGCGCTTCGCCACCGCCGCCGACGAGCTTCTCGTCGCGCACGGCCGGCTGGAGGAGCTGCTGGGCCGCTATCCGCTGCGGGGCATCAAGGGCCCGGTCGGTACGGCGCAGGACATGCTGGACCTGCTGGGCGGCGACGCGGACCGGCTCGCGGAGCTGGAGCGGCGGATCGCCGGGCACCTGGGTTTCGCCGAGGCGTTCACCTCGGTCGGCCAGGTCTACCCGCGGTCGCTGGACTACGAGGTGGTGACCGCGCTGGTGCAACTGGCGGCGGCGCCGTCGTCGCTGGCGAAGACGGTCCGGCTGATGGCCGGGCACGAGCTGGTCACCGAGGGCTTCAAGCCGGGCCAGGTCGGCTCGTCCGCGATGCCGCACAAGATGAACACCCGCTCCTGCGAGCGCGTCAACGGCCTGATGGTGATCCTGCGCGGCTACGCCTCGATGACCGGGGAGCTGGCGGGCGACCAGTGGAACGAGGGCGATGTGTCCTGCTCGGTGGTGCGCCGGGTGGCGCTTCCCGACGCGTTCTTCGCGCTCGACGGTCTGCTGGAGACGTTCCTGACGGTACTGGACGAGTTCGGCGCGTTCCCGGCGGTCGTCGCCCGGGAGCTGGACCGCTATCTGCCGTTCCTGGCCACCACCAAGGTGCTGATGGGCGCGGTGCGCGCGGGCGTCGGCCGTGAGGTCGCGCACGAGGCGATCAAGGAGAACGCCGTCGCCGCGGCCCTCGCGATGCGTGAGCGGGGCGCCGAGCGCAACGATCTGCTCGACAAGCTCGCGGCCGACGAGCGGATCCCCCTCGACAGGTCCGCGCTGGACGCGCTGATGGCGGACAAGTTGTCGTTCACGGGTGCCGCGAGCGCCCAGGTCGCCGCCGTCGTGAGCCGTGTCGAGGAGATCGTCAAGCAGCACCCGGAGGCCGCCGCTTACACCCCCGGGGCGATTCTCTGACCCGCTCGCCCGGGTCCTGCCGTCAGCTGAAGGACCCCTGAGGGGCCGCCACCGGGTCAGCGCTGTGCGGTCCGGGCCGGACGCCGGTGCGGCGAGACGGTGGCCCGGTCCCACGAGGCCGCCGTCCGACGGGCCGTGCTCCACCGGGAAGGGGCGGAAGCACGGCCCGTCGATGAGGGCGATGTGCTGTGCGATGCTCATGGATCCAGCGAACCCGTCGTCACTGGCACTTGACGAGACATCGGCCTTCTGTCCGTCAGGCGTCCCGGCGGCGCAGGCTCCAGACCCCCGCCAACAGCGCTGCGGCGGCCCACAGCGCGGTCACTCCGAGCCCGGACCAGGGTCCGAGGGCGCCGTCGTGCGTCTGCTGGAGGATCACCTGTCCGGCGCGGTCGGGCATGAACTCGATGGCGGTGCCGGCCGCGTCCCCGATCACGAACGACACGATCAGGATGAACGGGATCAGCAGGGACAGCGTCGTCACGCCGCTGCGCAGCAGGGTCGCGAGTCCGGCCGCGAACAGGGCCATCAGCGCGAGGTAGATGCCGCATCCCATCACCGCACGTGCCTGCTCGCCCGCGGTGAGCCCGTCCGCCGCCGGTCCCAGTGTCGCCCTCGTCGCGAAGAGGGAGGCCAGGGCGGTCAGCAGGCCGACGGCGAGCGCCGGGAGGGCGATGGCGGTCATCTTGGCCACGAACCAGTGCCCGCGCTGCGGGACGGCCGCCAGCGACAGCCTCAGCGCACCGTTGCGGAACTCGGCCGACATCGCCATGGCGCCGAAGGAGATCGCGGCGATCTGTCCCAGGAAAACCCCGAACTGGGTCGTGAACAGCGGGTCGAACTCCGGTTCCGACGTGCTCGACGCACCGGCGAGCGCGGAGAACACGGTGGTCGTCACGAACAGCGCCGCCAGCGCGCCCAGAAGCGAGCGGAGCGTGCGGATCTTCAGCCACTCGGCGTGGAGTACGGGCGCGAACTGCATGGTCAGGCCTCCTGGGGCGAAGCGGTGAACTCGGTCTCGGCTGCCGTCAGGTCCAGATAGGCCTGTTCCAGCGTGCCTTCCTCCGCCGCGAGTTCGAGGATCGGTACGCCCGCGGCGGACGCGAGGCGTCCGATGTCGTCCACGCGTGCGTGCGGCACGGTCCAGTGCCCGTCCTGCTGCTCGACGGCCTCATGGCCGTGCGGGGCGAGCGCGCTCTTCAGCGCGACGGGGTCCGAGGTGCGGATACGGACGGCGGGCCGCACGCGCGACTCGATGAACGCGCGCATCGGGGTATCCGCCAGCAGTCGGCCCCGGCCGAGAACGACGAGGTGGTCGGCGAAGGACGCCGTCTCGTTCATCAGATGGCTGGAGACCAGCACGGTGCGCCCCTCGTCCGCGAGTCGGCGCAGCAACTGCCGCACCCACACGATCCCTTCCGGATCGAGCCCGTTGGAGGGCTCGTCGAGCACGACCACCTCCGGGTCACCGAGCAGCGCGGCGGCGATGCCCAGCCGCTGGCGCATGCCCAGGGAGTACGTCCGCACCCTGCGCGTCGCCGCCGTCGTCAGGCCGGTCTCCGCCAGCACCTCGTCGACCCGGCGGTCCGGAATGCGGTTGCTCGCGGCCAGGACACGCAGGTGATCACGGCCGGTTCGGGAGTCGTGCGCGGCCTGCGCGTCCAGCAGGGCGCCGACGCGGCGCAGCGGTTCGCGCAGTGTGGCGTAGGCACGGCCGCCGACGGTGGCGGTGCCGGTGGTCGGGCGGTCTAGGCCGAGCAGCAGCCGCATCATGGTGGACTTTCCGGCGCCGTTGGGGCCGAGGAACCCGGTGACGCGGCCGGGCGGGACGTGGAAGGTGAGGTGGTCGACGGCGCGCCGGCTGCCGTACTCCTTGGTCAGGTCGTGGACGTCGATGCTGGTCATGTGCGCCAGCGTGGCCGCGGGCCGGGTGTCCGCGCCTCCCCCGGGAGGGGAGGCCGTCTCCCCCGTGCGGGGGAGGTCCGTTGTCGGTGGGCGATGCCACGATGTCCCCATGGTCCGCATGCTGCGTCCGTTCACACGGGCGGTCACGTACACACGGTGGCTGCATCTGTTCGTCGCCTGCGTGTGGCCGACCATCTGGGCTCTCATCGACAGCTCACGCATGTATGTGGCAGTAGCCGTTCTCGCACTCGCCGGACTGGTGCCCGCGATGCGGACGGCCGAGGGAATGCAGGCCGATACGCTGCTCCTCGGCCGCCGACCCGGCGTGGAGAATCCCCGGAGCCCCGGGAGCGCGAAAAACCCTGAGATCCCCGAGAGCGCCGGAAGCGCGCGCTACGCGGAGATCGTCTCGACGCCGGCCGCGAGCTGGGGCGACCGCGGGCGGACCGTCCTGTGGCTCCAGTGTCGTCTGTTCCTCGGCAGTGCGGTCGCCATCCTGACCATTCACCTCCCCATGCTCGCCACTGACTTGGCGGCGACGGCCCGTGGCGGCACACCGGATCCCGCGACGTTCGTGCAGGTTCCCGGACAGCACTGGTGGCACGCGCTGCTGATTCCCCTGCCGATAGTCCTGCTCGCCGGGGTGGTCGTCGGGGCGGGCAGGCTCATCACCGTACTCGCCTTGCGGCTGCTGGGCCCCTCCCCCGCCGAGCGCCTGGCCGCGCTGGAGAGCCGTACCGAACAGCTTCTGGAACGGACCCGCATCGCCCGCGAGTTGCACGACACCATCGGACATGCCCTGACCGTCGCCGTGGTGCAGGCCGGTGCCGCGCGGACGGTGCGCGATCCCGCGTTCACCGACCGGGCCCTGGAGGCCATCGAGGAGACCGGCCGGACCGCCCTGGAGGACCTGGACCGGGTCCTGGGCATCCTGCGCGAGCCGGAGCGGCCCGTGAGCAGCCGGCCGACGCTGGTGGAGGCGGACCGGCTGCTGGAGTCCGCCCGTGCCTCGGGGGTGAAGGTCGACGCCGAGGTGACCGGCCCCCTGGAGACCGTGCCGGGCCCGGTTTCCCGCGAGGGATACCGCATCCTCCAGGAGTCGCTCACCAATGTGCTGCGGCACGCGGGACCGGTTCCGGCACGGGCGAGGGTACGGGTCGCCGACGGCACGCTGCTGCTGGAGATCCGCAATCCGCTGGCCGGAGAGACACCGGGTCCCGGGCGCGGCAGCGGGCTGCGCGGCATCCGCGAGCGCGCCGCGCTGCTGGGCGGGCGCGCGCGGACCGGTCCGGACGAGGGCGACTGGCTGGTCCGGGCCGAACTGCCGCTGGGCTGAGGCGGGGTGGGCCGCGCCGGGCCATAGGCTGACCGGATGCCGGTCACCGTTCTGCTCGTCGACGACGAACCCCTCGTACGCACGGGCCTGCGGGCCGTGTTGGAGGCGCAGCCCGACATCGAGGTCGTCGGGGAGGCGACCGACGGGGCGGCGGTGATTCCGCTGGTGCGCCGGCTGCGGCCGGACGTGGTCGCCATGGATGTGCGCATGCCGCTGATGGACGGCATCGAGGCCACGCGGGCCGTACTACGGACGGTCGAGAACCCACCGAAGATCATCGTGGTGACGACGTTCGAGCAGGACGAGTACGTGTACGAGGCGTTGCGCGCGGGCGCCGACGGGTTTCTGCTGAAGCGGGCGAGGCCCGCCGAGATCGTGCACGCGGTACGGCTGGTCGCCGAGGGCGAGTCGTTGCTGTTTCCCACGTCGGTCCGGCAGTTGGCCGCCCAGTACGGCGAGAGCGGCGGCAACCGCGCGGCGCGGGCCGCGCTGGAGCGGGCGCGGCTGACCGAGCGGGAGGCGGAGGTGCTGCGGCTGGTGGCGCGGGGCCTGTCGAACGCGGAGATCGCGGGCCGGCTGGTGGTGGGGGTGGAGACGGTGAAGTCGCATGTGAGCGCCGTGCTGGCGAAGCTCGGGGCACGCGACCGCACGCAGGCCGTGATCGTGGCGTACGAGTCGGGGTTCGTGGCGCCCGGGTGAGACGGATCCCGTGAGCGGGGAGGCAGGGGCCTCGAAGGCCGGGCCGGCAGGGGCTGCGCGGGGTCACGTGGGCCGGGTTCCGGTGGGGGACCCGGGGTCGTCGCGCCCGGTGGTCGCCGGGGTCCATCGTGCCGAGTACGATCCGCCCCACACGCGCACGAGCGGGGAGGACGGACAGTGAGTCGGCTGACCGGCGGGGATCCCTCGCTGTTGCGGAGGATCAACTCCGCGGTGGTGCTGCACGCGCTGCGGGCCACGGACTGCGCGACGCTGACCGAGGTCACCAGGGTGACAGGGCTGTCCCGGCCCACCGTCGAGGGCGTCGTGGAGGGCCTGATCGAGGCGGGCCTCGTCGTGGAGAAGGCGGCCGAGGAGGGCGCGGCGCGGCGTCAGGGACGGCCGGCCCGGAGGTTCCGGTTCCGGGCGGAGGCCGGACATCTGCTGGGCCTCGAGATCGGGCCGCACCGGGTGGCGGCACTGCTGGCCGACCTGGACGGCCGGGTGATCGGTGCCCAGGCCAAGGACGTCGGGGAGAGGGCCGCTGCCGACGAGCGCCTGGAACGGCTGCGCGCCGCCGTCGCCGAGCTGTTGCGCCGGGCCGGCGTGCCGCGCGGCTCGCTGCGGGCCGTGGGCGTGGGGACGCCCGGGATCGTCGAGGCGGACGGCACCGTGCGGCTGGGCACGGCGCTGCCCGGGTGGACGGGGCTGGGTCTGGGCGAGCGGCTGAGCCGGTCCTTCACGTGCCCCGTGCTGGTCGAGAACGACGCCAACACCGCGGTCGTGGCCGAACACTGGAAGGGCGTCGCCACCGGGACCGACGACGTGGTGTTCGTGCTGGCCGGGCTGAGTCCCGGCGCCGGTTCGCTGATCGGCGGGAGGCTGCACCGGGGGTACAGCGGGGCGGCCGGTGAGATCGGCGCCCTGCATCTGCTGGGCCGCGAGGCGACCCCCGAGAGGCTGCTGTCCACCACGGACGAGCCGCTGCACCCGCTGGACGAGCAGGCGGTGGCCGAGGTCTTCGCCCAGGCCCGCGAGGGCGACAAGAGGGCCGTCGCGGCCATGGACCGCTTCATCCAGCGGCTGGTCCACGACGTGGCGGCACTCGTCCTTGCCCTCGACCCGGAACTCGTCGTGATCGGCGGCTGGGCGGCCGGACTGGACGGCGTCCTGGAGCCGTTGCGGCGCGAACTGGCCCGCTACTGCCTGCGCCCGCCGAAGGTCGCCCTGTCCCTCCTCGGAGAGGCGGCGGTGGCCACGGGCGCCGTGCGGCTCGCCCTGGACCATGTGGAGAAGCAACTCTTCGCGGTGGAGGGCACGGTGACCGCCCGCCGGTAGGCGGCACACCGCCCGCGCGGCACGGACGGGCCCAGCCGTGCGGGGCGGGGCAACGGCACACGGTGTACACGACCGCCGTACGTCCCCCCGGCGGCACACGGTGTACACGACCGCCGTCCTTCCCGGCGGCACACGGCGCGCACGACCGCCGTCCTTCCCGAGCGGGGGTCGGCGCTCCGCGCCACCAGTCTGCTCACCCCGCCCGCCGCGACAGCCGGGGCGGACGGCGGCGCCCGGAAGCGCCGATACTCAGGAGGCGCCAGTGCTCAGGAGGCGCGGCGCTCGGGGCCGTGGTGGATCTGCACGCCACCGGAATCGCCGAAGGTCAGCCGGCAGGTGTCCGCGCGGTAGGTGGCCACGGAGAGCGCGGCGACGCGCCCCAGGGCGATGAAGCGGGTGGTGACGACGAGGACGGGCGCGCCCGGCAGGCGGTCCAGCTCCTTGGCGTCGTCCGCGCGGGCTGAGCCGAGCTCCACCGCGTTCTCGTGCCGCTCCAGTTCCAGGTGCTGCAGCTCGCGCAGTACCGCACGCGCGCGGGCCGCCCCCGACGGGGCGTCGATGGCGGAGAGGTCGGGTACCGAGGAAGCGGGAATGTACAGCAGCTCGGCGGCAACGGGCTGGCCCTGCGAGACCCGGGACCGCCGCACGGTGTGCACGGGCTCCTCCCGGCCGGTCACCAGGGTCTCGGCGATGGCCGCGGGCGGGGCTACGAGCGTGCAGTCCACGGCCTGCCAGGCGTCGTCGGACCCGCCCGGCCAGGCGTGCTGCGCCGTGCCGACGGACACTCCCATGCGCGGCGGGGCGACGGTGGTGCCCACACCCCGGCGGCGCTGCAGCCTGCCTTCCAGCTCCAGCTGCTCCAGTGCCTGGCGGAGCGTGGCACGGGCGACGCCGAAGCGGGCGGCGAGGTCGCGCTCGTTGGGCAGGATCTCGCCCACCGAGAACTCCGAGTCCAGCGCCTCGCTGAGCACGGTCCTGAGATGCCAGTACTTCGGTTCCGGCACCGTTTCCAACTGCGTGGTCCCCACCCTGTCCTCCGCGTTCGTTGGGTCCGGTGGCGTTTTAGCGCCCTTGTTTATTAAAGGTTGTTTCACTTATCTGCGACCATAGGGCGGCCCTCATCCTTGGTCAATACCAATCGGACACGACAAAGGGGTCCGGGCCGGACGGCGCGGACCCTCGTGTGCCGGGGGAAGCACCCCCTACTGCGCCGCTGCCAACGAGCGCAGTTTGTCGGGGTTGCGGATGAGGTAGACCGCCTGGACGCGCCCTTCGGCGATGTCCAGCTGGAAGACGGTGTCTGGCCTGCCGGCACTGAGGACCAGGGCCGCGGGACCGCCGTTGAGCTCGAGGAGACGGACCGAGAAGTCGGGGAGTCCCTTACGGGTGATACCGGCGAGGAAGCGGCCCACCTTGTCGGCGCTCTCCAGGACGCGCAGCGGGGCGCGTGACTTGCCACCGCTGTCGCCGACGAGCAGTACATCGGGGGCGAGCAGCTTCATGAGCCCTTCCAGGTCACCGCCGGCCGCCGCCGCCAGGAACCGCTCGGTCAGGTCGCGGCGCCGGGCGGGGTCGACGTCGTAGCGCGGGCGGCGCTCCTCGACGTGCTTGCGGGCCCGCGCGGCGAGCTGACGCACCGCCGGTTCACCGCGGTCGAGCATGGCGGCGATGTCGGAGTAGGGGTAGCCAAAAGCCTCCCGCAGGACGAACACCGCGCGCTCCAGCGGGGACAGCGACTCCATGACGACCAGGACGGCGAGTGAGACCGAGTCGGCGAGCACCACCCGCTCGGCGGTGTCCGGGGTGGTGTCGCCGAAGTCGGTGACGTACGGCTCGGGCAGCCACGGGCCGACGTACGTCTCGCTCCGCGCCTTGATCTGACGCAGCCGGTCGATGGCGAGGCGGGTGGTGACGCGCACCAGGTAGGCGCGCGGCTCGCGCACCTCGGACCGGTCGCCGCCCGCCCAGCGCAGCCATGCCTCCTGGACCACGTCCTCGGCATCGGCCACCCGGCCGAGCATGCGGTAGGCGACCCCCAGGAGGACGGCGCGGTGCTCTTCGAAGGCGTCGGTCGCGGTATCGGTGCTCACCGCTTCATCCCAGCCGACCGGCGCGGCCGTGTCCAGGTAAATTCGACGCCCCGCGGGTCGGCCGCCCCGGAGTCGCGTTCCGGGCCCCCGAGGGGCCACCCGCCGGTAGCAATTGCTGACAAGCTGTCCACGGCATCAGGCGGCGTCGGCATCCCACCAGGCTTTCCGGAGACCGCGGTTGCCGACACCACGCGCCCGGACCCGCGATTTCCAGACGAGGAGCACCTCCATGCCCGCGACCGTCTCCTTCGAGGTCACCCTTTCGCACAGCCCACAGACCGTGACCCTGTCGTACGCGCGCGTGGGCCGCGGCGAACCGCTGCTCCTGCTGCACGGCATCGGTCACCACCGCCAGGCCTGGGACCCGGTCGTGGACATCCTCGCCACCGAGCGCGATGTGATCGCCGTGGATCTGCCCGGCTTCGGCGCCTCCCCCGCGCTGCCGGACGGTCTCGCCCACGACCTGCCCACCATGAGCACCGTCCTCGGTGCCCTGTGCGAGGAGCTGGAACTCGACCGGCCGCATGTCGCGGGCAACTCGCTGGGCGGTCTGCTGGCCCTCGGGCTGGGCCGCGAGAAGCTCGTACGGTCCGTCACCGCGCTCTCCCCGGCCGGGTTCTGGACCCCCGCGGAGCGGCGCTACGCCTTCGGTGTGCTGATCGGAATGCGGCGGCTCGCGGAGCGCCTGCCGTTGCCACTGGTCGAGCGGCTCGCCAGTTCGGCGCTCGGCCGCGCGGCGCTGACGAGCACCATCTACGCCCGTCCCGGCCGCCGTTCGCCCGAGGCGGTGGTCGCCGAGACGCTCGCGCTCGCCGGGGCCACCGGCTTCGCCGAGACGCTCCGGGCCGGCACCACCGTACGGTTCACCGACGACGTGCCCGGCATCCCGGTCACCGTCGCCTGGGGCGCGCGCGACCGGCTGCTCATCCCCCGTCAGGGAGTTCGCGCGAAGCGGACGATCCCCAGGGCTCGGCTGATCCGGCTGCCCGGCTGCGGTCATGTCCCGATGAACGACGACCCGGCGCTGGTCGCCCGCGTCCTCCTCGACGGCAGCCGCTGAACGCGGCCGCAGGGACGGCGCGACGGGCCGGAACACGGCCGGCGGGCCGGGGGGCACAGTGCGACCGGACGAGGCACTGTGCGACCGGACGGGGCATGGCGCAACGGGCCGGGCCGGTATGCGCCGCGATGCCTTCCGCGGCACTGACGGCGCGTCGATTCCCTTGGCACCGCGTTGAGTTGTTCACTTGGGGTTTGCGTGCGAGCCGTGCCGCCCGAGTACTTGTGGCAGCGCACACCGGCCGGATCCCCCGCCCTCTGGAGGCGCATTCATGTCACTCCGTTCGTTCCCCGGTCGCCGCGCCGTCCTGCGCGGCTCACTCGCGGCCTCGGCGGCCCTGGCCCTGCCCGCCGCCGTCGGGTCGGCGCCCGCCTTCGCCCGGTCCGGGCGCCCCGAGGCGAAGTGGGGTGTGCAGACGGGCGACGTGACGCGCGACTCCGGGCTGGTATGGGTGCGCTCCGACCGCCCGGCCCGGATGATCGTCGAGACCTCGGCGACCGAGTCGTTCCACCGCCCGCGGCACTGGCACGGTCCGCTGCTCGGCCCCGGCACGGACTTCACGGGAACCACTCGGCTGCACGGGCTGCCGGCGGGGGAGCAGATCCACTACCGGGTGCGGCTCGCCGACCCGGACGACCCGCGCCGCTCGGGCGAGCCGGTCACCGGTACGTTCCGGACGGTGCCCGCGCGGCGGCGCGAGGGCATGCGGTTCGTGTGGTCGGGCGATCTGGCGGGGCAGGGCTGGGGCATCAACCCCGACTTCGGCGGCTACCGGATCTTCGAGGCGATGGCCCGGACCGACCCCGACTTCTTCCTGTTCAGCGGCGACACCATCTACGCCGACGGGCCGATCCCGGCGACTGCCGCGCTGCCGGACGGCAGTGTCTGGCGGAACATCATCACGGAGGAGAAGTCCAAGGTCGCCGAGACCCTGGCCGAGTTCCGCGGCAACTTCCGGTACAACCTGCTCGACGAGCACTTCCGCCGGTTCAACGCCCGGGTGCCGTCGATCGTGCAGTGGGACGACCACGAGGTGCGCAACAACTGGTACCCGGGCCAGCGGATCGCGGACACGGACAGCCGGTACACGGAGAAGAGCGTCGATGTCCTGGCGGCACGGGCGCGGCGTGCGTTCAGCGAGTACTTCCCGATGTCCACGCTGCGGCCGGGCGATCGCGAGGGCCGGGTCCACCGGGTGCTGCGGCAGGGGCCGCTGCTGGACGTGTTCGTACTGGACATGCGGACGTACCGCAACGCCAACTCCACCGGTGACCAGAGCGTGGACCCGCAAGGGATCCTCGGGCGCGAGCAGTTGGAGTGGCTCAAGCGGGAGCTGGCACGGTCGCGGGCGGTGTGGAAGGTGATCGCCGCGGACATGCCGCTCGGCCTGATCGTGTCCGACACCGGTGAGGGCGCCCAGCACGTCGAGGCGGTGGCCCAGGGCGATCCGGGCGCTCCGCTGGGGC
Organism: Streptomyces chlorus; assembly: GCF_042655885.1. Classification (NCBI taxonomy): domain Bacteria; kingdom Bacillati; phylum Actinomycetota; class Actinomycetes; order Kitasatosporales; family Streptomycetaceae; genus Streptomyces; species Streptomyces chlorus. The sequence goes on from NZ_JBHSOA010000039.1 coordinate 14,300, forward strand.
GCGAGTTGCAGATCGCCGAGCTGCTGCGGTTCATCAAACACCGGCGGATCGCCGGCACGGTGTGGCTGACGGCCGACGTGCACCACACCTCGGCCCAGCACTACCAGCCCGCGAGGGCCGCGTTCGGCGATTTCGAGCCGTTCTGGGAGTTCGTCTCCGGGCCGTTGAACGCGGGGGCCTTCCCGGCGAGCGCGCTCGACGGCACCTTCGGCCCGGAGCGGGTGTTCGTGAAGGCGCCGACCGCGGCGAACGTCTCGCCCGCCGGCGGTTACCAGTTCTTCGGCGAGGTCGACATCGACGGCGGCAGCGGAGAGCTGACCGTACGGCTGCGGGAGCAGGACGGCACCGTGCTGTACACGAAGCGGTTGCAGCCGGGCCTGGTCGGCCAGTAGCCGGTCGACGAACATCCCCTTGACCGACACGGCGACAAAAGGATCATAGGAGCCCTAAGAACTCTTTACTCGTCAGCCATAGCGCGTTAGTGATCACGAAACACACTTCCTTCACAGTGGCTGCATGAGCCGAGGCATGTCAGACGAGACTCGTGACCGCCAGGACCGTCCCCCGCAGGGGCAGTCGAGAGGCGAAACGACCGCACGGTTCACGGCGGCGTTCCACAGTTGGTGGGCACGCCGCCACGGTCACACGCCCCCCTCATCCGATACCGGCGGCGGCCGCCCCCCGGCCGCCGAGTCGTGGCACGGGCTGCCGGCTGCGTCGTCCGCCGACGGGACCGTGCGCAGCGCCCCGGCAAAGAGCGCCCTGTGGCGGTTGCGGACGACGGTGCGGGACGAGCCGGGCGCGCTGGCCGCGCTGTGCACGGCGCTGGCCGGGGAGAGCGTCGACATCCTGAGCCTGCAGACGCACCCGCTGGGCACGGCCACGGTCGACGAGTTCCTGCTGCGGGCCCCCGCCGACCTGCCCGGCACCGGTCTCACGGCGGCGGTGTCGGGCGCCGGTGGCACCGGCACCTGGATCGAGCGGGCCGATGCCCACGACCTGGTGGACGCGCCGACCCGAATGCTGGGCCTCGCCACGCGTACGGCACTGGACGCCGCGGAACTCCCGCTGGCACTACGGCAGTTGCTGGGACGGTGCACGATCCGTTCGCTGCCCGCCGCGCCGGGTGCCGGCCGGCAGGCGCTGGAGGGTGTGCCGGCCGAGGGGACCCTGGAGGACACCGTGATGCGACTGCGCGCCCCCGAGGGCGGTGTGATCACCGTGGAGCGGCCGTATCTGCCGTTCACGCCCACCGAGTTCGCCCGGGCCAGGGCCCTGGTGGAGCTGGACGCCCGGCTCGGCCCCCGGGTCCCCCGCGGCCAGGACGTTCTCACACTGCCCGAGGGCAGCGACATCACCGTGCGCCGGGCGGACACCAGTGACCTGGAGGCGGCACGGGCGATGCACGAACGGTGCTCGCCCGAGACCCTGCGCCTGCGCTACCACGGGCCGGTCGACGACGTGGACCGCTACCTGAATCACCTGCTCAGCCCGCGCTTCGGCCGCACACTCGCCGTGCGGACGGCCTCGGGGCGCATCGTCGGCCTCGGCCATCTGCTGTGGGACGGCGACGAGACCGAGGTGGCTCTGCTCATCGAGGACGCCTGGCAGCGCCGGGGCATCGGCGGCGAGCTTCTCGCCCGGCTGGTGGCGATGGCCGGCGAGGCGGGCTGCGCCCATGTCTACGCCGTGACGCAGGCGTCCAACACCGGCATGGTCGCCGCGATGCGCGGCCTGGAACTCCCCCTCGACTACCAGATCGAGGAGGGCACCCTGGTCATCACCGCCCGCCTGGACCAGCGGCCGGCCCGCCGCGCGCAGGAGGAGCGCAGCGAGCAGGAACACGGCACCTCCCGGATCGGCCGCCGGTCGTAGCCATCGCGCCACGGAACACGCGGGCGGGACGGACGCACGGGCCCGATGCGCACCCCGAGCGGACCGAACACGCAGACGAGCCGGGGCATTCCGCCGGGCCGCTCCGTCGGCGTTCCGTGGCCGCTCCGTGTGCGCGACGTCTCGGCCCAGCCGCCCCGTCCGATCAGCCCAGCGCCCCGTCCAGATCGGCCCACAGGTCGTCGACGTCCTCCAGGCCGACGGAGAGCCGCAGCAGTTGGTCGCTGACTCCCGCGGCCCTGCGGTCGCCCGCGTCGACGATGCGGTGGCTGATGGACGCCGGGTGCTGGATGAGGGAGTCCACGCTGCCGAGGCTCACCGCCGGGGTGATCAGCCGTACGCCGCCGATCACCTCGTGCGGGTCCCCGTGCACCTCGAAGGAGACCATCGCCCCGCCGATGCGCGGGTAGTGCACCCGGGCCACACGCGGGTCGGCGGTCAGTCTGCGGACGAGTTCGGCGGCGCCCGCCGAGGCTGCCCGGACCCGTACCGGCAGCGTCGACAGCCCCCGCAGCAGCAGGTAGCCGGCCAGCGGATGCAGCACGCCACCGGTGGCGAACCGTATCTGCCGCAGCCGCCCCGCGAACTCCTCGTCGCAGGCCACCACCCCGGCCAGGACGTCCCCGTGCCCCCCGAGGTACTTGGTGGCGCTGTGCAGCACCAGCCGCGCCCCGTGCTCGGCCGGACGCTGGAGGACGGGCGTGGCGAAGGTGTTGTCGACGACCAGCGGCACGGAGCCGCAGTCCCGGGCGAGTGCCCGCAGATCGACCTCGGTCAGGGTCGGGTTGGCCGGTGACTCCACCAGCACCAGACCGGTGTCGGGGCGCAGTGCGTCGGCGACCCCCGCCGGGTCGGTCCACGTCACCTCGGAGCCGAGCAGCCCGGCGGTCAGCAGGTGGTCACTGCATCCGTACAGGGGGCGTACGGCGACGACGTGGCGCAGGCCCATGGAGCCGCGCACCAGCAGGACGGCGCTGAGCGCGGCCATGCCACTGGCGAAGGCGACGGCGGCCTCCGTGCCCTCCAGGCGGGCCAGGGCGGTCTCGAAGCGGGCGACGGTCGGGTTGCCGAGCCGTCCGTAGACGGGCGGGCCGTCCGGCTGAGCGCCGGTGGCGGCGAACGCGTCGATCCGGGCGGCCTCACCGCGGCTGTCGTAGGCGGGGTAGGTGGTGGACAGGTCGATCGGCGGGGCGTGCAGCCCCTGCCGGGCCAGGTCGTCCCGGCCTGCGTGCACGGCCTCGGTGGCGAGTGCTCTCGTGGTGCTGCGCGTGCCCCTGCGTACGTCCATGCCCCGAAGGGTGAACACCGGCCGGGCCGCGGGAGCCGATCTCCGTGTTACGTTCGGCCGGTGGCTGATTCTGTCGTACTGGATCCGGTGGATCTTCATCTGCTGCGGCTGTTGCAGAACGACGCCCGGACGACGTACCGGGACCTCGCCGCGCAGGTGGGGGTCGCGCCGTCTACCTGTCTGGACCGGGTGACCCGGCTGCGGCGCTCCGGCGTGATCCTCGGGCATCGGCTGAAGCTGGACCCGGCCAAGCTGGGGCGAGGGCTCCAGGCTCTGCTGTCGGTGCAGGTGAGGCCGCACCGGCGGGAGCTGGTGGGGCCGTTCGTGGAGCGGATCCGGGCGCTGCCGGAGTCGCTGACCGTCTTCCATCTGACCGGACCGGACGATTATCTGATCCATGTCGCGGTCGCGGACATGGCGGATCTGCAGCGGCTGGTGCTGGACGAGTTCACGTCGCGGCGGGAGGTGGCACGCGTGGAGACGCGGCTGATCTTCCAGCAGTGGGACTGCGGTCCGCTGCTGCCGTCTTCGCCCTCGGCTCAATCCGGGTGACGTCCGGCGGGCCGCGTACCAGGATGGTCGCCATGTCTGAGACCAACAGCCCGCTGCCCCGCGAGGTCGCCGACGCCTACGTCGACGATCTCATCGCCCTCGACCCGGTCACCGGTACGTATCTCGGTGTGCAGGAGAGTTACCGCCGCCTGCCCGATCTCTCCCCCGCGGGCCAGGCCGCGCTCGCGGAGCTTCAGCGGGCCACGCTCGCCCGGCTCGACGAGGCCGAGGCCGGGCCCGGCGCGGACAGCGACATCGAGCGCCGCTGCGCTCGGCTGCTGCGGGAGCGGCTCACCGCGGAGCTCGCCGTGCACGAGGCCGACGAGGGTCTGCGTTCGGTCGGCAACCTGGGCACCGTCGCCCACTCGGTGCGTGAGGTGTTCACCGTGACGCCGACGCGGACCGAGGAGGACTGGGCCGCGGTCGCCGAGCGGCTGCGCGCGGTACCGGCCGCGCTGGCGGGCTACCGGGAGTCCCTCGCGCTCGGCCTGGAGCGCAAGCTGTACGCGGCGCCGCGGCCGACCGCCACGTTCGTCGAGCAGCTCACCGAGTGGGCGGACACCGGTGAGGGCCGGGGCTGGTTCGAGGACTTCGCCTCGCCGGGTCCGGACGCGCTGCGCGCGGAGCTGGACCGGGCGGCGCGTTCCGCGACCGCGGCCGTGGTGGAGCTGCGGGACTGGATGCGCGACGTGTACGCGCCGGCGATCGAGGGCGCCCCCGACACCGTGGGCCGGGAACGCTACGCCCGCTGGTCCCGCTACTACAACGGCACCGACCTCGACCTGGACGAGGCGTACGCCTACGGCTGGGCCGAGTACCACCGGCTGCTCGGCGAGATGAAGAAGGAGGCCGAGAAGGTCCTGCCGGGTGCCGACACGCCGTGGGTGGCGCTGGCGCACCTCGACGAGCACGGCCGGCACATCGAGGGCGTCGACGAGGTCCGTGACTGGCTCCAGGGCCTGATGGACCAGGCGATCGACTCGCTCGACGGCACCCACTTCGAACTCGCCGAGCGGGTAAGGAAGGTGGAGTCGCGGATCGCCCCGCCGGGCAGCGCGGCGGCGCCGTACTACACGCCCCCGTCGGAGGACTTCTCCCGGCCCGGCCGTACCTGGCTGCCGACCATGGGACTGACCCGCTTCCCCGTCTACGACCTGGTGTCGACCTGGTACCACGAGGGCGTCCCCGGCCATCACCTCCAGCTGGCGCAGTGGGCGCACGTCGCCGAAAACCTGTCCCGTTACCAGGCCTCCGTCGGCATGGTCAGCGCCAACGCGGAGGGCTGGGCCCTGTACGCGGAGCGGCTGATGGACGAACTCGGCTTCCTCGCGGACGCGGAGGAACGGCTCGGCTACCTGGACGCGCAGATGATGCGGGCCGCCCGGGTCGTCGTCGACATCGGCATGCACCTGGAACTCGAGATTCCGGCGGACTCGCCGTTCCACCCGGGCGAGCGCTGGACGCCGGAACTGGCCGAGGAGTTCTTCGGGGCGCACAGCAGCCGTCCCGCGGACTTCGTGGAGAGCGAGATGACCCGCTATCTGACGATCCCCGGGCAGGCCATCGGCTACAAGCTCGGCGAGCGGGCCTGGCTGCTGGGCCGGGAGAACGCCCGCAAGCGGCACGGCGACGCCTTCGACCTCAAGGCGTGGCACATGGCGGCGCTGTCCCAGGGCTCACTGGGCCTGGACGACCTGGTGGACGAACTGTCGGCGCTGTGAGCCGAGCCGCCGGCGGCCGGCGCCGGGACGGCTCCCCCGGCGTCAGCGCCGGGGGAGGTCGCCCGGCCCGGACATCACCCGCGCCGAGGGACCGCCGAGAGCTTCCCGCACGGAGGCTGCCACGTCCTCGGGGCAGTCGGCGCCCCAGGGCATCGCGGCGTCGTGCGGCACGTGGTGGTGCAGGTAGACGCTCGCTCCGTGGGCGGCGAGACGCCGGGCGACCGCGTGTCCGATGCCGCCGCGTCTACTGGCCCCGGTGACCAGCGCGGTCCGGCCGCACAGCGGCAGGGGGTCACGGCGGAGTGCTTCGGGCGCGGGGGGCGGAAGTGGGGGCATGGTCAGCCATGATGGCGGGGTTGAGGTCCCGGCGCACGCCGATATCGCGACCCCGCTCCCACCGTGACGGCGACCGGCCCGGCCGGCCGCCCCGCCCGTCCCCGTCCCCCGCTTACGTTTCCACGGCCGCCCCGCCTGCCCCCGCTCGACCCGGCTGCGCTCGGCTCAGCCCACGCCGTGTATCCGCACCGTCGAGCCCGAGCGGCCCTTCACCACCGCGAGTTGGGCGTGGATGCGCCGCCGCAGGTCGGGGACGTGGCTGACGATGCCCACGCTGCGGTCGCGTTCCCGCAGGGAGTCCAGGACGTCCAGCACCTCGTCGAGGGTCTGGTCGTCGAGGCTGCCGAAGCCCTCGTCGATGAAGAGGGTGTCCAGCCGGACCCCGCCGGCCTCGCCGGTGACGACGTCGGCGAGACCGAGGGCGAGGGCGAGCGAGGCGAAGAAGGTCTCACCGCCCGAAAGGGTCGCGGTGTCCCGCTCCCGGCCGGTCCACGCGTCCACGACGTGCAGCCCGAGGCCGCTGCGGCCGCGCCCGGTGCGGTCGTCGGAGTGCACCAGGGTGTAGCGGCCGGACGACATGCGGTGCAGCCGCGCGGTCGCCGCGGCGGCAACCTGTTCCAGGCGGGCGGCCAGGACGTAGGACTCCAGGCGCATCCTGCGTTCGTTGGCGGCCGAGGTGCCGGCGGTGAGGCCCGCCATGCGGGCCACCCGGTCGTACTCGTCGCGCAGCGGTGCCAGCCGGCGCGCCGAGGCGGTGGCCCGCGCGGAGAGCCGGTCGAGTTCGGCACAACGGCGGGCGGCGGCGTCGCGCGCGGAGGCCGCCTCGCGCACCCTGCGGTCCGCGTCCTCGGCGGTACGCTGCGCGGCGGCGAGGTCGGCGGGGGGCTGCCGGGCGGCAGCCGCGGTGTCGGACTCGGCGAGCACCGCGCGTACGGCGGCCTCCTCCTGCTGCCAGGCGTCCAGTCGGTGCTGCAGTGCGCGATGGGTGGCCGCGTCGAGCAGTGCCTCGGCCGCCGCCCGTGGGGTGTCGAAGCCGGCCCGGAAGGCGGCGTCCGCAAGCCTGGCGTCGGCGTGCTTGAGCCGCTGCGCGGTGCCCTCGGCGAGCCGGACGGCGTCGGCGGCGTCGGCGAACCGTGCGGCGTCGCGCTCCAGTTGGGCGGCGCGTACGGCCACGCTGTCCGCGGCGCCCCGCGCCTTGGCCAACTCCTCCTCCAGCGCGGTTTGCTCCTGGCCGAGCCGCTCGCGGACGCCCGCCCGTGCGGCGGTCCGGACCGCCGCCTCGCGCTGCGCGGTCAGCCGCCGCTCATGCTCGTGCTCCGCCTGCCGCAGCCGCTCCCGCACGGAGTGCAGCACGGAGGCCGCGTCCCGGGCCCGCGCGTACTGCCCCTCCAACTCCTCCACCTCGTGGGCGAGTCGGCCGGTCGGCGTGTCCCCCGCCTCCGCCCCGGCGGCGGCCAGCGCCTCGCGGACGGCGCCGAGGCGCCGTTCGTGGTCGGCACGGCGTTCCTCGGCACTCTGGTGGGCGGCTAGGGCGCGCTCCTCCGCCTCGCGATCGACGTGGCCGGCGTCCTTGCGGGCGGGGGCGGGGTGTTCGACGGCCCCGCAGACCGTGCAGGGTGCGCCGTCGGTGAGGTTCGCGGCGAGTTCGGCGGCGATGCCGGCCAGCCGCTGTTCCTTGAGGTCGAGCCAGTGCTGCTTGGCCGTGAGCGCCTGCTCCTGGGCCCGGCGGGCCTGCTCGGCGGTGCGGTCGGTGTCCCCGGCCAGCCGGTCCCGCAGCCGTGCGGCGTTCAGCCGCTGATGCGCGGGGTCGCGCCGCACCGCGAGTTCACCGGCCCTGGTCGCGGCCTCCTGCGCGGACTCGATGCGGGCCTGGAGCCCGGTCCGGGTCTCCTCCCAGCCGGTGAGCCAGGCGTCCGACTCGTCCAGTACGTCGTCGTCGGCACGCTCCTGGCGGTCCAGGCCGGCCCGTTCGTCGAGGAGTCCGGCAAGCCGGCGCTCGGCGCGGCGGGCCGACTCGAGGCCGCCCAGTTCCTCGGCGGCCCGGCGCGCGGCAGCCGTGAGCCCGGCCGCGCCCGCCTCCTGGTGCGCCTCGGGGAGTACGGCACGCGTGCGCGCCTCGGCGCCGGCCGCCTCGCGGTGTTCGGCGTCGGCGGACTCCCGCAGTTCCAGCGCGGGGGCGACCGCCTCGGCCTTGCGGGAACGGTCCAGGAGCGTCTGCGCCTCCTGCCGGGCACCGTCCTCCTCCGCCAGTCGTGCCGCGCGCTCCCGCACCTTGGCGAACCGCCGTTGCAGCCGGTCCCGTTCGCGTGCGTCGTCCAGTGACCGGTCGGCGGCGGCCTGCGCGGATTCGGCCGCGGTGAGGCGGCAGCGGGCGACGGTGAGCTGTTCGCGGGCGGTGCTGCGGGCGACGGCGGCCGCGGTCAGCACGCTCTCGGCCAGTCCCGGATCGCCCGGCGCGAGGTCGTCCAGCCGCATCGCCTCGCCCGCGGCCTGCTGCATCCGGTGCGCGTCGGCGAGCAGGTCCGCGTCGCCGTCCCGCACCCGGGACTCGGTGGCGCGGCGGCGCTCCGCGAGGTGCTTCTCCACGTCGGCGAAGCGGCGGGTGTCGAAGAGCCGGCCGAGCAGCTTGCCGCGCGCCTCGGCGTCGGCGCGCAGGAACCGCGCGAAGTCGCCCTGGGGCAGGAGGACGACCTGGCAGAACTGCTCCCGGCTCATGCCGAGGAGCTGGGTGATCTCCTCGGCGATCTCCTGGTGGGAGCGGCTGAGGTCCTTCCAGGCCCGGGCAGCCGGGTCGTACTCGCGCAGCCAGGTCTGTGCCTTGTCGAGGGTGGTGCCGGTGCCGCGCTTCTTCGGTCGCTGCCAGGGCGGTTGCCGGGTGACCTCGAGCCGGCGCCCGGCGACGGTGAGGTCGAGGGTGACCTCGGTGCGGACGGCGGGGGCGGCGTGGTCGCTGCGCAGTGTCATGCCCTGCCCGCTCTGCCGGGCGCCGGGGACGGTGCCGTACAGGGCGTAGCAGACGGCGTCGAGTATCGAGGTCTTGCCGGCGCCGGTGGGGCCGTGCAGCAGGAAGAGGCCCGCGGCGGACAGCTCGTCGAAGTCGACGGTGAGCGAGCCGCCGAAAGGCCCGAAGGCGGTGAGGTCGAGCCGGTGCAGCCTCACCGCGCCACCTCCCGTACGGCCTCGTCGGCGCGGACGGCGTCGATGGCGTCCCGCAGGACGGCCCGCTCCCGCTCGTCGGGGCCGGCGCCGCGTACGTGGGCCACGAAGTCCTCCGCGATCTGCTGGTCGTCGCGGCCGGCGAGGCGGTGGGCGTAGGACACCGCGGGGTCGCCGGGCGCGCGTTCGGGTTCGAAGACGAGGCTGAGGGTGTGCGGGAAGCGTTCGGTGAGCCGGGCCATGGGGTCGGCCGGACGGGCCGGGTCGGTGAGCGTGGCCTCGACCCACGCCTCGCGGTGCGGCTCGAGTCCGGGGTCGGCGAGCAACTCCTCCAGGGGACCGCGGATCCGGGCGAGGGCGCGCGGCACCGGGCAGTCGATCCGCTCGGCGGTGACGCCGCCGTCGGCGGCCAGGTCGACGAGCCACATGCTCTTTCGGTGGTCCGCCTCGGAGAAGGAGTACGGGAGGGGGGAGCCGGAGTAGCGCACGCGCTCGGTGAGGGTCTGGCAGCCGTGCAGATGTCCGAGCGCCACGTAGTCGACGCCGTCGAACACTCCGGCGGGTACGGCGGCGACCCCGCCGACGGTGATGTCCCGCTCACTGTCGCTCGGTGTGCCGCCGGTGACGAAGGCGTGCGCGAGGACGACCGAGCGGGTGCCGCGCAGGCGGGCGGCGAGGTCGGCACGGACCCGGTCCATGGCGGCGGCGAGCACCGTCTCGTGGCCCGCCTTCTCCACCCCGAACTCGTCCTTGACCAGGGCCGGTTCCAGATAGGGCAGTCCGTAGAAAGCGACGTCCCCGTGGCGGTCGGACAGCATCACGGGGGTGCCGCTCGCCGAGGGGGCGGTCCGCAGATGGATGCCCGCGCGCCCGATGAGTCCGGCACCGACGCCGAGGCGGCGGGCCGAGTCGTGGTTGCCGGAGATCATCACCGTCGGCACGCCCAGGTCGGCGAGGCGGTGCAGGGCGTCATCGAACAGCTCCACCGCGGCGAGCGGCGGCACGGCACGGTCGTACACGTCTCCCGACACGACCACCGCGTCGACGGCGTGCTCGCGCACGGTCGCCACCAGGTGGCCGATGAACTCGGCCTGGGCACCGAGCATGCCGACCCGGTGGAACGCCCGGCCGAGGTGCCAGTCGGAAGTGTGCAGCAGTCTCATGACCCCCGAGAGTATCGGCCTGCTCCGACACCACGGCCGGAAACTCCCGTATCGCCCCGTCATGACTGAAGCCGCTTACGCCCGTTATGTGGGCGAAGCAACCGATATGACGTCATGAGTCGACGGGACACGGGGTCGCGGTCACACGTCGCCGTACGTCTCGCCGCCCGGTTCGAAGCGGGCGGTCCCGGCGGTCGCGTCCGCGAGCCAGGACCGGAAGCGGTCCACGTCGGTGTCCGGGAGGGCGATCTCGATCGTGACCTCCTCGCCGTAGCGCACGTCCCGCACCTCGCGCCCCGTGGAGCGCAGGTCGTTCTGGACCTTGCCGGCCCGCTGGTGGTCGACGGTCACCGTGGCCAGCCGGAACCGACGCCGGGTGAGCGTGCCGACGCCGTCCAGCGCCTCGCCGACGGTCCCGCCATACGCTCGGATGAGCCCGCCCGCACCGAGTTTGATCCCACCGTAGTAGCGGGTGACGACGGCGACGACGTACCGCATGTCGCGGCGCAGCAGCATCTGCAGCATGGGGACGCCCGCGGTGCCTCCGGGTTCGCCGTCGTCGCTGGCCTTCTGGACGGAGGCGTCCGCGCCGATGACGTACGCCCAGCAGTTGTGGGTGGCGTCGGCGTGCTCCTTGCGGACGGCGGTGACGAACTCCTGCGCCTCCCGCTCGGTGGCCGCCGGGGCGAGCGCGCACCGGAAGCGGGAGCGGTTGATCTCGGTCTCGTGCACACCCGCGCGGGCGACGGTGCGGTACTCGTCCTGCATCCGGCCAGCCTATGCGCAGCCGGCCGGGCGGGCCCTCCCGGCCGGGCGCGGGCGAAAAACGCCTACCGCGCGGGGCCTCGGGGCACGGTCATCGCGGTCAGCAGGGCGGTGCCGGGGGCGAGGTCCGGCCATGCGGCGCCGCGCCAGGACAGCACGGCTACCGCCGAGGTCGGGAACTTCACGCGGACCCGGTCGAGGGTGTCGTCCGCGCCGTCGCCGGCCAGGGCCAGGACGAGGTCGGCCAGGCCCGGGTTGTGGCCGATCAGCAGCAGGGTGCCGACGTCGGCGGGCGCCTCGCGCACCACGGCCAGCAGGCCGGGGGCCCCGGCGGCGTACAGCCGGGGCTCGTACCGGACCGGCGGGGACGTGTCCCACTCCGCCGCCGCCAGCTCCCAGGTCCGGCGGGCGCGTACGGCGGTGGAGCACAGGGCGAGGCCGGGTGGGCCGACGGTGCCGGCGATCGCCCGTCCGGCGGCGGGCGCGTCGCGCTCGCCACGCGCGGCGAGCGGACGGTCCCGGTCGGGCACGTCCTCCGGCCAGGCGGACTTGGCGTGCCGCAGCACGACCAGCCGACGCAAGGGAGCGGCCCCGCCCTGCCCGGTGGGTCCGGTGCGTCCCGCGAGCCCGGGTTCGCCGGGGAGCCCGGTCATACCAGGGACCCCAGGTCCCGGGTGAGGTCAAGGCCGAGCAGCCGGTCGGCGTAGGCGTATGTCTCGAAGCGGGCGCCGTCCGGTACCTCCGGATCCTGCTCCACCACGCGGAGCACGCGGAGCATACCGACCGCGTCCAGGTCGTCCTCCCAGGCGGTGCGCAGGTCCACGCGCACCGTGTCGGGGATGGGCCGCGAGGGCCGGTGCGCCCAGGCGGCGACCGCGCCGCGCCAGCGCCCGAGGGTGCCTGCGGCCTCGTCCAGGGCGGCCGGGTCGAGCCTCAGCGGGCTGCTCCTGGGATGCGTGAGCAGGGCGAGCCGCAGGACGGTCGGCTCGGTGAGGCTGTTCGAGGCGGTGAGGTCGGCAGGGCCGGTGGGATCGGTGGCATCCGTGCCGTCCGGTGCGTCACCCAGCCCTTCCTGGTGGACGGGTGCGACGGCGACACGGACTCCGTCGGGTGTCGCGCCGCCCTCGCTCACCACGTGCAGGACCTGGGCCTCCCCCAGCCCTGTGCCGGCGTCCCGGCCGTCCTCGAAGGGCCGCACGCCGAGGGCGGCGCCCGCCGCGCGCAGTTCGGGCAGATCCCGTTCGCCGTCGAGCAGCGCCCACACCGGGGTGCCGCCGAGTTCCAGGGCGCGCACGAGCAGGTCGGCGACGAGCAGCACGCGCAGGTTCGTCGGATCGAACCCGCGCGTGTGGGCCTCGACGCGGGTGAGGCCCCGCCGGGCGGGGGTCGCGTCCACGAGTTCGCCGGTCCGGGCGTCGGTGATGCGCAGCACGAGGCGAGCGTAGGCGCACAAGCGGGCCCGCGCAGTCATCTCGCACGCTTTTCGGGGACGCCGTTGCTCCGGGACGTGCCCGTGATCCCGGGAATCACCCCGCGCTCCGGTTCGTTACGCATAGGACAGCTCCCTTACGATCATGACGCTCCAGGAGGCCCACGGTGTACGGCGACGAGGCAACGGTCCGCAAGATCCTCACCGGGCTCGGCGACACCTGGGCCGTGGTGGGCCTGTCGTCGAACCGGCAGCGCGCGGCGTACGGTGTCGCCCAGGTGCTGCAGCGCTTCGGCAAGCGCGTGGTGCCGGTGCATCCGAAGGCCGAGACGGTGCACGGCGAGCAGGGGTACGCCTCGCTCGCGGACATCCCCTTCGAGGTGGACGTCGTCGACGTGTTCATGAACAGTGAACTGGCCGGGGCGGTCGCGGACGAGGCGGTCGCCAAGGGGGCCAAGGGCGTCTGGTTCCAGTTGGACGTCATCGACGAGGCCGCCTACGAACGGACCCGCGCTGCGGGCCTGGAGATGGTGATGAACCGCTGCCCTGCGATCGAGATACCGCGGCTGGGCTAGGGCCGGCCGGGGGCCGCGCCGACGACACATGCCTCAGGGCCGGGGCCCCACGAGACCTGGGGCGCCCCACACCGGGAACCAGCGGGCCAGATCGGCCTCGATGCGCAGGTCGTCCGCGAGGAGCGCCCTGATCTGGAGTTCCAACGCGTTGTCGCGCCGCTCCGTTCCGTCGGGGAGCGGCGCGAAGGGGTTGGGAGCTGCTGGAGTTTGGCTGAGCACGAGTGTGTTCTGGTGTGCATGAGTGAGCCCGGACGGGCGCGGTCACGGCCGGGAGCGGGTGCTGTCCTGTGGGAAGGGGGGAATGGGGGTTCGTCTGCCGAATGCGTGACCTTGGCGGGTGGTGCTCGTTGGGTGGGGTGAGCGGGTTTTCAGGACTGGGCTGAAGGGGCGGGGGTCTGGGGTGGATGGAGGACTGCGGATGCTGGCGGCGCCGTTTGTGGTGCCCGGCCCGTCGGGGGTGGCCGTCCGTACCCGGCTCAAGCAGCTCACCGCCGCCGATGAAGAAATGCTGCGGCGGGTGGGCGCGTATCTGGGCACGCTGGCCTGTCGTGACCTGAAGGCGCGCTGCCACGACGGCCTCGAGCACGACGCGAAGGTGTGGGCGGTGCGCAAGCGGGAGCTGACCCCGCTCTCGTCGGCCCGCTGGGCGGGCGCGATCACCAAGGCGACGCATGACCAGTGGGCGCTGGCCCGCCGCTGCGCGCTCACCCACCTCCAGAACCTGGAATCGGGGGTGCGCACCCTGCGCCACCGGCTGGCACTGCCGCTCGGCGCGAAGGGTTCGAAGAGGGCCCCGGGTGGATATCGCAGTCGGCGGGAGTGGCATGCCAAGGCCCGCCGCCTGCACGTGCTGGAGGACCGGCTGGCGCGGGAACGCGCCGACTGGACGGCCGGGCGGGTGCGCGTGGTGCGGGGCGGCAGGCGCCTGGCCCGGACGCGGCACCAGCTGCCCGCCGCGCGGCTCACCGAGACCCAGTGGCGTGAACGCTGGGAAGCGCAACGCTGGTTTCTGCAGGCGGACGGGGAGAGCGGCAAGCAATACGGGAACGAGACGATCCGCATCGCACCGGACGGCGAGGTCAGCATCAGGCTCCCCGCCCCGCTCAAGCAGCTGGCGAACGCTCCGCACGGCCGGTACGTCCTCACCGGCCGGATCGGGTTCGCGCACCGGGGGCCGGAATGGGCCGACCGGGTGGCGGCGAACCGGGCCGTCGCCTACCGCATCCACCACGACGTAACCCGCGCGCGCTGGTATGTGACCGCCTCCTGGCAGAAACCCGTCACGCAGACAGTCCCCCTGGCGGCGGCGCTGGCCGGCGGGGTGATCAGGGTGGACACCAACGCCGACCACCTCGCCGCCTGGCGCCTGGACGTGCACGGCAACCCGACCGGCACCCCACGCCGCTTCTGCTACGACCTGACCGGACCCGCCGACCACCGCGACGCCCAGGTCCGCCACGCCCTGACCCGACTGCTCAACTGGGCCCGCACCTGCGGGGTGCGGGCGATCGCGGTGGAGGACCTGGACTTCACCGCCGAAAAGACCCGCGAGAAACACGGCCGCAACAGGCGGCTCCGGCAGCTGGTCTCCGGCCTGCCCACCGGCCGGCTCCGCGCCCGCCTCGTCTCGATGGCCGACGCCATGGGCATCACCATCGTCGCCGTCGACCCCGCCTACACCTCGAAGTGGGGCGCCCAGCACTGGCAACAACCCCTGACCAGCACCACCCGTAAAACCAGCCGACACGATGCGGCGAGCATCGCGATCGGACGACGCGCCCAGGGCTATCCCATCCGGCGTCGGACGACACCGCCCCGTGCACACCGGAGTGATGTGCGCGGGCATCGGACCGTCCAGGCCGCACCGGACACCCCCGGGCGCGAGGAAACCCGCCGCCGCCTTCCCGGACCACGGACACGATCCGTGCCACCGGACGCGGAAGGAACGCGGGCGACCAGGACACCCAACACCGTTCGGGGCGTCCGCAGTGAGCGGGAATGGGTCCAGGACTCACTCCTGCTCACCGACTAGGAACGGTAGAAGGTGCCGCGCTTGCGGAGAACCATCAGCCCTCCATGCCCGGCGCACCCCACACGGGGAACCAGCGCGACAGATCTTCCTCGATCCGAAGATCGTTCTTAAGCAGGGCAGCGACCTGTAGTTCAAGGGCGTTGTCTCGTTTCTCCTGACCGGGGCGTATACACACTGGATAGAAGGTGCCGCGCTTGTAGAGATAGACCAGTGCCAGGGCCCGGTGGTCCGATGTGGCCCGGAAGCCGACCAGGGAGCAGAGGAGTTGCGGGCCGAAGCCCGCGTCCTGGAGGAGCGTGTTGACGGCGTGCAGATCGTTGACCAGTGAGGCGGTGTCGTCGGCCGTGCGATGGACGAGGAGCCACGTGTACCCGTACGCGTCCTTGGTGTACTCGACGGGTGTGCCGCCCCGGCCGGTGTCGGCGTCGAGCAGTTCTTGTACTTCCTGCTGGAGCCGGTCGAATGCGCCGCCCTCCACGCTCGCGAAGCAGACCGATCCGGTCCCGGTCGGAGTGAACCCCGCCCCCGCCTGCACGGTGATCGCGGCCGAGGGCAGGCTGAAGAGCTGGTCGAGGTCCGGGCGAACCGGCTTGCTGCGGCCGAGGATGGTGTCCAGGAGTCCCACGGCACGGCACCTCCATGGGGCGTCAGGCCCGGCCGAGCTGGGCCGAGATCCGGCCGAGCTGGTCGAGGCGCTGTTCGAGGGTGGGGTGGGAGGAGAGCAGCCGGCTCAGGCTCTCCTTGGAGGAGAAGGCCGGTGCGAACCAGAAGGCGTTGAACGGCTCTGCCCGGCGAAGATCCTTGGTCGGAATTTTCGCCATCTCACCGGTCACTTTGGTGAGCGCGGACGCGAGTGCGGACGGACGGCCGGTGAGCAACGCCGCGGAGCGGTCGGCGGACAGTTCGCGGTAGCGGGACAGCAGCCGGGTCAGCAGGAAGCTGATCACGTACACGACGGCACTGACCAGGGGGATCAGGAGTGCCACGAGGGTGGTGGTGCTGTCGCGGCTGGTGCGGCCGAGCCCGGTGTAGAGCGCGACGCGGGTCATGACACCGGCCAGCACACCCAGGAACGACGCGATGGTCATCACGGCGACGTCCCGATGGGCGACATGCGACAGCTCATGGGCGAGGACGCCCTCCAGCTCCTCCGGTTCCAGACGACGGAGCAGACCCGTGGTGACGCATACAAGGGCCGTTCTCTCGTTTCGGCCGGTGGCGAAGGCGTTCGGCAGGTCACTGTCGGCGATCGCCACCCGCGGCTTGGGAATGTCGGCGAGGGCACAGACGCGGTCCACGGTGCCGTGCAGCCCGGGAGCCTGCTCGGGGGTGACCTCGCGCGCGCCCATGCTGAAGGCCGCGATCCGGTCACTGAACCAGAACTGCGCGATGAACAGGACGCCCGCGATCAGCAGGATGACGGGCCACGCGTTCTTCAGGAGGGCCAGCAGAACGCCGACGAAGACCACATAGAGCAGCCCGATCAGGAACATCGTCGTCACCATGCGGGTGGTGAGTCCTCGGTCCGGGGCGTACCGCGACTGCGACCGGGTCTTGGGCATCCGGATCACCTCCAGCGGACATGCACTGCCTCACTGCACATCCCTCTCCTGCAAGTGTGCTCCTTCCCCGCACGGCCGGGAGGGGCTTTGGCCCAGGTCGGGTGCGGGTCCCGCCGGGACGGCGGGGCCTGGCGCGGAATCTGCCGGACCGGGCCGAGTTGCACAGCGCGAGTTCCGCTTCGGCGGGGAGCGGTACCGCCTCCCTCATGAGGAGCTGACGGGCAGTCGTCACTGGTTTTGCCCACACCCGTCACTGGTCTGAGCAGCCCCGCACCCTGTGCACTGCCCCTTGAGCACTGAGCACTGAGCACTGAGCACTGAGCGGCACTGGAACGGCACGGGCCGCCCCGTTGATGCCGTCAGTCGTGCGGGGGCCGGTCGCTCAGCCGGTGGTCGGCGACGTTCAGCGCCTCGTCCACCAGCCGCCGCAGATGTCCGTCGCGCAGTGAGTAGATCACCCTGCGGCCCTCCTTGCGCCTATCCACCAACCCCGCGAGGCGCAGCCGCGCCAGATGCTGGCTGACCGCGGGCCGCGCCGCCCCGCACACCTCCGTGAGCGTGCTGACGTCGGCCTCGCCGCCGGTCAGCGCGTGCAGCAGGGTCAGCCGGGTGCGGTCGCCGAGCAGGGCGAGGAGTTCCGCCGCGAGCGCGAACTGCTCGTCGCCTGGAGTGCGTGGGTGCACATCGTGCGCAGGTGATAGGTGCATGCGTGCGCTCATGCGCACATAATGGCCCCATGGGCGGCAGCCCGTCCACCTCGCGACCGGAAGGGGATCCACGTGAGCGACCGGCACGAGCACGGCCAGGAGCCCGGACACCGGCACGGCCATGAGCAGCCGCCGGGGCACCCCCACGAGCACTCCCACGAGCACCCCGACGCGCCCTCACGCCGCCACGACCGTCTCCACCTCGGCCACCGGCTCCGCCATCTGCTCACCCCGCACTCCCACGAGACCGCGGACAAGCTCGACTCCGCCCTCGAGTCCTCGGCCCGCGGTCTGCGGGCACTGTGGGTCTCGCTGGCGGTGCTCGGCGCGACGGCACTGGCGCAGGCGGTCGTGGTGGCCGTCTCGGGCTCGGTCGCGCTGCTCGGCGACACGGTGCACAACACCGCGGACGCGCTGACCGCCGTACCACTCGGGATCGCTTTCGTGCTGGGCCGACGGGCCGCCACCCGCCGCTTCACCTACGGCTACGGCCGGGCCGAGGACTTGGCGGGCATCGTGATCGTACTGACGATCGCCGCCTCCGCGGCCTTCGCGGGCTGGACGGCGGTGGACCGGCTCCTCGACCCGCGTCCGATGAACCATGCACCGGTGGTCGCCGTCGCCGCACTCGTCGGGTTCGCGGGCAACGAGTGGGTGGCCCGCTACCGAATCCGAGTCGGCCGGGCCATCGGCTCGGCCGCGCTGATCGCCGACGGGCTGCACGCCCGGACGGACGGGTTCACCTCACTCGCCGTGCTGCTGGGCGCGGGCGGGGCGGCCCTGGGGTGGCAGCTCGCCGACCCGATCGTGGGACTGGCGATCACGACGGCGATCGTCCTGGTGCTGCGGGACGCGGCGCGGGAGGTGTTCCGGCGGGTGATGGACGCCGTCGACCCGGCGCTCGTGGACCGGGCCGAGCAGGCGCTGCGGCAGGTTCCCGGTGTGCGCGGGGTGGGCGAGCTGCGGCTGCGCTGGATCGGACACCGGCTGCGGGCCGAGGTGGCGGTCGTGGTGGACGGCGGGGCGACCATGCGGGAGGCCCACCGCATCGCGGTCGACGCCGAGCACGCCCTGCTGCACGCCGTACCCCGGCTGACCGCGGCCCTGGTCCACGCCGACCCGGAACCCGCCCCGGGTGAGCACGACCCGCACCTGCTCCTGGCCCACCACACGGCGGCATGACCGGTGCGGCCGATGCGACGCGGCCGGCCCGGCGCGATCTCCGTGAGCAACCGGAGATCAGGCCATTCCCAGCCCTTCCAGCACGACCGCGCCGGGCAGTTCGGCGAAGGCCTTGCCCGGCACCAGGAGTTTGCCCTGCCGGCGCCCGCTGCCGACGAGGACGTACGGCAGGTCGACGACGGCCGCGTCCACGAGCACCGGCCAGTCGGCGGGGAGTCCGATCGGGGTGATGCCGCCGTACTCCATGCCGGCCTCCCCCGTCGCCTTGTCCATCGGGGCGAACGATGCCTTGCGGGCGCCGAGTTGGCGGCGCACCAGTCCGTTGACGTCGGCCCGGGTGGTGGACAGGACGACGCAGGCGGCGAGGGTGCTCTCGCCGCCCCGCTTGCCCGCCACGACCACGCAGTTCGCCGAGCGCTCGAGGAGGTCCTGGCCGTAGTGCTCGACGAAGACAGCGGTGTCGGCCCAGCGCGGGTCCGTGTCGACGTAGAGGATCTGCTCGGCGGGGACGCTGCCGCTCCAGGCGCGGACGGCCGCGGCGACCGGCGCGGTAAGTTCGTCGAGGCAGTCGGGGGCGGGGGTGGCGTGGTCGAAAGTGCCGATGGGTGCGCGCATGGCGGCACGGTAACAGCCGTGCGGCGGCTGTCGGCGGGGTGTCTCAGCGCACGGGCGGGATCGAGACCGCCATGATCATCTCCGTCGGTTCGCCGTCGCGGTTGCCGTAGGTGTGCGGGGTGCCGGCCTCAGCTGCCGGGCTCCAGCTCGACCAGCCGGTCCGCGCCGCCCCCGGCCGGCCGGTACGGGCCGTGATCGTCCAGCTCGGCGAGCCGGGCCACGGCCTCCTCCTCCAACACCGACAGCGCCTGCAGCTGCTCCGGTGTGACGCCCTCGGGGATCGGCACCGGCGCCGGCGTGCGCAGCGGCGGCTGCCACCCCCCGTCGGGAGTCCAGCGGCGTACGACCCGGGCCGGGGCGCCCGCGACCACGGCGTGGTCGGGAACCGTGCCCCGCACCACCGCGCCCGCGGCCACCACCACGTTCCGCCCGATCCGCGCGCCCGGGAGGATCACCGCCCCGGTGCCGATCCAGCAGCCGGGGCCGATCTCCACCGGGTCCATCCGCGGCCACTGCTTGCCGATGGGCTCGTGCGGATCGTCGTAGGAGTGGTTGGTGGACGTGATGTAGACGTACGGCCCGAAGTAGCAGTCGCTGCCGATGCTGACGGTGGTGTCGGCGATGACATGGCTGCCTCGGCCCAGGACGACGCCGTCACCGAGGCGGAGGATCGGGTCGGGTCCCAGCTCGAGGCCGGGCATCAGGCCGGCGGTCAGGGTGACCTGTTCGCCGATGATGCAGTGGGCACCGAGGTGGATCCAGGGTTCGCCGAAGACGGTGCCGAGCGGGAAGGCGAGCCTGGTGCCTGTACCCATCGCGCCGAAGCGGAGGCGGCCGGGGTGCTCGGCGGTCACCGAGCCCGTGCGCTGCACCCAGGCCCAGCCCGTGTGGACCGCGCGCTGCGCGAGGCGGCGCGGCCAGGACGAGAACGTGTTCCTGCTTTTCGGCACCCGCTCACCGTAGTCGCCGGGCGTGGCACCCATGCGTCGTGCACCCTGTGATCTTCACCCCACCACTCTGGCGTACGGTGCCTGTCATCACCCGACCAGGAGGCGACGATGACGCACAAGGCGCTGATCACCGGCATCGGCGGCAGGCAACCGCAGGTGGACCCGACCGCCTTCGTGGCACCCACGGCCGCGGTGATCGGGGACGTGACGCTGGGGGCGGGCGCGAGCGTCTGGTACGGCGCGGTCCTGCGCGGTGACGTGGAGGCGATCTCGGTCGGCGCGAGCAGCAACGTCCAGGACAACTGCACACTGCACGCCGACCCCGGCTTCCCCGTGACGGTCGGCGAGCGGGTCTCCGTCGGGCACAACGCCGTGGTGCACGGGGCGACGGTCGGGGACGACTGTCTGATCGGCATGGGGGCCACGGTGCTCAACGGCGCGGTGATCGGCGCCGGTTCCCTGGTGGCCGCGCAGGCGCTGGTACCGCAGGGCATGGAGGTGCCGCCGGGCTCGCTGGTCGCGGGGGTCCCGGCGAAGGTCCGGCGGGAGCTGACCGAGGAGGAGCGCGCGGGGCTGACGCTCAACGGGACGATGTACGCGGAGCTGGCGAAGGCGCATCGCGACGTGCATGGTGCGCCTTAGCCCGAATCCACCGGCTTGACTTCAGAGTGATCGTTTAGCGTGGCTCGGGCCGGTCGGCCGGCGCATGCGCGTCCACCTCACGTCGAGCCGTAGACCTCGCGCACGTTGTCGCGGGGCGCCGGCCTGGTCTTGGCGGCCGGTCCCTCCGCGAAGGCCCGGAGCAGGTTCTCGGTGGTGCGGGTCACGAAGGTTCCGGTGCGCGCGTCCATGTGGTGGTTGCGGCCGTTCTCCCCCGTCCCGGCCATGAGGCCCTCGACCCACCGCATCGTCCCGGACGCGAAGACGCCGGCCCCGCTCGGCACCGTGTAGTACGCCGAATCGGAGTGGCTTCTCCCGCCGTTGCAGACCAGGGGGGAGCGGGCGATGATCTCGAGCGGCGCGTCCGGAAGCGCTCCCGGCGTGACGCGGTCGTATTCGACACCGACGAGGTGGGGGAAGGAGTCGCCCCGCTTCACTCCGGTGCCCGCGAAGAGCCAGTGACCGGCGTTGCGGACGACATAGGGGGCGTTTGTGGGACAGCCCTCGTAGAGGACTCCCGTCAAGGACGATTCCGGGTCGGGGTCGGGTGCCTGGCGGAAGTCGGTGGTCACCAGGACGCCGTGGCGGGGATACAGGGGGATCGTGGCGGTAGTCGGTCTTGTAGCAGACCATGGTGCGGTCCCCGTCCTCGAGCCTGATCCGGCGAAAGCAGGTGTTGGCGCCGAGGAAGGCCAGGTTGGTTCCGGCATCGCGGGCCCGGGTCATGGACTGCCGCTGCTGGGGTGTCCAGTATTCGTCGTGGCCGAGCGTGACCGCGGACACGGCACCCCGCAGCACCGCCGGGTCGCGGTGGATGTCGACGCCGGTGGTGTACGCCAGCGGTATGCCCAGCCGCTCCGCGAGGACGACCACGGCCCGCTCGTACACCAGGAACTTCTCGGCTCCGTTGCTGTCGTAGGGCCGGGCGAAGGAGACGGCCAGGGCACGCATCCCGTACGATCCGTCGTCGCCCTCGTAAAGGCTGTAGCCGCCCCACAGGTTGTACGCCTGCCAGGTCGCCGGTGCATGGATCAGCAGGGTCTTCCCCCTGGCGGTCGCCGAGCGGACGAGCAGGGGGACGTACCGCTGGTGACCGTTCTCCGCGTCGAGGCGGAGCAGGTAGGCGCCCTCCGGCCAGCCGTCGGTGTGTACGAGGACCGTACGCTTCCAGTCCGCCCGCACCGTGCGCGTCCTCGGAGCCGGAGCCGGCTCTCTCTGGACGCGCCCGGCCACCCTGCCGGAGCGCCAGACCAGGCGGCCCTGCGCGCCTTTGTACCAGCCCATCCGGTATGCCGAAACACGGAACCCCGGCGCGGTGGTGGACACGTACAGCCCGAAGTCCTCGCCCGGCAGTACGCTCACCTTGTCGGTATAGCCGAGAACCGCCTCGGGCGGACCCGCCGAACGGATGCGCCAGCCGGAGCCGCCCGGACGGGAAGCCTCGGACGGGCCGGCCGACGCGTCCGGGGCGCCGCCGGACGCCATGCCACAGCCTGCCAGCGCCGTGCCCGCGGCCCGGACGCCGGCCGCCGCGGTCGCCCCGAGGAACCGCCTGCGGTCCAGGCCTGTGCCGTCACCGTCGTCCCCAGAGCGTTCCCGCTCCGCGTCCATCGGACCATCCATCGCAACCGCCCCATGTGCCAAAGGTCTCGCGTGCTCTCGCCGCAATAGTGAGCGAGCATCACGCCTCCGGCCACCAGGGAGGGGCCCGATGCCCGGCCGGTCCCGCACCGACTACGCCGACAGCCCCGTCGGCCGGACGAGGTCCGCCCCTCACCGCAATCCCCGCTGGCGTCGATGTCGCCCGCGACGCCTCCGGCCGGTGGCGATGAAGGCGGTGTGAATTGAATCGCGCAGTGGGCGGCGCAAGCGTCCGGGGTGAGGAGACAGGCGCGGACCTCCTGATCACGGCATTGCTCGACCCGCCACGCGCTGCTGGAACCGATACAAACGCTTGCTGAGGCGGAACCATGGGGGGCGGCCGCCGGACAGGCGTGCATATATGTGGGAGGTCGCGGTGGCGGAGCATCCGGTGATCGGTTATTTGGTCTGGGCGGTTCTGTTCGGCGCCCTGTTCGCCTGGGAGGGCATCGGCCTGCTGCGGGCCGATGATGCATTTCCTACTCTCAGTGACACCCTGCGCGCGGTCATGCGCTATCCGGTGGGGCGGTGGGCTCTGTTCGCGCTGTGGCTGTGGTTCGGTTGGCATGCTTTTGTCCGCGGGTGGCACTTCCTGCTCCGGGACGGACAGTGAGGGGTGTACGCATCAGCTCCTGCATCGGAGGGAGGGACCTGCCCTGCTCCCTCTGCACCTGATCGTCACCCTCATGCTGGTCGGCTATCTGCTGGTCATGGGGTGTCTGACCCTCGGCCTGCGGGTCCTGCGTCGAGACACGGCACGGCCCGTGCCCACTGGCAAGCAGGGCTGGCCCGGTCTTATCCGCCAGGTGGTCGGCACCGCTGTTGGCGGCTACGTGCTGCTGATGAGCGTGGTGGTCGGCTACTACCAAGGCGTGGCGCGGGTGGGCGGCCATTTCCTGGCGAGCGCGTTCACCGGCTGTGCGCTGCTGATCGGGGTGACTCTGGCGATCCTCCTCACTGCCTCCTGGCTGGCCGAACGGTGGCACGCGCGGCCTTCCGGGCGCGTCAGCCGCCGAGGCAGCAGAGGGTGAGACGGACGTTGTGGTGCCGGTGCATGGCCAGCGAGGGGTCGGCCAGTTACGGGCCCGCACCGGTGCCCTGGCATCCGGGTTCGTTCGCAACGCGGTGGGCGGGGCACCTCGCGGTGAGAGACGTCATCCCTGATGCGGCAATTGCTCTTCTCGTCAGTCCCTGTTATCGCGATCGTGACCGATACGGACGGCGGGACGATCCGTGTCGAGACCCGGTGCACGGCTCGTACCTGCGGTTTTCTGCGGACCTGCCCAGCGCGGAACAGCGGGTGGAGTTGCCGCTGCGCGTTTGACGGTCCGCTGGTGCCGTCCCGCCTGTCCACGGCGGACGTTCGTCGAACAGGCAACTATCAGACCTGGCGCCACGGATGCTCTTCCCTTCATCCTGGGGGCCGTCGGCTGAGTGCGGTCTCATCTCGTGGGGTGCTGTGGTCTTTGGGGTCCGCGGGCAGCGTCGCCGGTTGGCCGGCGGCCGGAGCCCAGCGCCGCGAGCAGGCCACAGGTGTAGGTGATCTCGTGCTGTGTGGGGGTGACGACGGCGCGGCGGAAGCCGTGGGAGGTCAGCGACGAGCTGTGGGCGGTGATCGAACCGCTGCTGCCGAAGCACGAGCGGCGGTTCCGACACCCGGGACGCAAGCGGATCGATGACCGCAGGACGCTGCAGGGTGTGTTGTTCGTCCTCTACACCGCTGTCCAGTGGGATTACCTGCCGCAGGAGTTGGGGTTCGGCTCCGGTTCCACCTGCTGGCGGCGGCCGGCCGAATGACAGCAGGCCGGGGTGTGGGACGACCTCCAGCGGGTGCTGCTGGACCGGTTGCGGGAAGCGGACCGACTGGACTTCTCCCGCGCCACCATCGACGCTCCCCCCGGCTTCGCCGGGGGCACCCCCACCCATGTGCCGGTCAAGCGGGGGCGGAGCAGCCCAAAAGCCGGTCCGAGCCCGGTTGACCGCGGGCGGCCGGGCTCGAAGCACCACGTGCTGACCGACGCACACGGCGCCCCGCTGCGGATGTCGCTGACCGGCGGGCACCGCAACGCCGTCACCCAGCTCCTACCGCTGGTCGACGGCGTGCCACCCGTGCGGGGCAAACGGGACCGACCCCGGCGCAAGCCGCGCGCACTGTATGCCGACCGCGGCTACGACCACGAGCTGTACCGCCGCCGCCTGCGTGAGCGCGGCATCGTCCCGAAGATCGCCCGGCGCGGACAGTCGCACGGCTCGGGCCCGGGCCGCGCCCGGCGGGTCGCCGAATCCGCCATTGCCTGGCTCCACGGCCCCGCCGCCTACGGACTTGCTGGGAGACCCGAGACGACAGGCACGATGGCTTCCCCAACTCGCCCACTGCATGACCCTCGCCCGCAAACACCCAGCATTCCGAAAGCACTCCTAAGGGCCTGTCCGGGACAGCGGTGGGCGGGCCGCGGCGCTCAGGCGTTCCAGCTCCATTCGGTGACCTCGGGCAGGTCGGTGCCGTGGGCGCGGATCCAGTCGTGGTGCCGGGTGCGGGCGTCGGCCATCCGCTGACGTACGGCGGCGG
The DNA here is from genome assembly GCF_042655885.1 of Streptomyces chlorus. NCBI lineage: Bacteria > Bacillati > Actinomycetota > Actinomycetes > Kitasatosporales > Streptomycetaceae > Streptomyces > Streptomyces chlorus. Next base: position 39,096 of record NZ_JBHSOA010000039.1, read on the forward strand.
CTCGGACCGCGAGGCCCGGGACGCGGTCGATGACGTCCATGACCAGCCGGTAGCGGTCCAGGTCGTTGCGGACCACCATGTCGAACGGCGTGGTGGTCGTCCCGGACTCCTTGTAGCCGCGGACGTGCAGGTTCTCGTGCCCGGTGCGCCGGTAGGCGAGGCGGTGGATCAGCCACGGGTAGCCGTGGTAGGCGAAGATGACCGGCTTGTCGGTGGTGAACAGGCCGTCGTGCTCGAAGTCGGTCATGCCGTGGGGGTGTTCCTCGCGGGGCAGCAGCCGGGTGAGGTCGACGACGTTGACGACGCGGACCGCCAGGTCCGGCAGGTGGCGGCGCAGCAGCTGTGCCGCGGCCAGCACCTCCTGGGTGGGCACGTCCCCCGCGCAGCCCAGCACCACGTCGGGTGTGCCGCCGTTCTCGGTGCCGGCCCACTCCCAGACCCCGGCGCCGCGCGCGCAGTGGACGCGGGCCGCGTCCATGGACAGCCAGTCGAAGCAGGGCTGCTTGCCGGCCACGACGACGTTGATGTAGTCGCGGCTGCGCAGCGCGTGGTCCGCGACCGACAGCAGGGTGTTGGCGTCCGGCGGCAGGTAGACCCGGACGACCTCGGGGCTCTTGTTGAGCACGTGGTCGACGAAGCCGGGGTCCTGGTGGGAGAAGCCGTTGTGGTCCTGGCGCCACACGTGCGAGGTGAGCAGGTAGTTGAGGGAGGCGATGGGGGCGCGCCAGGGCAGTTCGCGGGAGGTCCTCAGCCACTTGATGTGCTGGTTGACCATCGAGTCGACGATGTGCACGAACGCCTCGTAGCAGGAGAACAGGCCGTGCCGTCCGGTGAGCAGATAGCCCTCGAGCCAGCCCTGACAGAGGTGTTCGGAGAGGATCTCCATCACCCTGCCGTGCGGGTCGAGATGCTCGTCGACGTCGAGGGTGCCGGCCTGCCAGGCCTTGCCGCTGACGTCGTAGACGGCCTGCAGCCGGTTGGACGCCGTCTCGTCGGGGCCGACGAGCCGGAAGTCCCGTCGGCCGGCGGTGTCCTTCATGACCTGCCTCAGGAGGTCGCCGAGGACGCGGGTGGGTTCGTGGAGGGTGGTGCCGGGCTTGTCGACGGGGACGGCGAAGTCGTCGAGGTCCGGCATCGGCAGTTCGCGCAGGAGCAGCCCGCCGTTGGCGTACGGGGTGGCACCGAGCCTGCGGGCGCCTTCGGGAACACCGGCGAGGACGTCCGCGACGGGCCGGCCCTCCGCGTCGAAGAGCTCCTCGGGCCGGTACGACCGCAGCCATGCCTCCAGTTGGTGCAGATGCTCCGGATTCTCGCGGACGCCCGGCAGCGGCACCTGGTGGGAGCGCCAGGTGTTCTCCACGGGTACGCCGTCCACCTCGGCCGGGCCGGTCCAGCCCTTCGGGGTGCGCAGCACGATCACCGGCCAGGACACCCGCTCACTCGCGCCGTCCTCGCGGGCGGCGCGCTGCGCCGTCGCGATGCGGTCCAGGGCGGTGTCCATGGCCTGGGCCATCGCCCGGTGGACGGTGGCGGGGTCGTCGCCCGCCACGTGGATCGGCTCGTGCCCGTAGCCGCGCAGCAGCGCGTCGAGTTCGGCCTCGGGGATGCGGGACAGGACGGTCGGGTTGGCGATCTTGTAGCCGTTGAGGTGCAGGATCGGCAGGACGGCACCGTCGTGCACCGGGTCGAGGAACTTGTTGGAGTGCCAGGACGCGGCCAGCGGCCCGGTCTCGGCCTCGCCGTCGCCGATCACGCAGGCGACCAGTAGGCCGGGGTTGTCGAGGGCGGCACCGTAGGCGTGGGCGAGGGAGTAGCCGAGCTCGCCGCCCTCGTGGATCGAGCCGGGGACCTCCGGGGCGACGTGGCTGGGGACACCGCCGGGGAAGGAGAACTGCCGGAACAGCCGTGCCATGCCCGGGGCGTCCCGGCCGACGTCCGGGTACTTCTCGCTGTAGCTGCCCTCCAGCCAGGAGTTGGCCAGCACGGAGGGGCCGCCGTGGCCCGGTCCCCAGACGCACAGCGCGTCCAGTCCGCGGGCGCCGATCACCCGGTTCAGGTGGGTGTACACCAGGTTCAGACCGGGTGAGGTGCCCCAGTGCCCGAGCAGCCTCGGCTTGATGTGCTCGGGCCTGAGGGGCTCGGTGAGCAGTGGGTTCGCCAGCAGGTAGATCTGGCCCGCCGCCAGGTAGTTGGCGGCGCGCCAGTGGGCGTCCAGCGTGCGCAGCTCCTCGTCGGTCGGTGCGGTCCGGGTGTCCTGGTCCTCGGGCATGGCTGGCTCCGTGGGTGATCAACGGGGGTGATCCGGGTGGTCGAGGCGATCCGGTGCGCGGGACGAGTGGCGGTGGGAAGGAGGGGTGACGGGAGAGGAGAGCGCGCACGGGATCAGGGGCGGTGTCAGGGGCGGGAAGTACCAGTTTCCGCCTGCCCCATCCCCCAGGAAGGCCGGACGACGGCATATGGCGCAATCGGAGCACGGGGCCCCTCCTGTCCTCCTCCCCCCTCCCGTCCTCCTCCCCTGTCCCGTGCTCTTCCTGCGGATGACCGGATCAGTCGTGTGCGACGACCGCGACCGGGGCCGCGGAGTGGTGCAGCACGGCGTGGGTGATCGGCCCGATGCGGATGCCGAACGGGTTGTGGCGGACGCGCCGCCCGACCACGACGAGCGAGGCCTCCCGTGACGCGTCGATGAGCCGGATGGACGGGCTGCCGCCGAAGGACTCCTCCACGACGTCGACATCCTCGAACTCCGCTCGCCAGGGGCGGAGCGTCTTCGCGAGCGTCGCGGCCTGCTGGTCGGCGACAGCCCGGTACACCTCCGGGTCGGCCGGCAGTCCGTGAACGTAGTACGGCGGCAGGTTCCAGCCGTGCAGGACGCGCAGTCCGGTGCCCCGCCGGGCGGCCTCGGCGAACGCGAAGCGGATCACCGCGTCGTCGGGCCGGTCGGCGTCCACACCGAGCAGGACCGGCCGGTAACGGGTCGCGGCGGACGGGATGCCCGTGGGGTCCGGCTCGTGTTCGTCGGCGGCCTGTTCCCCGGCGCGGACCAGGACGACGGGCCGCTCGGTACGGGCCACGACGGCGAGACCGACGGAGCCGACCAGGAATCCGGCGAAGCCGCTCATCCCGCGGGAGCCCAGCACGAGCAGTTCGGCGTCCTCCGCGGCCTTGATCAGCACCTCGTGGGGCCGGCCGGTGACCTGTTCCGCGGTGACCTCGACCCCGGGGTGGCGCAGCCGCAGCCCCGCCGCGGCCTCATCCGGCGTCGTCCCCCAGCCGTCGCCCGAAGACGCCTCCGCCTCGCCGCCCCCGTTCCACTGCTGACCGGTCTGCGCGCCGAGGAACGGTGCCTGGGCGACCGGCTCCGGAAGGGGCTCCCGGACCTCGATCAGCCGGAGCGGCAGGCCGCGCAGCTTCGCCTCGCGGGCCGCCCACTCGGCCGCGGCCCGGCTCTCGGCGGAACCGTCGAGGCCGATGGTGATGGTGCGGGGCATGGCGTGTACCTCCTGCTGTCGGAGCTGCCGTCAGAACTGCCGTCAAAGCTGCCGCCAGAACTGCCGTCAGAACTTCTGTCGCTGCGAATACCTTCAGTATCGGTGGGCCGGGCGGCCTGCCGACATGGGCCACAGGTCCCCACGGGGGCCGAAGGTCCCGCCCCAGGGTACGGAGTCACGTCCGGGTGCCGATGGGCCCGTCCCGGTCCAGGCGCACCGGCGTCGTGGGGGAGGGACGCCCTCGATCAGGGCCGTACGGCCCATGGCCCCGGCCGGGGTTCCGCAGGAGGCTGGAACCACGCCGGAACCACCCCGCACACCGCACCGGCAGTCCACCCATCCCGTAAGGGAGGCCCGCAATGTTCGCTCCCCCGTCCCCCAGCATGCCGCGCGCCCTGCCCGCCGAGCATCGGGCGAAGCTCCTGGAGACCGCCCGAGAGGTGTCCTTCCCGCAAGGGACCCGACTGTTCGAGGAGGGTGGCCACGCGGACCGGTTCTGGGTCATCCGTACCGGCACCGTCGAGCTCGACATGCACGTCCCCGGCCGCCGGGCCGCCGTCATCGAGCGTCTCGGGCACAACGAACTCGTCGGCTGGTCCTGGCTGTACAGCCCGCACGTCTGGCATCTGGGCGCCGAGGCGGCCACCCCGGTACGGGCCTACGAGTTCGACGCCGCGGCAATCCGCGCTCTGGGCGAGGACGAGTCGACCCTCGGGCGGGACCTCGCCCAGTGGGTGGGCCATGTGGTCGCCCATCGGCTGCACTCCGCCCGGATCCGGCTGCTGGACCTGTACGGCCCCTACGGGGCGGGCAGCGGCGTCTGAAGCGGCCACCCGGGACCCGCGCCCCGGTGCGGCAGGCCACCGCGGGCAGGTGTCAGCCACCCGGGCGCAGGGTCCAGACGACCGTCATCTCGCCGGTCACGGCGCCGTCCTCGCGCCGGATCGCGATCGACACCGGGAACTCGGGACGCCGGCCCTCGTCCAGCTCGGCCACGACCTCGGCGGCCGGACGGCCCAGGGTCGCGGTGGCGATGACGGGGCCCATCGCCAGTTTCCGGTAGGCGATCTCGGCGCGGACCGCGAGCGGCACGGCCCGTGCGAGTTGCTCCCCGAACGCGGCGAGCACGACGGCACCGCTCGCCGACTCCCCCAGGGTGAACATCGCGCCGGCGTGCGGGCCGCCCACGTGGTTGTGATAGTCGTCCTGGTCCGGCAGGGACACCACGGCCCGTTCCGCAGTGGTCTCCAGGAAATCGAGGTTGAGGGTCCGGGCCATGGGCACCGTGGCGGCGAGCATCTCGCCGATGGTCATCCGGTTGTGGCTCATGAGCGCATGTTACTCACGGGTAGACATCTCTGGCCAGGTCTCGAAGCCGGTAGCCGACCATGCACCGCCACACCCTCGCGCCGCGCTCCGATCCGTGCGGACGCGAACCGGGCCGGCGGAGACCGGCAAGGGATGCGCGGCCGCACGGGGACCCGACGTGGTGCGGTCGCTCCGGGTTGCCTCCGGCTCCGGGTTGCTACGTCCCTGTCAACGGGCAGTGACCGAATCGTGTCACTGGCCGGGCTAGGGTGCTCACCATGTGGCCAGGAAACCAGCCGCCCGGAGGCGAGCAGAACCCGCAGTCGAACAATCCGTACCAGCAGCCGGGGTACCAACAGCCGAATCCGTATCAGCAGCCCGGCTCCCAGCAGCCGAACCCTTACGCGCAGCAGTGGGGGACGCCGGACACTGTGGGCATACCTCAGCCGCCGCAGGGCGGGGGCGGCGGGAAGCAGACGAAGATCGTGGCCATCGTGGCCGCGGCGGCCGTGGTCGTGACCGCCGGTGTCACCGGCTTCCTGGTGCTGGGCGGTGACAAGGACGACACCGCCGACAAGAAGGACGCGAAGCCGTCCGTGAGCGCGTCCGAGAAGCCCTCCACGGAGCCGAGCGCCTCCGGCTCCGGCTCCGGCTCCGGCTCCGGCTCCGGCGACAATCCGCGGGGCGGCGACGCCGAGAAGGCGACGGTTCCGGGCTGGCAGGTCGTCACGAACACACGCTTCGGCACCAAGTTCGACGTCCCCGCCGACTGGGAGATCGAGGACCCCGGCACCAGCGTGGGCTTCGAATGGGAGGAGAAGGACGGTGAACTGGACCGCACCACCGTCACCGCCCCTGCCTATCTGAAGTCCAAGTGGTGCACGAGCGACGACGACAAGGACGGCCGCGAGGACGACACCGCCCTCGTCACCGCCGGCACCCGGGGTGAGAACGGCGCCAAGACCACGGACCAGGCCGCGGAGACCCGTGTGCCGTGGTGGATCTACGGCGGCTACACGCAGCCCGACAAGAAAAGCGTGAAGTTCGAGAAGCCGAAGGCGTACACGACCACCTCGGGCCTCAAGGGCAGCGTCGCCACGGCGCGCTCGGAGAACACGCCCCAGAACGGCAAGTGCGACAGCGAGGGCAAGGCGATCACCTTCGGGTTCAAGAACGGTGCCGGGGACTTCATCACCTGGAACCTGTACGGCGCCAAGGGCGTCAAGGACGAGATCCCGGAGGAGACCGTGCAGAAGATCCTCAGCACGGTACGCCTCACCGAGGAAGCACCGACCGAGTCGTAGCAGGCAGGGGAGCCCTCGGCGCATGGGACGACGCATTTGGCAAGTCGGCCCCGCCCCGGCGATAGTCACGAGGTGCCGACCACCGTCTCCTCCCCACGCCGTCCTGCCTGGGCGGGCCGCAACTACACCCTGCTGACCGCCTCCGCCGTGGCGACGAGCCTGGGCAGTCACGGCGCGCTGATCGCTTCCGCGTTCGCGGTGCTGGGCGCGGGCGGTGACGGCGGCGACGTGGGCCTGGTGGCCGCCGCCCGCACCCTGCCGCTGGTGCTGTTCCTGCTGATCGGCGGCGCCGTCGCGGACCGGCTGCCGCGCCACCATGTGATGGTCGCGGCCAATGTCCTCAACTGTGTCTCGCAGGCCGCGTTCGCGGCGCTGGTCCTGGCGGGCGAGGCCCGGCTGTGGCAGATGATGCTGCTCAGCGCGCTCGGCGGAGTCGGCCAGGCGTTCTTCGGGCCCGCCGCCGAGGGCATGCTGCTCTCCTCGGTCGAGGGCGAGCAGGCCGGCCGGGCGTTCGCGGTGTTCCGGATGGCGATGCAGGGCGCGACGCTCGGCGGCGTCGCCCTGGGCGGCCTCATGATCGCCGCGATGGGACCGGGCTGGGTACTCGCGGCGGACGCGGCGGCCTTCGCGGTCGCGGCGGCGCTGCGGGCCTTCCTCGACGTGAAGCACATACCTCCGCGCGCCCCGGGCGGTGGTCTGCTCTCCGACCTCCGCGACGGCTGGCGGGAATTCTCCGGCCGGCCCTGGCTGTGGGGCATCGTCATCCAGTTCTCCATAGCCAACGCCGTGGTCGGCGCCGCCGACGCGGTCTACGGTCCGCTCGTCGCCCGGGACCATCTGGGCGGCGCGGCGCCGTGGGGCCTGGCCCTGGCCTTCTTCGGCGGGGGCACGGTGGTGGGCGCGCTGGTGATGACCCGCTGGAAACCGCGCCGTCTGCTGTTCGTGGGCACCCTCTGTGTGTTCCCACTGGCCCTGCCGTCCGCCGCGCTCGCCGTGCCGGTACCGGTGACGGTGCTGTGCGCGGTGATGTTCGTGACCGGCGTGAGTGTGGAGGTGTTCGGCGTCTCCTGGATGACGGCCCTGCACCAGGAGATACCGGAGGAGAAACTCTCTCGGGTGTCGGCCTACGACTGGTTCGGCTCGGTGGCACTGGTGCCGGCCGCGATGGCGCTGGCGGGCCCCGTCGAGTCGGTGTTCGGCCGCACGGAGGCACTGTGGGGCTGCGCCGCACTGGTCGTCGTGGTCACGGCGGCGGTGCTGTGCGTGCCTGACGTACGCAATCTGCGGCGCCGGACGGTGCCCGTCGCCGGGGCGGCCCCGGACCCCGGTGGCAAGGGATCAGCCGATGCCGAACGCCCCGTCGGGGGGCTCGGGTGACGGTACGGCGTCCGCGTCCCGCACCGGCCGCGCCCCGCCGGTGAAGTCCCGCAGGGCCACGCCGTGCTCGACGCGGGCGGGGAAGGCGTCGGCGGCGGTGCGCCGGGCCAGGGCCGCGATGTCGAGGGGACGGTGTGCGGCGGCGAGGACGGCGTTGCCGAAACGGCGCCCGCGCAGCACTCCCGGCTCGGCGATCAGCACCAGCTCTTCGAACACCGCACCCAGCGTGGCTAGTTGGGAGCGCAGGAAGGCGAAGGGAGCCCCGTCGGCGAGGTTGCCGAGGTAGACGCCGCCGGGCCGCAGGACCCGGGCGGCCTCACGGGCGTAGGCGACGGAGGTCAGGTGCGCCGGGACGCGTGAGCCGCCGAAGACATCGGCGACCAGGACGTCCGCCGAGGCGTCGGGGGCGGCCTCCAGCCAGGCGCGGGCGTCCGCCGCGTGCAGCGTGACGTCCGCTCCCTCCGGCAGCGGCAGCTGCTCGGCGACCAGGTCCAGCAGCTCCCGGTCGAACTCGACGACGTCCTGCCGGGAGCCGGGACGGGTCGCGGCCAGGTAGCGGGGCAGGGTGAGCGCCCCGCCGCCGAGGTGCAGCGCGTCCAGCGGGTGCCCCGGCTCGGCCAGGGTGTCCAGCACGTGCCCGAGCCGCCGGATGTACTCGAACTCCAGATGGGCCGGCTCGTCCAGATCGACGTACGACTGCGGTGCCCCGTCGACCGTCAGCAGCCAGGCCCGCTCCCGGTCGACGTCGGGCATCAGCTTCGCGGTGCCGTGACCGACGGCGCGGGTCACGGGGAGGGGCTCGTTCACCGGAAACCTCCCCAAAAGCGCAGAATCGCCCACCCGGCCGGGTAGGCTGATTGTCGTGCGTTGCGAGAGCCGAGCACACGCAACTCCTTTGTCCTGAAGGGCGACCGGGCAGGTTCCGTCCCGGCTGGTGCCGAAAGCGTCGGACTCGTTCGTTCGCTGAGCGAACGAGCGACTTGAGCCAGGAATCCCCCTGCTTCAAGCGGGGGAGGGTTCCACGTCCCATTGTGCCGTCGTGCGACTGTCCGGCTGTGCGCGCGGGTGCCCGCCCTCTTCCGGGGCGGGCACCCGCGTGCGCTCAGCCGACCGCCGTCACCGTGCCGGCCCCGACGGTCCTCCCGCCCTCACGGATGGCGAACCCGAGCCCGGGCTCCAGGGGTACGTCACGTCCCAGTCGCACGGTCATCGTGACCGTGTCGCCGGGGCGCGCGAGCGCCGTCTCCCCGAGGTCGACGTCGCCGACGACGTCCGCGGTGCGGAGATAGAACTGAGGCCGGTAGCCGGTCGACACCGGAGTCGTACGGCCGCCCTCGCGGGCCGACAGCACGTACACCCGCGCCGTGAAACTCCGGCTCGGCACCACACTGCCCGGCGCGGCCACCACGTGCCCGCGTCGCACCGCGTCCCGGGGCACCCCGCGCAGCAGGAGCGCCACGTTGTCCCCGGCCTGCGCCTCCTCCATCGGCTTGCCGAAGGTCTCCAGGCCGGTCACCACCGACTCCGTCCCGGCACCGAGCACCTCGACGCGGTCGCCGACGCGGACCGTGCCGCGCTCCACCGCGCCGGTGACCACGGTGCCCCGGCCGGTGATGGTGAGCACGTTCTCCACCGGCAGCAGGAACGGCGCGTCCACGTACCGCTCGGGCAGGGGCACATAGGTGTCCACCGCGTCGAGCAACGCGTCGATCGACGCCGTCCAGCGCGGGTCGCCCTCCAGCGCCCTCAGTCCCGAGACCCGTACGACGGGCGCGGAGTCGCCGCCGTAGCCGTGTGCGGAGAGCAGCTCGCGGATCTCCAGCTCGACCAGGTCGGTCAGCTCCTCGTCGCCCGCGTCGGCCTTGTTGAGGGCGACGACGATGTGGTCGACGCCCACCTGCCGGGCGAGCAGCACGTGTTCGGCGGTCTGCGGCATGATCCCGTCGAGCGCGGAGACCACGAGGATCGCCCCGTCGAGCTGTGCGGCGCCGGTGACCATGTTCTTGACATAGTCGGCGTGGCCGGGCATGTCGACGTGCGCGTAGTGCCGGGTGTCGGTCTCGTACTCGACGTGCGCGATGTTGATGGTGATGCCGCGCGCCGCCTCCTCGGGCGCCCGGTCGATGCGGTCGAACGGTACGAAGCCGGTGGATCCGCGCTCGGCGAGGACCTTGGTGATGGCGGCGGTCAGGGTGGTCTTGCCGTGGTCGACATGGCCCATCGTGCCGATGTTCAGATGCGGTTTGGTGCGGACGTACGCCGTCTTGGACATGGCGGTACCTCGAAGTCTCTCGGTGAGGACGCGTGATCGGCCCCGGCGCGGTCGGATGGACGCGCGGTCGGGACGGGGACCCCGAGGAACCTGCCGACCCTCCCCCTGGGGGGTCCGCCGGACGATCCGGGGAGGGTCAGCTTCGGGCGCCGTCGACAGCGACTGCGACTGCGACTGCGACTGCGAGAACCGCGAGGGCACGGACGGCAGCCTTCGGGGCATCCGCGGTGGCGGATGCTGCGAGGAGGAAGGCTGCGTGCCGGAACATGTCGTCGATCCTGGCGGGCACGGCGCCCGGCGTCGAATGGTTTTCCGCGGTACGCGGTCGGGCCCCTCCCACGCGGTGTGTCGCGCCCTGGGTGTTCCGGCCGCTGTGGCACGTCTGAGACGCACACTACGGCGGCCGGTCACATTCGTCGGTTAGTGTCACCGAATGCTCGATGCCACCAACCGCTCTGGGGGCACCGCTACGGCCTCTCCCCGGGCCTCCGCCGCACAGCTCACCACCGCCGTGGTCGTCGTCCCCGCGGCGCCACCCGCGGCGGGTCTCACCGCCCGCTGTGCCAGAGTCCTGCTGTCCCCCTGGTCGCGCCTGTCCCTGCTGGCCGTGCTGCTCGCCTCCGCGGCCTCGGTCATGCTGCTCCTGGAGCCGCAGAAGCTGCTGACTGACAGTCTGCCGTCGCAGCTCGGCGGTGCCACGACGGTCGTTGCGTACGCGGTGGCCTACGGGGTGTGCACGGTGGCGTTCGTACCACGCCCGATTCTGAACCTCGCCGCGGGCGCGTTGTTCGGCAGTCAGCTGGGGCTCGGCGCCGCTCTGGGCGGCACGGTGCTCGGTGCCGGGCTCGCGTTCTGCCTCGGGCGGGCGCTCGGCCAGGACGCGCTGCGTCCGCTGCTGCGAGGGCGCTGGCTGAAGGCGGCGGACAACCAGCTGAGCCGGCACGGCTTCCGCTCGATGCTGGCGGCGCGGCTGTTCCCGGGGGTGCCGTTCGCCGCGTCGAACTACTGCGCCGCCGTCTCCCGGATGGGTCTGCTGCCGTTCCTGCTGGCGACGGGGCTCGGCTCGATCCCGAACACCGCCGCCTATACCGTCGCCGGTGCCCGCGCCTCCACGCCGACATCCCCGGCCTTCCTGATCGCGCTGGCCTGCATCACCGTGCCGGGTCTGGTGGGCGCGGTGGTGGCCTGGCGCAAGCGGCACCGGTTGCGGGCACGATGAGGCCGGGCAGGGGCGCCGGTCCGGCGCTCGGCCCGGCCCCTGGCGTCAAGGTCGTCATCTTGGGGCGCTACGCTTCCCCCTCGGCACGCCTGATCACCATTCATCGCACATGGCGTTTCGGCATGCCTGCGCCGTCCCCTCCCGCGATCCGCACTTGGACACCACTGCCTCATGTCTTGGTTTGAATCTCTCATCCTCGGACTCGTCCAAGGGCTGACCGAGTTCCTTCCCGTCTCCTCCAGCGCGCATCTGCGGCTGACCGCGGCCTTCTCCGGATGGGAGGACCCGGGCGCGGCCTTCACCGCGATCACCCAGATCGGCACGGAAGCCGCCGTGCTGATCTACTTCCGCAAGGACATCGCGCGGATCCTGTCGGCCTGGACGCGCTCGCTCACCAACAAGGAGATGCGCCGGAACCCCGACGCCCGGATGGGCTGGCTCGTCATCGTCGGCTCGCTCCCGATCGGCATCCTCGGCCTGACGCTGAAGGACCAGATCGAGGGGCCGTTCCGCGACCTGCGGCTCACCGCGGTGATGCTGATCGGCATGGGCATCGTCCTCGGTGTCGCCGACCGGCTGGCGGCGCGGGACGAGCAGGGCGGCCGGCATCGCTCGCCGAAGCAGCTCAAGTCGCTCGACAACCTGACCGTCAAGGACGGTCTGATCTACGGATTCTGCCAGGCCCTGGCGCTCATTCCGGGTGTCTCCCGCTCCGGCGCGACCATCAGCGGCGGCCTGTTCATGGGGTACAGGCGCGAGGCAGCAGCCCGCTACTCCTTCCTGCTCGCGGTTCCCGCCGTCCTCGCCTCCGGTCTCTTCGAGCTGAAGGACGCCACCGAGGGCGGCCATGTCACCTGGGGCCCGACGATCTTCGCGACGGTCGTTGCCTTCGCGGTCGGCTACGCGGTGATTGCGTGGTTCATGAAGTTCATCACCACCAAGAGCTTCATGCCGTTCGTCTGGTACCGCATCGCGCTCGGTGTGGTGGTGATTGTGCTGGTCAGCATGGGTGTGCTCAGCCCGCACGCGGGCGAATCCGGCGGCTGAACCAGGGCCGCGCAGGTAGCGTTACCTAGCATTTCCTAGCGCCTGATTGCAGCACCACGCCATGATCATCTCCCACTTGTCTCCCACTCTTCTCCCACCGGGGAGGCGGGATACGCCCCACTAGGACGTGTGCGTCCGCAAAGTAAGGGATGACACGTAAGGGCCCGCACGGCTTGCCGTGCGGGCCCTTACGCACAGAGGGCAGAGCGGGTCAGCTGAGGTTCATGTCCGGCCAAGGCCGCGACCCTCGCCACGCAAAAACGCAGCCGCTCGTCCACCGTGTCCCAGGCAGCACCCGGTGAGGTCGTCCAGCGCGGCGCCCGTGAGGATAAGCCAGCCGAGGCGCGCTTCCATGTCCTCCCACGTGTGCGTCACCTCGACTGCCTCACCATGCGGACCCGTGCCCCGTACACCGTTATGGCGACTTCCCCCATGTCCCCGTTGATCGCGAGGACCTGGAGGAGCCGGATCTCCCCAGCCGCCGGTGATCCCATCCGGCACGCGGCCCTGGAGCTGGTGCTCCACCACCGCCGCGCCGTGAAGGGCCTCCGCGACCTCGCCCAGCTCCTGACTGATCTTGAGCACGCGCACCGGCTCCGCCGCACGCCGCCCATCCCCGAAAGACCCCTCCACCAGACCGACTCACGGACGCTCCTCGCCCGCCGTTCGGCCCATGAGATCTGCACCGTCCCGCGCTACCGCGCACGACGCCGTGGGCCGAGCCACACCCGATGGTGGCCCGAGGGCCGGCACACCGGGATATGACTGGACGACGAGGACATCGTCTGCACTCAGGTCAGCGCAGGCCGTCTGCGTCGTCGTGCTGTTCGCCGACTGGGAGTGGCCGACGGTCGTCCCCGGGGTCCTCGCTGTAGGTAACCGCGGAGGATGCTCCTCGGAAGTTGAGCCTGAGCTGCTCTTCTGACGGAGCATCAATCGGGTGGGAGGGCCGGTCACCCGGCCCTCCCACCCGATTGATACGTCGGCGTCTCGCCATGGACATCTTCGAGTTCCGGTGGTGTCCCGTGGAGACGTTCTGCTGCCACCGGCCGGACGCGACAACGCCGCTGATCGCCGAAGCCCCCATCAAGACACCGATGAGACCCGTCAATGCACCAGCCGGGACACGCATCGGCCTCCACCAAGACCCTTGACGGCCTCACACGAGTACGCCCAGTCCCCGACGCGGAACAGCGGCGCGGGAGCGGTCAGCCGGTTCGCCACCAGTACCTCGATCACCTGGCCGTGCGTCAGGTCCGCCCGCGAATCCGGTGGCCGCAGCCCGTCGACGATCCCACGACGTCCAGCCGACGCAGAAACTCGGCAGCGACAGGCAGAGCGCCCAGGCGCTTGGTCACCACGGACCCAATCACGACCTCCACGCAAGGGCGTTCCGTCCGCCCGAACGACACTCCGGACCGTCTACGAGACGGTCCTCAAACCAAGCGGTTGGCTGCGGCGACTGCGGGTCTCGGGAGCCAAGACGGCTGCCGGGTCGAAGTCCCGCGTCGGCCAGTCCGCCTGCGCGCTCGTGTGGTACCAGGAGAACCGCGCGACCCTGTCGTCGTCGAGCGCCGGGTCGCCGGAGTCGAGCGTCACCCGAGGCGAGTCCTCGTGCCCGCAGGCCATGCCGCAGCCGGGGCAGGTCTCCGTCGCCTGCTCCCACCGATCGATCCAGTCCAGATCGACGCGCCACCGATGATCGCAGCCCCCACAGAGCATCTGCCGCTCGCGCGAGAAGTCGATTTGCCGTTCCACGGCACCATTCTCCGGAAGCATCCGACGGAGAACCAGCCTCAGCCGAGATCTCGAAGCTGCCGGAACTCCGCTTCCGCGGTATCTGCTTCGACGCGGAGCAGGCCGACGATCTGCTCTGCGAACCTGCTGGGGACCCTCGGAACGCAGCTCAGCAGCGCAGCGAACGCCGTACCGCTTGCCCGCGAAGGCCATCTCGGCGTTGAGCAGGGACTCGGGCATGGCTGCGAGAGAACTGCTCATGCTTCAACCCTACGGGCGGATGCGCCTGATGCGACGAGACCCCGGCAGATTCGGCAGGGCCTCGTCGCGCTCCGAGGATCCGTTCCCTACAAGACGTTCGCCGTCTTTACGCTCGTGTTGCTGACCGGCACGTCGATCCGGTCCCGAGCGACGACGACCCCGTCCTTGACGACGTAGCACTCGACGACGTGCTCGCCCTTGAAGTCCGAGTGCTCGATGCGGACTCCCCGCTTGCTCGAGTCGACGATCTGGCCGCGGATCTTGTCCCGCCGCTCGGCTTCCGGACCACGATTGAGCACCTTCCACTTGAGTGTGTAGGGCTCCCCGACCGAGCAGTTGGTGACCACGAACCTCAAGCTCTTGTCGGCCTTGAGCAGGATCCCGCCGCGACGCATCACGCGGAGCCAGGTCGGACGCCATCCGGCCTGCGTGACCTCGCAATCGATGGACACGGTCTCGGACACGTCGACCGGGAACTCGTCCTCGATGAACTCCTCGGTGTCCTTGAACGACCGGGACGACTCGCTCGCGCTCTTCGCCAGCGGCACCGACGTGCCGAAGACCTCGCGCCACTTCTTGTTGGCGGACGTCTTGCCTTCGTCCGCGATCGCCTCAAGGCATCGGTTGTACGCCTTCTTCGCCTTCGGCTGGAACTGCGCCTTGACGTGGACCTGCTGCCGGCTGCCCAGCGCCAGGTAGTACTCCTGCTCTGGTTGATCTTTGAGGAATTCGAAGAAGTCGCGGGCCATGAGGTCGAACGAGCCTGTGCCCGCTGCGTCGTAGTCGTCGGTCTGGTCGAAGAAGTTGTAGACGAGGGTGTCGATGAGCAGGCCGCCCATGTTTACGCCGTTCGCGTTCTTCCACGCCCGTGCCATCCGGGCGAGGTGGCGCATGTTCGTCGAGGTGCGGTCGTTGCACTCCTTGGTCGCGGCGATCTCCTCGCGTGGCTTGGTGACCTTCCAGCCTTCAGCCTTCGTGTTCGGGTAGTCGAAGCTGCCATCGGCGTTCTCGAATGCCGGCTGGACCTCGAACTTGAAGGCGTTGGACGTGAACCGCACTCGGACGACGCACTGGTCGACGCGGATCTCCGTGTTCTTGTACCGCGCCTTGAGGTCGTCGCGAACCCTCTCGAGAATCCTCCGCGGGCCGGTGTCCCCGTCGTAGCTTGACCGGATCCCGGGCGGGAGGATGAAGATCATGTCGAGGTCGGACACTCCCTTGATCGCGGTGTGCCGGCCGAACGATCCGACCATCAGCTTGTAGTCGGTGCAGCCGTGCTTGTCGCGGAAGTCCTTGTTGAGCGCCTTCGTGATCTCGTCCCGCCGTGAGGCGACCGTCGTGGCCGTCTCCCCGACCTTCAGGTTCTTGAGCAGTGTTTCGAAGATCTCTGAGGTCTTCATCGTGATGCCTCGCCTTCGCCGAGCCGGAGCGCCTCCGGGAGGAAGAGGTCGATCTCGCGCGAGGTGAACGTCATCTCCTCGTTGTTCTGCAGCCCGCCCTGGGCTCGCGCGAACGCCCTGCTGCTCGTCCTGGGCGCGTCGGCGTACGCGTCGCGCGCCGCCTGCTGCAGCTCGTCCCGCCGCTCTCGGCCCTCCGCGTTGGAGACGGTGCCGGACATCAGGTCGGCGATGAGGGAGATGTAGGACTCCCGGACGTCCCACAGCCGAGAGGCGATGCCGCGGTGGGCCTCGGACTCCTCCTCGAACTTGAAGGTCTTCGTCCCAAGGCTCATCCAGCTGACCAGGAGCGCGATAGAAGAGGTCACGAGGCTCGTCAGCACTGCGTTGCCGAGCAGGCCGACCACCGCGGCGAGGAAGGTGCCCGAGCCGATCGCGGTGAGAGCAATGAGGACGCCCTGCTGCCACCGGTGCTTGGTGAAGCAGATGTCCGCCTGCTTCTCATGGGTCTTGTGGCTGTAGACCACGCGCCCGAAGGCCTCTCGCATCTGCGCCAGAAGGTACGGGTCGCGGTCAGGCACCGCGTCGCTCTCGGGTGTCAATTCGTTCCTACTCGGTCGAGGACTCCAGGACATGCGCCTGAAAGTCAGTTGCACATCTTCTGAGTATGGCGGCGACCACTGACACTCCGACCGACTCGAGCTCCCTCCCGTTCAGGCCGCGCTCGATCCGGCCCGCCCTGCGGTCCTTTCCTGCTTCGCGCGAGTAGCGGAGAGCGGTGGACACGATGCCGCGGAGCCGCTCGCCTTCCCTCTCCGCGGCGGCCCCGCGAGGCTCCAGGCCCGGGCGAGAGCGAGGCTCGTTGCCCATTCGCGCAGGAGGTTGTGGCGATGGCGTCCTCCCGGCTCGAAGGCCTCGGCCTTCAGCTCCTCCTCCTCGCCGCGCAGGCCGAGCTTCCGCGCTTGGCACCGGCTTCGTCAGTCATGGGTGGGCATGGCAGCGCTGCTGCGGGCAGGCGAAGACCAGTCGTCCTGAGCGAAACCGACGCGTTCGGCTGACGAGTCGAGAGCGGCTCGTACTTGAGGAAGGAGGCCACTGTTGGGTTCATCAGCTGCAGCAGGCGACACATCCGAGAACAGCAGCGATATACCACGGTCAGTTCGACACTCGGCACGCACGACCGTGAGCGTAGAGCCCGCCGACAACCAGAGCGCCTCGCGAACACGATGGCCGCTCCACCCGGCCTCTCCGGTCGTACTCGAGGACCTCCGGAAGGCGGGAGCCGCCAAGGCCGACGGCGCGCCTCCTCTGTCACAGTCGCAAGTCGACCGGCTCGTCGCCATCCTGCGCCGGGCAGGCTCTCAGGCCAGTGCACCTCGTGGACGCGGAGCGCCACACCGGACGGCTGGGGGCCGTGGGAGCGGTACTCTGCACCGGCGGCACGGGGTGCGGTCACGCTCCTCTCGCGTTCGCGCTCAAAGTCCCCGGTCGCGGCAGCCACACAGCGATCATCCCCATCGGATGCGCGCTCACCGACGATGTGCGAGGCTGCGAAGCGCGCCTACTTCGTCTCGTTCGGGTGGCTCGTGTGCACCTGCTCCAGGAAGACCGTGCGCTCGTGGACGTAGAACCAGATGCGCGCGGTGCCCTTCGCAGTCGGTTTGTGCTGCCACCGCTCATGGGTCGCGCCGCCACGCTCGATGACGCCGAGCTCACCCTTGAGCCGATAGTTCGTCGGCGTCGTGGACAGTGGCGTCCGCGTGAGGAAGTCCCAGGTCTCCGTCATGGGGTTGCGGATCGTCGCGACGAGGTCGCGCCATCCCTTCTGCGCGTCGGCTGTGGCGAAGCGGATCTCGTACTCGATCTTCTTCGGAGGGCGAGGAACCAGCTCGCCCTTCCTGGCGGCCGCCACGGCTACGGACGCTCCACGGTCTCATCGTCGTCGAACCACTCCAGACCGGCGCTGCCGCTGCTGAGCCCGGCCGCGACGGCCGTGGCCGTCTCCTTCCAGGAGGTCAGCTCTGCGATCGCGAGGTGCGGCTGGTCGGTGGCGAACGACGCGCGCGCCGCATCGACGAGGTCCTGCGCGCAGGACTCCCGGTCGGCCGGCGACAGCGCGAGCATCCAAGGGAAGGCCTTGGACATCCGCTCGGCGAGCGAGCCGCGGTCGTCGAGGGTGACGGTGATGAGCTGCGCGGCAAAGTTCAGCAAGCGGGCACGACCCTCGGCCTCGCGCTGCGACATCAGGACCAGAGCCTCGCCGTCGCGCCGGGTCACCGTCACGGGGTGGTCCTCGGCCTCGGCGAAGACCTCGGCGGAGTGCTTGCTCAGGTCCGAGGAGCGCCGAGTCGCCACGGGGAGGTCTGCTGCTATGGTCATGGATCCATAGTATTCGGAACGTATTCGGAAGTCTAGTGGAGGCCGCAGAGTGCGTGCGCCAGACTCGACCTCCGGATGCGGTCCGATGCCAGATCTCAGCCTTCCTTGACGCTTGAGTCAGACCCGAACTCACAGCCGGTCGATCGTCGAGATGGGGCGCGCACTTACAGAGCTGCTTACCTTGCGCCTGCCGAAAAACTCATCCGTCCTGGTGGGGGCTGGTGTACGGGTGGTGTCGAGCGCGGGCGTTTGGGCGGGTGCTCTGGGCACCTGGTGGTCGCCCCGGCATGATGGCCGGTCGTGCTGCTGCGACTGGCCTATCTGGGTGTGGCGAACGTGTTCGCCCTGCTGCGCCTACTGCCGATGAGCGATCATGGCAAGGACGCCGAGATCCTCGCTCTTCGCCATCAGAATCGGGGTACTGGAGCGCCAACCCGACGGCCGGAGAGTGCGGTTCGCCCCGGGCGATCGCGCGTTCCTGGCAGCATTGCTGCGCCGGTTGCCGACGGAGGTGCTGCGCGGGGTGCGGCTGCTGGTGCGGCCGGACACGGTGATGCGCCGGCACCGTGATCTTCTCGCGCGCCGCCATGCGGCCCGTTCCCGTCCGAAACGTTCGGGACGGCCGCGCACGGTGCGCTCGATCCGCGCTCTCATCCTGCGCCTGGCGAGGGAGAATCCCGGGTGGGGATATCGGCGCATCCACGGTGAGTTGCTCGTCCTGGGTGTGCAGGTGGCCGCCTCCACCGTGTGGGAGATCCTGAAGGATGCCGGGATCCCGCCGGCACCGAGCGGACGTCCAGTACCTGGGCGGACTTCCTGCGCTCCCAGGCCGATGCCCTGCTGGCGTGTGACTTCTTCGAGACCATCACTCTGTCCGGGACGCGGCTGTACGTGTTCGCGGTGATCGGGCACGCCGGCCGGCGCATCCGCGTCCTGGGCGCGACGGCGCACCCGACCGCCTCCTGGGTGGCGCAGGCCGCCAGGAACCTCGTCATGGATCTCCAGGACGCCGGCTGCCAGGCCCGCTACGTGATCAGGGACCGGGACGGGAAGTTCCCCGAACTGTTCGACACGATCCTCGCCGACGCGGGGATCGAGGTCGCGCTCAGTGGCATCCGGATCCCCCGCATGAACTCCATCATGGAGAGGTGGGTGCAGACCTGCCGCCGTGAACTGCTGGACCGCACCCTGATCTGGAACCAGCGACATCTCCTCCACGCACTGCGGGAGTTCGAGCAGTTCTACAACGCGCACCGGCCGCACCAGGGCATCGCGAACGCCTGCCCGCTGCACCCGCTCCCCGAACCGATCACCGATCACCGATCACCGATCACCGATCCGGACGAAATCGCCCGCCTCGACATACATCGAACCGACCGACTCGGCGGCCTCCTTCACGAGTACCAGCATGCTGCGCAACCAGGCCGGATGAGGTTTCCGGCAAGGGCAGCGCTCACGCACGGGTATGCGGTGCCGGATGGTGATCTTCTCGGGCCCACGAGGACGTCCTTGACGAGGAGCCGCAGGACGCGCTGGCGCTCGGGGACCTCGGCTGTCCCAGCGTTCTCGCGGAGCTGGGCGAGGAAGCCTTCGAGGTCGTCAGCGAGCTTGAGGTAGGCGTCGCGGTCGGCGAGCTGGGCTTCCAGCGCGTCGAGTTGGCCGCGCAGGTTGCTCTCCCGGGCCCGCGGGTCGGGCATCCGGGCCCGCAGTTCATCGATGGTGACCAGCTGTTCTTGGAACGCTTCGATCATGCGTGTGATCGCTGCGGTGGCCTCGACATCTGCATCGGTCATCGGAACCACCCGAGCATGCCCGCTGATCATGCTGCCGCACCGCGAAACTCCAAGATCCCCGACAGAGAGTCAACTCTAGGCCTCCATTCCTGCTGGTCAGACGGATGCCCTGCCTGTACCACCAGCAGACGAAAAACCTGCTGGTGAGCTACTCGCCGAAGAAGCTCGGCTTCTTCTAGCGGAACGAAGCAAGGCTCCTGACCCGGGGTTTCTCCCGGGTCAGGAGCTTCTGAGAGTGCCGAGCACTCCGACGGGAGGGACATCGGAATCAGCCCTCTTCTCCCATGTTCATCCCGCGGCTCAGCCCGTGGGCCTGCTGTCCTCACTGCGCCGACTCCATCCCCGCATCAACTCCACTGACCCGGCACCGCGTCACCGACGAAGGCCGACAGGCCCTGGCCACCGCGACGACGGACGCGGAGGTCAGGGTCCATGCGGTCCGGGCGCTGTGACGGCACGCGTCAGGTTTCCGGGTTCTCCCGGGTCATGGGGGGCTCAGCAGGTGTGAGGACGGGTGGGCCGAACAGCACGGCTCGGGCCACCTCGGGGGCGAACAGGGCGCTGACCGGTGCGGTCAGGGACAGGACGCGGCGGAAGGCGTCGCCCACCAAGAGGTCGCCGGGGATGCGCTCCACGACCCGGCGCAGGTACCAGGCGCCGGGCCGGTCCACGGCTCGTGAGGCGAGGGCGTTGCCGGTCGCGCCCGGCATGGTCCTGTCCGAGCCGGCCGAGATGTCCCAGGCAGGTCGGGACGCCGCGAGGAGGGCGCGCTGCACCCGGCGTGTCGTGGGGGTCCGGCGTGCGTCGGCGAGCGCGTCGCGCAGGGCCACGGCGGTCATCGCGGCGATGGATACGCCCTGGCCGTAGATCGGGTTGAACGTGCACAGAGCGTCACCGGCGGCCAGGAAGCCTGCGGGGCGGCGGCCGGGCAGGTCGTACCGTCGTCGTACGTTGGCGGTTTTGCGGAACCCGAACACCCGTGACTGCGGCTCGGCATCGCGCAGCCAGTCATGCACGAGGGTGTGCGGCAGTTGCTTCGCGTACACCACGTACTCGTGCTCGTCCGTGGGCGGTTCGTCGCCGCGCAGGCCCGAGACGGTGACCAGATGGCTGCCGTCCTCCAGGGGCAGGACGAGCGCTCCGTGGACCTGGGTGGGGTCCGGGACGATGGAGAGGCCGAGCGTCTCGGTGTCCAGGGTGCCGGTGGTGTCGCGGTAGATCCGTGAGGCATAGGCGAGCCCGGTGTCGATGGTCTCCTCGTGCGGGGCGTCCGCGCCGATCGCGGTGAGCCACTGCGGGGCCTTCGTGCCGCGCCCGGAGGCGTCCACGACCAGGTCCGCCTCCAGGATGCGCTCCTCCTCGCGGGTACCGTCGCCTCGTTCGCGCACCCGCACGCCCCGGACCCGCGAGGGGGCGCCGACCAGTCCCATGACCTCCGTCGACTCCAGCGTGATGACGGTCGGGTCGGCGAGCACCCGCCGCCGTACCAGGTTCTCGATCTGCTGCCGCGAGCCGGTGAAGACGTACGTCGACGCGGGGGTCCGCCGACACCAACGACCCGCATGGTGCTGCACCATGTCGGCCGGCATCCCCACTCGGGGCGCTCCCGCCGCGCGCAGTTCGTCCGTGAACCCCGGCAGCAGTGCGTCCAGTGCCCGTTGCCCGCCTTCGAGCAGGGCGTGCGGGTGACGGCTCTGCGGAGCTCCGGGGCGTGTGCCGGTCCCTTCCGGGTAGCGGTCACGTTCGACCACCGTGACCCGGTCGGCGTGCGCGGCAAGGACATGGGCCGCGAGCAACCCGGCGATGCTGCCGCCCACGACGACCGCATGGCGTTCCGGTGAGCTGCCCCGACTGCCCTTCGATTGCGTGGAGTTCACGTACGTTCAGCCCCTTGGTCCGGAGTGATGTGCGAGGAGAGGGCGGCCAGGACGGCTGGGGCCTGGTCGTTGAGGTAGAAGTGCCCGCCGGGGAAGACGCGGAGGGCGAACGGTCCCGTCGTGTGCTCGGCCCATGACCTCACTTCGTCGATCGTCGCCTTGGGGTCGGCGTCGCCGACGAGGGCGAGGACCGGGCACCGCAGTGGCGGGCCGGGCCGGTGACGGTAGGTCTCCACGGCCCGGTAGTCGCTGCGCACGGCGGGCAGGATCATGCGGACGAGTTCCTGGTCGTCCAGCATCCGTGCCTCGGTGCCGCTGAGCTTTCTGAGTTCGGCCAGCAGCCGGTCGTCGGTTGCTAGGTGCGCGCGCTCGTCACGCTGCCGCGAGGGTGCGCCCCTTCCGGAGGCGAAGAGGCCGAGCAACGTCGTGCCGGCCGCTTCCAGCCGACGTGCGACCTCGTAGGCCAGTGTGGCACCCATGCTGTGGCCGAAGAGGGCGACGGGCCGGTCGAGCCACGGACCCAGCTCGTCGGTGACCAGATCCGCGAGCATCGCCATGTCGTCGACGCATGGTTCGGTGTGCCGGTCCTGTCGGCCGGGGTACTGGATCGCCAGCACGTCCACGGACGGCGACAGCGCCCGCGACACGGGGAAGTAGAAGGTGGCGGAGCCTCCCGCATGCGGGAAGCACACCAGCCGGGCAGGGGCCTGGGGTGCCGGATGGTACCGGCGGACCCAGGGGGTGGTGTCGATGGTCGCGTGGGTCACGCTGTTCGTCGTCCCTTCTCTTCTCTACTGCTGCCGTTGCGCGGGGTCGTGGTCCCCGGCCTCGCTGTCGAGAATGGCGAAGAGCTCCTCCGCCGTCGCCGAGGCCAGATCGGCGTCGGCCTCTTCCGCCTCGGCATGGCCGAACATCTCCGTGTTCACGTACGCGGTGACGGCGGAAGCCGTCGGGTGGTCGAAGGCCAGCGTCGGCGAGAGCCTCAGTCCTGTCACCGAGTTGAGCTGGTTGCGCAGGCTCACCGCGGCCAGTGAGTCGAACCCGAGGTCCCGGAAGGCCCGGTCCGGCTCGATGGCGTCCGGCGACGGGTGTCCCAGCGCGGCGGCGGCCTGTGCCCTCACCAGGTTCAGCAGTTCGCGGTGGCGTGAGCCGGCGGGGAGTCCGGTCAGCCGCCGCCGTAGGGAGTCCGCCGCGACGGCGCCGTCGGCCGCGCGGCGCCGTGCCGGGGGTACGAGGGCGCGCAGCAGTGCCGGGATTCCCCCGGCGCGGGCGCGCAGCGCGGCGGCGTCCACCCGCAGCGGTACGACGGCCGGGCGGCCGCTCGCCAGGGCCGCGTCGAACATCGCCAGCCCGTCGTCCGCCCCGAACGCCGGCAGACCCTGTGCCCTGGTCCACTGCTCGCTGTCCTCGCGTGCCTCGGTCAGGCCGGTGGTGACCTCCCACAGGCCGAAGCCCAGGGATGTGGCTGGCAGCCCCAGGCACCGGCGGTGGGTGGCGAGGGCGTCGAGGAAGACGTTCGCCGCGGCGTAGTGCGCCTGCCCCGCGCCGAGCACCGTGCCGGCCGCCGAGGAGAACAGCGCGAAGAACGCCAGGGGCATGCCCAAGGTCAGCTCGTGCAGATGCCAGGCGGCGTCCGCCTTCGGCCTCAATACGGCGTCGAGCCGCTCCGGGGTCAGGGCCTGCACCAGGCCGCCGTCCGCCGTGCCCGCCGCGTGGACCACGCCGGTGAGCGGGTGGTCGTCGGGGACGGCGGCCAGCAGGTGTTCCAGGGCGGGGCGGTCGCCCGTGTCACACGCGACGATGTCCACCCGGGCCCCGAGTCCGGTGAGTTCGGCTCGCAGTCCGGCCGCACCCGGTGCGTCCGCGCCCCGACGGCTGATCAGCAGCAGGTGCCTGACGCCGTGCCGGGTCACGAGGTGGCGCGCCACGAGCGCGCCCAGTCCGCCGGTACCGCCCGTGATCAGTACGGTCCCGTTCGGATCGGGTGGGGTCGGACTCTCCTGCACTGCGGCGGCGGCCGTGAGCCGCGGTACGAGCACCTGCCCGGACCGCACCGCGAACTCCGGCTCATGGCTGTCCGGCGCGACCAGGAGGGCGGCCACTGTCCGCGCCGGCTCCGCCCTGTCGTCCACGTCCAGCAGCAGGAACCGCCCGGGGTTCTCCGCCTGCGCTGCCCGCACGAGTCCCCAGACCGGGGACTGACGGGGATCGACGGCCTCGCCCTCGGTCGTGGCGACGGCGTTGCGGGTCACGACGGCCAGCTTCGCCGAGGCGAACCGCTCGTCGGCCAGCCACGTCTGCACCGCGCCCAGCACCCGGTTCAGGTGGTCCCGTACCCCGGACGGGACATCGCCGTACGGTGTGGCGCACTCCAGCACCACCGCGTCCGGTACGTCGCCGTCGCTCGGAAGCGCGTCCCACTCGCCCACCCGGACATCCGCCGTGCCGGTGACCGAGACCGGTGTCCAGACGAGGTGGAGCAGGCTCGTTTCCCGGATGCCCCGGGCACCGGTCACCCGCTCCTGCGGGACTGTCCGCGCCACGACCGACTGCGCCGACAGCACCGGGCGCCCGGTCCGGTCGGCGACCGCCACGGTGACGCTGTCCGGCCCGGAGGGCGCGATGCGTGCCCGCAGCGCCGTCGCACCGCTCGCGTGGAGGGTCACGCCGCGCCAGTGGAAGGGGAGTTGTGTGCCACCGCCCCGAGGACTGGCATCGAGCAGGTCCGCGTGCAGGGCCGCGTCCAACAGGGCCGGGTGCAGGCCGAAGCGGCCGGCGTCGGTATGGGCCTGCTTCGGCAGGACGACCTCGGCGAACATCTCGGCGCCGCGGCGCCACGCGGCCCGCATCCCCTGGAAGACGAGGCCGTAGTCGTGGCCCTGGTCGCGCAGGGCGTCGTAGGCGTGTTCCAGTTCGACCGGATCGGCACCGGGCGGCGGCCACGCAGTCAGGTCGTACGCCGGTGCGAGGCCGCCAGGGCCGAGGAAGCCGTTGGCGTGCAGGGTCCACGGCGCGGCGGCGTCCTGCGCGCGTGCGTAGACGCGCACGGGTCGTCGGCCGTCGCCGTCCGGACCGCCGACCGACACCTGGACGGCGACGCCGCGGCCGGCCGTGAGGATCAGCGGTTCGAGGAGCGTCAGCTCCTCCACCGCGCGACAGCCGACCTGGTCGCCCGCCCGCAGGGCGAGTTCCAGCAGGGCCGTACCGGGGAGCAGGAGCGCGCCGTGGACCCCGTGATCGGTCAGCCACGGCTGGACGTCCGGTGAGAGCACGCCGGTGAGGACCCAGCCGTCGGAGTCCGGGAGCGGGACGGCGGCGCCGAGCAGAGGGTGCTGTGCGGCGCACTGTCCGAGCCGGCGGGGGTCGCCGGAGCCGTCGGTGAAGTCCTGCCAGTAGCGGCG
Organism: Streptomyces chlorus; assembly: GCF_042655885.1. NCBI lineage: Bacteria > Bacillati > Actinomycetota > Actinomycetes > Kitasatosporales > Streptomycetaceae > Streptomyces > Streptomyces chlorus. The sequence continues at coordinate 63,959 of NZ_JBHSOA010000039.1, forward strand.
GCGTTGGAACGCGTAGGTGGGCAGGTCGACGCGTTGTGCACCGGTGCCGTCGAAGGACGGCCGCCAGTCGACGGTGCCGCCCTGGACGGCGTACTCGGCGACGGAGGCGAGGAAGTCGCCGAATCCGCCGTGGCCCCGGCGCAGGGTCCCCAGGGCAGCCGCTCCACCGGTGCGCCCGTCCGGCGCCTCGTAGCTCTCCAGCAGCCCGGACAGCAGGACGGGATGGGGGCTGATCTCGATGAACGTCGTATGGCCCGGGGTACGCAGGCTGCTGACGGCGTCCATGAACCGCACCGGATGCCGGAGGTTGCGGTGCCAGTAGTCGGCGTCCATCTCGCGGGTGTCCAGCGGGCCGCCGGTCACGGTGGAGTGGAGCGGGATGTCCGAGGAACGGGGGATGACGTCCGCCGCCCCGCGCCGGATCATGTCCTCGGCCGGCTCCACCTGAGCGGAGTGGGAGGCGTAGTCGATCGGTACGGGCCGGGCGTGGATGCCCTCTGTCTCGCAGTGTGCCGCGAACGCGTCGAGGGCGGTCCTCTCCCCGGATACGACGGTGGACGCGGGGCCGTTGAGGGCGGCGACGCTCAACTGCCCGTCCCACCGGGCCAGCACGGGCTCCAGCTGTTCCGCCGGACGCGCGACCGAGAGCATGCCGCCCCGGCCCGCGACCGCAGCGGTGGCGCGACTGCGAAGCAGCACCAGCCCGGCGGCATCCGCCAGGGTCAGGGCGCCCGCGACATGGGCCGCCGCGATCTCGCCCAGCGAGTGCCCGACCACCGCGTCCGGCCGCACGCCCATCGACTGCCAGAGCGCGGCCAGGCCGACCGTCACGGCGAACAGCATCGGCTGGACGACGTCGACGCGGTCGAACGCGGGAGCGCCGTCGGCCTGCCGCAGCACGTCGAGCGGTGACCAGTCGACGTACGGGGCGAACGCCTTGGCGCAGGCGTCCATGCGTTCGGCGAACACTGGTGAGGAGTCGAGCAGTCGGGCCGCCATTCCGGCCCACTGCGGTCCATGGCCGGGGAAGACGAACACCGTCCTGCCGCCCGCCTCGGCACGCTCTCGTACCAGTCCGGGGGCGGGATCGTCCCAGCTCAGGGCACGCAGCGCGTCGAGGAACGCGTCGCGGTCCTCGGCGACCGTCGCGGCCCGGTGTTCGAACGCGGAGCGCCCGTTCAGGAGGGAGAAGCAGACGTCCGCCATACGGAGCTCGGGCCGGGCTTCCAGATGGGCCAGCAGCTTTCGGGCCTGGCCGCGCAGGGCTGCGGGGTCCTTGGCGGTGAGCATCAGCGGAAGGGCCCGGCCCTGTTCCCTGTCTGGGCGCTGCGGGGCGGGGGCCTGTTCCGGACGCTGCGGGGCGGGGGCCTGTTCGAGGATGACGTGGGCGTTGGTGCCGCTCACTCCGAAGGAGGAGATCCCGGCGCGGCGTGGGCGGCCGGTGTCGGGCCAGTCACGGGCCTGTCGCAGCAGTTCGACCGAGCCGACGGTCCAGTCGACCTGGGGCGTCGGGTCGTCCACGTGCAGGGTCCTGGGCAGTCGGCCGTGTCGCATCGCCTGGACCGTCTTGATGATGCCGCCGACGCCTGCGGCGGCCTGGGTGTGGCCGATGTTCGACTTCAGCGACCCCAGCCACAGGGGACGGCCGTGTCGCCGGGCCTGCCCGTACGTCGCCAGCAGCGCCTGTGCCTCGATCGGGTCGCCCAGCCGGGTGCCCGTGCCATGTGCCTCGACGGCGTCGATGTCCGACGTGGTCAGGCCCGCGGTCCTCAGGGCGTCGAGGATGACGCGTTGCTGTGCCGGGCCGTTGGGAGTCGTCAGGCCGCTCGACGCGCCGTCCTGGTTGATCGCCGTACCTCGGACGAGTGCGAGCACCGTGTGTCCGTCGCGCTCGGCGTCCGACAGCCGCTCCAGGAGCAGCAAGCCCGCGCCCTCGGCCCAGCCGGTGCCGTCCGCCGCCGCCGCGAACGACTTGCAGCGGCCGTCGCCGGCGAGGCCCCGCTGGTGGCTGAACTGCAGGAAGGTGTCCGGGGTCGTCATCACGGTGACACCACCGGCCAGCGCCATCGTCACCTCGCCGGAGCGCAGGGCCTGTACCGCCCAGTGCAGGGCCACGAGGGACGAGGAGCAGGCGGTGTCCACCGTGACGGCCGGGCCCCGCAGTCCCAGGGTGTAGGCCACGCGACCGGTGACCAGGCTGCCGTCGCTCGTGCCGGGCCCGTAGTCGTGGTACATGACCCCGGCGAACACCCCGGTCCGCGTGCCCTTGACCGACAGCGGGTCGATCCCGGCGCTCTCGAAGGCCTCCCAGGAGGTTTCGAGCAGCAGGCGCTGTTGGGGGTCCATGCCCAGTGCGTCGTTGGGGCTGATCCCGAAGAACGCGGCGTCGAAGTCCGCGACGGCGTCGAGGAAGCCTCCCTCGCGGGTACTGGTCCGGCCCGGCTTGCCCGGCTCCGGGTCGTACAGGCCCGCGAGGTCCCAGCCGCGGTCGGCCGGGAAGGGCGTGATGCCGTCCCTGCCCTCCTCCACCAGGCGCCACAGCTCTTCCGGAGTCGTCACGCCACCCGGATACCGGCAGGCCATGCCGACGACGGCGACGGGCTCCGCGGTCGCGGCGGCGAGTCTGTCGTTGTGCTGCCGCAGACGCTCGTTCTCCGTCAGGGAGGCGCGCAGCGCGGCGACGAGCTGATCGGCCGATGTACTCACGGTGGGCAGTGCCTCTTTCTTCACTGGTGGTCATCGGTCCCGACGGTGAGCGCGGCCCGTACCAGGTCGTCGACGGACATGGCGGCGATGGTCTCGGCCGGTCGGGGGCCGATCGGCGTGGGCCCTTCGGAGGGTGCGGCGGCGAGGGAGAGGAGCGCGTCCAGGAGTCCGGCGTCGCGCATCCGCGTGATCGGGATCGAGGCGATCGCCCGTTGGAGCCGCTCCTCCTCCGGGTCGGCGGCAGTGCTGTCCGGCAGGTCGGGCCGGAGCTCGGCGAGGAGGTGCTCCGCCAGCACGGCCGGACTGGGATGGTCGAACATCAGTGTCGCCGGCAGGCGCAGTCCGGTCGCGGACTGCAGCCGGTTGCGCAGTTCGATCGCCGCGAGGGAGTCGAGGCCCAGGTCGGTGAAGCCCTTGCCGATGTCGACGGACGCGGGCGTGGCGTCGTGGCGGATCGCCGCGACGTGGGTACGGACCAGGTCGAGCAGCACATCTTCCCGCCGCTCGTCGTCGAGCCCCGCCAGCTGCTGTTCCAGTGAGGTGCCGCCGTTCTCGGCGCCGTCCCGCCGCACGGTGCCGACGGGCGCGGTACGGGGTACGGGCACCTGGAGCACGTCCCTCAGCAGCTGGGGGATCCTTTCGGCCCGCGGGCCCGCGACCGGCGCGTCGAGCCGTAGCGGGACGAGCACCGGATCATCGAGGTGCAGCGCGGTGTCGAACAGTTCCAGCCCCTGTTCCGTGGACAGCGCGGGCACACCGAGGCGGGTCAGCTGCCGCAGTTCGCGTTCGGTCACCGTGCCGCCCATGCCGGTCCGCTCGCCCCACAGCCCGAACGCGAGCGATACGGCGGGCAGTCCCTCGGCGCGCCGGTGCTCGGCGAGCGCGTCCAGGAACCGGTTGGCCGCCGCGTAGTTGCCCTGACCGGCACCCAGCATCAGTCCGGCGACCGAGGAGAACAGGACGAAGGCGGACAGGTGCCGCTCCCGGGTGAGTTCGTGCAGGTGCCAGGCGGCGTCGGCCTTGGGCCGCAGCACCGCGTCCAGCTGTCCGGCCGTAAGGGTTTCGACCAGGGCGTTGTCCAGTACTCCCGCGGCGTGTACGACGGCGGTGAGCGGGTGGCTGTCGGGGATACGGGACAGCAGGTCCGCCATCGCGTCCCGGTCGGCCGCGTCGCAAGCGGCGACGGTGACCCGGGCGCCGGCCGCGGTCAGCTCCTCCTCGAGTCGCAGCGCGTCAGGGGCTTGCCTGCCTCGGCGGCTGGTCAGAAACAGGTGCCGGACGCCGTGCCGGGCCACCAGGCGTCGGGCCACGAGGGCGCCGAGTCCGCTCGTACCGCCGGTGATGAGCACAGTGCCGGTGGCGTTCCACGGGGAGCGGCCGTTCACCCCGGCGGGGGCAGTGGCCAGCCTCGGCACCTTCACCTCACTGCCGCGCAGGGCCGCCTGGGGTTCGCCGCAGGCCGCCACTGCGGCCAGCGCGCGCGTAGCGGCCGGTGAGCCGTCGGTGTCCACCAGGACGAACGAGTCCGGGTTCTCGTCCTGGGCCGCCTGGACGAGCCCCCACACGGGCGCCTGCACGAGATCGACCCGGTCCCCCGGGGAGGCCGCGACCGCGCCTCGTGTCATCACCATCAGCCGGATGCCGGCGAGCCGGACGTCGGTGACCCAGGCGCGCAGTGTGCTCAGCACGCCGCCCGCCACCGACCGCACCCCTGACGGGATGTCGGTCTCCGGGGAACCGACGGGCAGCAGCACCAGGTCGGGCGTCGGCGCACCGGATGCGATCCGCTCCGCCAGGTCGGCCGGCCCGCCGAACAGCTCCACGTCCGGGCCGAGTCCGAGCGGGTCGGCGCCGAGGACCGCCCAGCGGCCGGGTGCGGCGTGCGCGGCGGCGCCGAGAGGCAGCTGGTTCCAGGCGACGCGGAACACCGATGTGCGCTGCTCGGCCCCGGCAGCGGTGGCGGCGGCGTTGACCCGCGCGGCGGTGACCGGCCGGACCACCAGGGACTCCACCGTGGCCACGAGGCTGCCCAGGGGATCACTCAGCTCCAGACGCACGGCGTCCGACCCCGGCGACGCGTGGGAGCGCACCGGGGTGATGCGTACGCGCAGCCGTGTCGCGCCGGTGGCCCGCAGAATGACGCCGGTCCAGGAGAACGGCAGCTGGGTGCCGCCGACGTCCTGGGGCTTGCGTCCGTCCATGAAGTCGGTGGCGCTCAGTGCGGCGTCCAGCAGGGCCGGGTGGAGCCCGAACCGGGCGGCGTCGGCGACGGCTTCCTCGGGCAGGGCGACCTCGGCGAAGGTCTCCTCCCCGCGCAGCCACACCTCCTTGAGGCCGCGGAACATCGGCCCGTAGTGGTAGCCCTGGCCGGTGAGGTAGTCGTAGACGTCGCTGATGTCGGCCTGCCGAGCGCCCGGCGGTGGCCACGGGTCACGGCCCGGCTCCGGCCGGCCGGGCTCGGGGTCCGCCTGCCCGGCCGCGATGAGGGAGCCGGTCGCGTGACGGGTCCACGGGCCGTGCGCCGGTGCGTCCTCCGGACGGGAGTAGACGGTCAGGGAACGGCGTCCCCCCTCCCCCGCGGCGCCGACCACGACCTGGACCGCGACGCCGCCCGTCGCCGGAATCGCCATGATCTGTTCGATGGTCAGTTCGTCGACCACCGTGGAGCCGGTCTCCTGGCCGGCGCGCAGGGCCAGTTCCACGTAGCCGGTACCGGGAAGGATCACGGTACCGAGGACGTCATGGTCGGCCAGCCACGGGTGGGACTGGATCGACAGCCTGCCGGTCAGCACCACCCCGCCCGTCTCGGGCGCGGGCACGACCGCGCCCAGCAGCGGGTGTCCGGCGGCGATCTGGCCGAGGCCCGCCGGGTCACCGGCCGTCGTCGCCGGCATCGGAAGCCAGTACCTCCGGGTGTCGAACGCGTACGTGGGCAGGTCGACGCGGCGCGCCCCCCGGCCGGCGAAGACCCGGTCCCAGGCGGGGCCCGCCCCACCGGTGTGCAGCCGGGCGAGCGCCGTGAGCAGGGTTTCGGTCTGCGCCCGGTCCCCGCGCTGCACGGGGACGACCAGGTCGCCGTGCCGGTCGAGGCAGGCCTCGACCGCCGCGCTCAGCACCGCGTCGGGCCCCAGCTCGACGAAACGCGTCACACCGTCGTCGGCCAGGTGACGCACGCCGTCCGCGAACCGCACGGCATCGCGTACCTGCCGTACCCAGTGCTCCGGCGAGCACAGCTGCTCCGCCCGGGCGGCGGTACCGGTGAGGGTGGAGACCACACGAAGGGCGGGAGGAGCGTAGGACAGGTTCTGGACGACGCGCCGGAACTCCGCCAGCATCGGCTCCATCAGCGGGGAGTGGAACGCGTGCGAGACCCGGAGCCGGGTGGTCCTGCGGCCTGCGGCGCGCAGACGGTCCGCCGCCTCGCGCACGGCCTCCTCGTCGCCGGAGAGCACCACGGCGGACGGCCCGTTGACCGCCGCGAGGAACAGGCGCTCGCCGAGAAGCGGGGCGACCTCCTCGGGCGTGGCCCCGACCGCGATCATGGCGCCGCCCGGCGGGAGGTCCTGCATCAGGCGGCCACGGGCGGCCACGAGGGTGCAGGCGTCGGCCAGGGAGAGGACTCCCGCGACATGAGCGGCCGCCGGCTCTCCCGAGGAGTGCCCCAGCACGACGTTCGGGGCGGGACCCCAGGACTCCAGGAGCCTGAACAGGGCGACCTGGTGGGCGAAGAGCGCGCTCTGGGCGTACGCCGTGCGGTCCAGCAGCTCCGCCTCGGGCGAGGCCGGCTCGGCGAACATCACCTCGCGCAGGGGACGGTCCAGCCACGGGTCGAGCCGCTCGCACACGGCGTCGAGGGCGCGGGCGAACACCGGATGCTCGGCGTGGAGTTCACGGCCCATGCCGGGCCGTTGCGCGCCCTGGCCGGGGAACAGGAAGGCGGTCGAACCCTCGGCGGCGACACCCGTGACCACGTCCGGCGGCTGTTCGCCCGCCGCCAGCACGGCAAGGGCGTTCAGCGCGACGTCACGGGCCGGCGCCAGGACCACGGCACGGTGCGGCAGTGCGGCGCGGGTGGTCGCCAGCGAGAAGGCGATGTCGCGCAGGTCCTGCTCCGTCTCCTCCCGCAGGTGTGCCGCGAGCCGGTGCGCCTGCCGGGTGAGGGAGCTCGCGCTCCTGGCCGACAGCACCAGCGGCAGCACGGGCAGGCCGGGCAGTTCCGGCGCCGGCTGAGGGGCCTCCGGCTCGGGCGCCTGCTCGACGATCACATGGGCGTTGGTGCCGCTGAGCCCGAAGGAGGAGACGGCGGCCCGGCGTGGCCGTCCGCCGGTCGCCCAGGCGACCGGCTCGGTCAGCAGCCGCACCGCCCCCTCGGACCAGTCCACCTGCGCGGTCGGCTCGTCCACGTGCAGGGTCCGGGGCATGAGCCCTTCGCGCAGGGCCATCACCGTCTTGATCAGGCCGCTGACACCGGCCGCGGCCTGTGCGTGTCCGATGTTGGACTTGACGGAACCGAGCCACAGCGGGCGGCCGTCCGGACGCTCCTGCCCGTACGTCGCGAGCAGTGCCTGCGCCTCGATGGGGTCGCCGAGCCTGGTGCCGGTGCCATGGCCTTCGACGAGGTCGATGTCGGAGGGCGACAGGCGGGCAGCGGCCAGCGCCTGGCGGATCACCCGTTGCTGGGAGGGCCCGTTCGGGGCGGTCAGACCGTTGGAGGCGCCGTCCTGGTTGACGGCGCTGCCGCGGATCACGGCGAGCACCGGGTGACCGGCACGGCGGGCGTCCGACAGCCGCTCGACGAGCAGGACGCCGATGCCCTCGGACCAGACGGTTCCGTCGGCGGCTTCGGCGAAGGGCTTGCAGCGGCCGTCGGGGGCGAGGCCGCGCTGTCGGCTGAAGTCGACGAACATGTCCGGGGTGGACATGACCGTCACCCCGCCGGCCAGGGCCATGGCCACCTCGCCGGAGCGCAGTGCCTGGCAGGCCATGTGCAGGGCCACCAGCGACGACGAGCACGCCGTGTCGACGGTGACGGCCGGGCCCTCCAGCCCGAGGGCGTAGGCGACCCTGCCGGAGGCGATGCTGCCCGCGCTGCCGTTGCCGAGGTAGCCCGCCAGCTCCTCCGGGATGTACGGCAGCCGGCTTCCGTAGTCGTGGTGCATCACTCCGGCGTACACACCCGTGGTGCTGCCGCGGACGGAGCCCGGGTCGATCCCGGCTCGCTCGAAGGCCTCCCAGGACGTCTGGAGCAGCAGCCTCTGCTGCGGGTCCATGGCCTGGGCCTCGCGCGGCATGATGCCGAAGAACTCGGGGTCGAACTCGTCGGCGTCGTAGAGGAATCCGCCCTTGCGCGTGTACGTCTTGCCTGGCCGGCCCGGCTCCGGGTCGTACAGGGCGTCGGTGTCCCAGCCGCGGTCGGTGGGGAAGTCCGCGACCGTCTCCCTGCCCTCGGTCACCAGCTGCCACAGGTCCTCGGGGGAGCGCACTCCGCCGGGGAAGCGGCAGCCGATGCCGACGATCGCGATCGGCTCGTCGTGCGCCGCCGGCGCCGTGGACGGCAGTGTCGCCTGGACGGGCCTGTCCGAAGTTCGGTCGGAAAGAAGGGACTTGAGGTGATCGACGAGGGCGCGTGCGGTGGGGTGGTCGAAGACGAGGGTGACGGGGAGGGTGAGCCCGGTGGCGCCGGCCAGCAGGTTGCGCAGTTCGACGGCGGCGAGCGAGTCGAACCCCAGGTCCCTGAGCGAACGGTCGGGTTCCACCGCCTCGGGCCCGGTGTGGCCGAGCACCGCGGCGACCTGGGTACGCACCAGCTCCAGCAGGACCCGGTCGGCTTCGTTGCCGATCAGCCCGGCCAGACGCCGGGCCAGGCCTCCTTCGGCGGCGCCTTCCTCGCGTACGGTCCTGCGCCGGGGTGCGGCGGGGGCGAGGGCGCGCAGCAGGGCGGGGATCTCGTCGGTCCTGGCCGCGAGGGCGCGTGCGTCGACGCGCATCGGCACCACCACGGGCGCGTCGACGTGCTGCGCGGCGTCGAACAGGGCCAGTCCCTCGTCGGCCGGCAGGGCGGGCAGCCCGAGGCGGGCCATCCGGTCCAGGTCCGTCTGCGTCAGCTCGCCGCCGAGGCCGGTGTCCACCGCCCACAGCGGGAAGGCCAGGGCCTTCGCCGGAAGGCCGACCGAGCGGCGGTGCGCCGCGAGCGCGTCGAGGAACACGTTCGCGGCGGCATAGTCGCCCTGGGCGAACGGCAGAATCAGCCCACCGGCCGAGGACAGCAGCACGAACGCCGTGAGGTCCCGGTCCTTGGTGAGTTCGTGCAGATGCCAGGCCGCGTCCGCCTTGGGCGCCAGAACCGTGTCGACGCGCCTGGCGGACAGGGTCTCGACCGGGCCGCCCTCCCAGACGGCGGCGGCGTGCACGACAGCCGTCAGCGGGTGGTCGCCGGGGATGGTGTCCAGCAGGGCCGCCAGCGCGTTCCGGTCGGTCACATCGCACGCTGCGACGGTGACCTGGACACCGAGACCGGACAGCCGCGCCGTCAGCTCGTCGGCACCGGGCGCCTCGGCACCGCGCCTGCTGACGAGCAGCAGATGCCGTACGCCGTGTCGGGCGGCCAGGTGGTGGGCGACGAGCGCGCCGAGACCTCCGGTGCCGCCGGTGATCAGCACGGTGCCGTCGGGGTTCCACGGCCGTGTGCCGGTGTTCGTGGGCTCGGCCGCCGCCGTGCGGGCCAGCCGGGGAAGGAGCCTTCGACCGTCGCGCAGGGCGATCTCCGGTTCGCCGGACGCGGCGGCCGCGGACAGCGCCCGCTCGGACTCGGGGGTGCCGTCGGTGTCCACGAGGACGAAGCGGCCGGGGTGCTCCGCCTGCGCGGCGCGGACCAGGCCCCACACCGGCGCCTGGCTGAGGTCGGGGTCGTCCTGCGGGCCGGTGGACACGGCGCGGCGGGTCACCACCACGAGCTTCGAGGAGGCGAACCGGGGTTCGGCGATCCAGGACTGCAGGGACTTCAGGGTCTCGTGCGTGACCTCACGCACCGCTGACGGGACGTCGACGGCGGCGGCCCGGCTCACCGGGTGCCGCACCAGCGCGGGGACAGCGGTGGCGGGGTCGTGCACGGTCGGCAGTCGCGGGGCCTCGCCTGCTGCGGGGGCCTCCTGCCAGATCACGTGGTGGAGCCCGGACGCCCGCCCAGGGTGTGCGGCGAGCCGTTCCGCCGTCACCGGCAGGGAGACCAGGGACTCCACCGTGGCCACGGGCCGGCCGCTGTCGTCGGCCACGTGCAGCGAGCTGACCTCGTCGTCGCGCACCCGCCGCAGGTGAACGCGCAGGGAGGTCGCCCCGGTCGCGTGCAGCGACACGCCTCGCCACGCGAACGGCAGCAGGGTCGTGGCCCGCTCGTCGAGCAGGTCGGCGTGCATCGCGGCATCCAGCAGCGCCGGGTGGATGCCGAAGCGTCCGGCGTCGGCGCGGGCCGCCTCCGGCAGGGCCACCTCCGCGAAGACGTCGTCCCCGCGCCGCCAGGCCGTCCTGAGTCCCCGGAAGGCGGGGCCGTATCCGTACCCCCGGTCGTGGAGGTGTTCGTACGCGCGCTCCACCGCGACCTCGGTCGCGCCCGGCGGTGGCCAGGCCGTCAGGTCGAACGACGGCTCGGCGGCAGCCCTGGAGAGGGAGCCGGTGGCGTGCCGCGTCCATGGCTGCTGCGGGCCCTCCTCCCGGGAGTGGATGCTCAGCGTGTGGGTCCCGGAGGGGTCCGGAGCGCCGACGACGACGCGGAGCACGATCGGCGAGCCGTCGCGGGGCAGCGTCAGCGGCGCTTCGAGGGTGAGTTCCTCGATCTTTGTGCAGCCCGCCTGATCGCCTGCCCGGAGGGCGAGTTCGACGAAGGCCGTGCCCGGCAGCAGCACGCTGCCCAGTACCTCGTGGTCGGCGACCCATGCCGGATCGGACGCCGAGAGGCGGCCGGTGAGCACCACGCTGTGCACGTCGGCGTCCGCATCCGGCGCCGTGACGGCGGCGCCGAGCAGTGGATGTCCGACGGGTTCGAGTCCGGCGGCGTCGAGGCCGGTGGCCGCGGGGGTCGGAATGTCGAGCCAGTACCGCTTGCGCTGGAAGGCGTAGGTCGGCAGGTCGACGTGGCCTGCCTCCTCCCTCGCGAAGAACGCCCGCCAGTCGACGTCCGCTCCCCGGGCGTGGGCCCTGGCAAGGGCGAGGAGCACCTCGCGTTCCTCGCTCCGGTTCCGGCGCAGCGTCGGTACGAACGCCACGTCCCGCTCCTCGCCGACACAGTCGACGCCGAGGGACGACAGCACACTGTCCGGGCCGAGTTCGAGGCAGGTCCTGACGCCCATGCTCACCAGGGAGTCGATGCCGTCGGCGAAGCGTACGGTGGCGCGGACGTGCCGGACCCAGTACTCGGGCGAGCACAGCTCGGCGGCCGTGGCGAGCCGGCCCGTCGTGTTCGACACCAGGGGGACGCGCGGGGCTCGGTACGTCGCGTTCGCCGCGGCCTGCCGGAAGTCGTCGAGCATCGGCTCCACCAGCGGCGAGTGGAAGGCATGCGAGACCGGCAGCCGTTTGACCGTCCGGCCACGGGACGAGAAGTACTGCGTGATCCGTTCGATGTCCTTCTCCTCGCCGGACAACACCACCGCTCGGGGACCGTTCACCGCGGCGATACCCACCCGGCCGGTCAGGAGGGGGAGCACCTCGGCCTCGGCCGCGTGCACCGCCGCCATCACCCCACCGGGCGGCAGGGTCCGCATCAGTCGGCCTCGGGCAGCCACCAGCCGCGCCGCGTCGGCGAGCGACCACACGCCAGCCAGATGGGCGGCCGTCAGTTCGCCGAGGGAGTGCCCTGCCAGGCAGTCCGGGCGCAGTCCCCAGGACTCCAGCAGACGGAACAGCGCCACCTCGATCGCGAACAGCGAAGCCTGCGCGAAGTCGGTCCGGTCCAGCAGAGCCTGGTCCTCGCCCCACACCGCCTGCCGTAGCGGACGTTCCAAGTGACGGTCCAGCTCGGCCGCCGCCTCGTCGAAGGCGGCGGCGAACTCCGGGAAGACCTCGTACAACTCCCTTCCCATTCCGAGGCGTTGCACCCCCTGCCCCGTACAGAGGACGGCGAGTTTGCCCTCCCGCGCGACGTCGACGACGGAGCCACCCCGGTCCCCGTCCGCCACGGCGTCCAGGGCGAGGGCGAGTTCGTGGTGGTCGGCTCCGATGACGACCGCCCGGTGGTCGAGCGCGGCCCGTGTGGTCGCCAGGGCCCAGCCGATCGCCGTGAGCCGGTCGTCGGCGAGGGAGTGCAGGTGGTTCCGCAGTTTCGCCGTCTGGGCACGCAGTGCCTCGGGGGTTCGGCCGTACACCACCCAGGGCACGAGGGTCGAGCGGTCGGGGCGGTGGGACACTCCCAATTCCTGCGCGGGGCCCTCCTCCACGATCACATGGGCGTTGGTGCCGCTGATGCCGAAGGAGGAAACGCCCGCCCGGCGCGGACGCCCGGTCTCAGGCCAGTCGGTCGGTTCCGTCAGCAGCCGTACGGCGCCGGAGGCCCAGCCGACCTGCGGCGACGGCTCGTCGGCGTGCAGCGTGCGGGGCAGCAGCCCGTGCCGCATCGCCAGCACCGTCTTGATCACGCCGGCCACACCCGCGGCTGCCTGGGTGTGCCCGATGTTCGACTTGACGGAGCCCAGCCACAGGGGCAGTACCTCCCCGGGCCGCTCCCGGCCGTACGTCTCCAGCAGCGCGTGGGCCTCGATGGGGTCGCCGAGCGCGGTACCGGTGCCGTGGCCCTCGACGGCGTCGACGTCTGCCGCGGTCAGCCCGGCGTCGGCCAGGGCCTGCCGAATCACTCGTTGCTGGGCCCGACCGCTGGGGGCGGTGAGCCCGTTGGAGGCGCCGTCGGAGTTGACGGCTGATCCGCGGATCAGGCCCAGGATCCGGTGGCCGTTGCGCAGGGCCCGCGAAAGCGGCTCCAGCAGCAGCACGCCGGCGCCTTCGCCCCACCCGGTGCCGTCGGCTCCGGCACCGAAGGACTTGCAGCGGCCGTCGCCGGCGAGACCGCCTTGCCGGCTCATGTCCACGAAGGTGTCCGGGGTGGACATCACGGTCACGCCGCCGGCCAGCGCGAGACCGCACTCGCCGCGCCGCAGCGCCTGAACGGCCCAGTGGAGGGCGACCAGCGACGACGAGCAGGCGGTGTCGACGGTGACCGCCGGTCCCTCCAGGCCGAGGACGTAGGCCACCCGGCCCGAGACGACACTAGCCAGGCTGCCGTTGCCGTGGTGGCCGGCGATGTCTTCGGGCAGCGGACCGAGCCGCAGGCCCCAGTCGTGGTACATCACTCCGGCGAAGACGCCGGTGTCGCTGCCCTTCATCGTGTGCGGATCGATGCCCGCCCGCTCGAACACCTCCCAGGAGATCTCCAGCAGCAGGCGCTGCTGCGGATCCATGGCTTGGGCCTCGCGTGGGCTGATGCCGAAGAAGTCGGCGTCGAAGTCGGCCGCGTCGTGGAGGAACCCGCCCTCGCGGCAGTACGTCCTGCCGGGCGTACCGGGCTCCGGGTCGTACGGACCGCGGTCCCAGCCCCGGTCGGTGGGGAAGGGGGAGATCGCGTCCGAACCGTCGGCCAGCAGCCGCCAGAGGTCTTCCGGCGATCGCACGTCTCCGGGGTAACGGCACGCCATGCCGACGATCGCCACCGGCTCGTCGGAGGCGACGGTCTCCGGGGCGGCGGAAGCGGGAGGGGAGACGGACGTGTCACGGCCGCGCAGTCGCTCCGCGAGGTGGGTGCTCAGTGTCCTGGGCGTCGGATGGTCGAAGACCAGCGTCGCGTTGAGGGCCAGGCCCGTCACCGTGCTCAGGCGGTTGCGCAGTTCCACGGCGGCCAGGGAGTCCATCCCCAGGTCACCGAACGCCCGGGTCGCGTCGATGTCCTCCGCCGTGTCGTGCCCGAGGACCGCGGCGACCTGGGCGCGTACGACGTCGAGCACGGCTTCGGCACGTTCGGCTTCGGTGAGCGTGGAGAGCCGCTGGACCAGGGGCGGTGACGCGGTGGCACTCCGGCCGCGCGGCCGCCCGGGCGCCAGTGTGCTCAGCAGCTTCGGCACGTCGTCGGCCCTGGACCGGAGCGCGCGCGGATCCAGGTGCACCGGCACGACGTTCACCGCGTCACCGGCCACGGCCTCGTCCAGCAGGGCGAGGTGCTCCTCCGCGGTCAGTGGCATCAGTCCCAGTCGTTCGACACGCCGTCGCGCGGCCGCGTCGAGCCGGTCTCCCATGCCGCCGCACCCGGTCCACAGTCCCCAGGCCAGCGAGACGGCGGGCAGGCCCAGCGACCGGCGGTGGACGGCCAGGGCGTCCAGGAAGCCGTTGGCCGCGGCGTAGTTGCCCTGCCCGGCGGCGTCGAGGAGGGCCGCGGTGGAGGAGAACAGCACGAACGCCCGCAGGCCCAGATCGCGGGTGAGCTCGTGCAGGTGCAGGGCCGCGTCCGCCTTGGCGGTCAGGACGGTGTCGAGCTGTGCTGGCGTGAGTCCGTCGACCAGTGCGTCGTCGAGAACGCCGGCGGCGTGGACGACCGCGCTCAGAGGACGTTCGGCGGGGATCGCGTCCAGGAGTGCGGCCAGTTCGGCGCGGTCGGAAACATCGCAGCTCACGACCTGCGCCCGGGTCCCGAGTGCGGCCAGTTCGGCGACCAGCTCACCGGCACCGGGCGTCTCTGGGCCCCGCCTGCCCGCCAGCAACAGATGGCGTACGCCGTGCTCGGCCGCCAGGTGCCGTGCCATGAGCCGGCCCAGCGCCCCGGTACCGCCGGTCACCAGAACGGTCCCGTCGACGCCCCACGAGGGCCCTCGTCCCGGCCCATGTCCCCGGTCGCCGGACGGCGCGGCCGGTTCGGCCAGGCGTGGCACGCGTACGGCACCCGCCCGGAGGACGGCCTCGGGCTCACCGCACCGGGCGACCGACCCCAGCAGGCTCAGCGACTCCGGAGCGTCATCGCTGTCGACGATCACGAAGCGGCCGGGATGCTCGGCCTGCGCCGCCCGTACGGCGCCCCAGACCGGCGCCTGGGTGAGGTCGATGCCGTCGTCCGGGCCGACGGACACCGCACCATGGGTCAGCACGACCAGCCGCGAGGAGGCGAACCGCTCGTCCGCCAGGCATGCCCGTACGCCGTCCAGCACCTGCCCCAGCACAGCCCGTACGGCGGTCGGCACATCGGCGTCCCGGGGCGGCCGGCACGGCAGGACGACGGCCTCGGGTGCCGGGCCGTCCGAGCCGAGGAGGTCGTCGAGAGTGGGCGGAGCCGCCTCTTCCTGCCTTTCCGAAAGCCGGAACGGGGCCCATCGCACGCGGTACAGGGCGCCGCGACGGCCTGGAGGCGTCGAGGCCAGGTGCCCGTCCGGCATCGCGCGCAGGACGAGCGACTCGACGGTGGCGACGGGTGTGCCGGACGTGTCGGCGAGGGCGAGTGACACCTCGTCCGCACTGGTCGCGGCGATACGGACCCGCAGAGTCGAAGCACCCGCTGTGTGCAGCGAGACGCCGCGCCAGGCGAACGGAATCCGGACGGCGCCGGATCCGGTGTCCGCGTCCGCCGCCATGTCCATTGCGTGCAGCGCGGCGTCGAACAGCGCCGGGTGCACGGCGAACCCTGTCGCGTCCGCCGCTGCGCCGACCGTCTCCACCTCGGCGAACACCTCACCGTCGCGGCGCCAGACGGCACGCAGCCCACGGAACCCAGGTCCGTACAGGTACCCCTGGCGGGCCAGGTCGTCGTACAGGCCGGTGATGTCGACGGGTTCGGCGCCGGAGGGCGGCCAGGCCTCGGTGGGAGACAGCCGGGAGTCACCGGCCTCGGAGCCGGCCTCGGGAGCGAGTACCCCGGACGCATGCCGCGTCCACGGGATCTCGTCCGTCGCAGCGTCGGTCGCCGCCTCGGGGCGCCCGTAGATCTCCACGGGCCGTAGCCCGTTTCCGTCGGGCTCCCCAATCACGGCCTGGACCGCGACGCCGCCGCTGTCCGGCAGCACCAGCGGCGTCTCCAGGGTGAGTTCCGCGAGGCTCCCGCAGCCCAGCTGCCCGCCGGCCCACAGGGCCATGTCCACGAAGGCGGTGCCGGGAAGGAGGGTGACATCGGAGATCTTGTGGTCCGCCAGCCATGGGTGTGACCGGAGCGAGATGCCGCCGCTCAGCACCACACGAGGGGAATCGGCGAGACGCACCGGCGCGCTCAGCACGGGGTGCTCACCGGTGCGCCGGCCTCCGGTGGGGCTCAGCCAGAAACGCCGCCGCTGGAAGGCGTACGTCGGCAGGGGCACGCGGCGGGCGCGGGTCCCGGAGAAGAACGCCCTCCAGTCCGTCCGGGTCCCCCGGGCGTACGCAAGGGCGAGTGCGCGGACCAGTTCGCGCTGCTCCGGGCGGCCACGTCGCATCGTGGGGACGAACACCGCGCCGCCGCCACCGCTCGGTTCGGCCAGGCAGTCGCCTCCCATGGCCGACAGTACCGCGTCCGGGCCCAGCTCCAGAAAGGTGGTGACGCCCTGGCCTGCCAGTTCGCGCACGCCGTCACAGAACCGCACCGTGTCCCGGACCTGCCGCACCCAGTACTCGGGCGAACAGAGTTCACCGGCCGT
>NZ_JBHSOA010000040.1:0-15590 GCF_042655885.1 Streptomyces chlorus
CCGAGGGCTTCGGCGGGACGGTCGTGGATGGAGCGCATGCCGGTGATCCGGGCGCCCCTGGAGGCGTCGGGCTGCTGCGGGGGCCGCGGGCGGTGCGGCGGCTGGGCAGCATCACGCCCAGGCGGGCGAGCTCGCCCTTGGGCAACGCGTAGATCCATGTGTAGACGGCCTCGTGCGAGATCGTTTCCCCGCCGGCCGGGAGCGAGCCTTCCATGAGGGCCACACTCGCGTCTGCGGACTCGAGTTTCAAACGCCCCGCGATCTGGTTCGGTGTCCGCCCGTACCGCAGGTCCGCCAGAACGCGCTCCCGCAGAACCAAGTCGGTGTTCAGCACCTGCCGTTGAGGACGCCGACGTCGCTGTGCGGCCCGACGGTCCGCGGTCGAGGCCCGGTAACCGCGCCGCGAACTGTTCCGGCGTATCTCCCGGCTGACCACCGACGGGTCCCGGCCGATCCGCCGTGCAATCTCCCGCACCCCTTCGTCCCGGGCGCGGCCGACCGCGATCTCCTCACGTTCCTCGAGCGTCAACGGTCTCCGCACTGCCACGAGCAACCCTTCTCACCTGCACTGTTGCTTCGAGGCTATGACACCGCCGTCCACCGACACCGTGCTGCCCTTGCGGGCCCGCAGCCGCTCACCGGTCAGATCGAGGTCGAAGGTGTTCGCGGTCGGGAAGTCCATCTCCGCGTAGCGGGTGTAATCGGCCGGGTCCGCGTCCGGCACGCGGGCCAGCTCCAGCGCCGGCCCGTCACCCGCCTGGTAGTCGCCTTCGGTCAGCAGCTCCCGCGCCTGCTCGGCGGGCACCGCGCTGAAGCTGTAGGACATCGTGTCGTAGAGCGCGAAACCGGCCGTCTCGATCGGGAAGGGCGCGCTCAGCCCGTATGACGCCTCACCGGTGAACTCGCTGTCGAAGATGCAGAGCGCCGTGGAGCGTCCGAGCACATCGTCGGGGTCACGCGGCTCGTACCAGCAGTTGCTGAAGGTGCTGGGGAAGGACAGGCCCCGGCTGCCGGAGATCCGCAGCACGATGCCGTCGCCGCCCAGCCCGCCGACGTTGCGGAAGCCCAGCGGCGCCTGGAAGGTGTCACCGGCCTGGAAGCCCTCGGGCTCGGTCAGCTGCTTCATCAGCAGCTCCGGGCCGCCCACCAGCACGTCCACTGTGTGCCCGGTGAAGGCCAGGTCCTCGCCCGCGGCCGTGATCTGGATGGCGCCGAAGTCGCCCGCGGCGCTCTCGTCGGTTACATCGAGACGGATGCCGCCGAGGTCGTTGTAGTCCTGACCCGCGTAGATCTCGTAGTCGCTGCAGGTGGCGACGAGCCCGTCGACGGAGCACCCCTGCCACCCGCCGAGCTGGGAGAAGTCCACCGCAGCAACGCCGGCCAGGGAGCTCGCGTCCACGGTGACCGTGTACTCGCCGGTGTGGATCGGCCAGATGACGCCGTCCTCGTCCGGTACCGGCTCGCCGGGCGCCCGGAGCCCCAGCTCGATCTGCGGCTCACCCGGCCCACCGGCCTCCGGGTGCAGCGAGAGGTTCACGCTGTCGGGGCCAGTGATCGAGACCGGCAGCGGTTCCTCCTGGGCATGGGCAGGACCGGCCAGCGCCGTGCCGACCAGTGCGGCCAGCACAAACGCGGAGATGGTGCGCCGCACGACGGCGAGAGAAGTCATGGGACCTTCCGTAATTCGGACATCATGCGCACCGGATCGGTGACGCATACACATGACTCGCGAACTTCCCGGAAGGTTGCTCTGAAACGCGATGGGGCCACCCCGGCAGGGGGTGGCCCCGCCCATCACAATCGACGGCGTTGTCACGTGGTTGAGGGTGTGGGTGCCTGACGGTGGGTCGGGTGTGGTGGGGCCGGATTCCGGCCCCGTGCTCAGGCCGCGGCAGGCAGACCGGCGACGCCGTAGCCTGAGCCGTTGTCACCGCCGAAGCCGAAACGCGCCGAACCGGCTCACACCCTCGAGCACTCACTCAACCTGACAACGCCAGACCGAACGCTCCGAAGGTGGCCCGCCCTCCACCGCCATGCAGCAACTGGGCATAACGCTGCCCCTGTGAGAGCAAGCCGCTGGACGCGCCACAGGCCGGAAGCGAGGTGCGTGGCGAGGTGGTGGTGATCGGTCGTGCCGGGCACCTGCGCAGCGGTGGCGGGGTGCGGATCGGCGCGGGGGTCTGTTGCCATCGGCCGGGATCCGGGATGCTCCTGCGGCATGAGTAGACCCGTGAGACGCACCACCCGTATGCGCCACTGGATCTGGCCCGTCGTCGCCGCCGTGGTCGCGGCGACGTTCAGCTGGAGCTCGCCCGCGGGGGCGGACGGTGACCGGACCGGGCTGCCGGAGGCCATCGACACGATCCTCGGCGACGCCCGCATGGACGGCGGCGCCGCGAGCGTCGTCGTCGCCGACGCGAAGACCGGCGCGGTCCTTTATCAGCATCTGCCGAGCGGGCGGCTCATGCCCGCCTCCAACACCAAGTTGCTCACCTCGGCCGCGGCCATGGCGCTGCTCGGCCCCGACCACCGCTTCACCACCGACGTCCTGTCGACCGGTGCCCGGCACGGCTCCGTACTCGACGGCGACCTGTATCTGCGCGGCACCGGCGATCCGACCCTGCTCGCCGAGGACTACGACCGGCTCGCCGCCGCGCTCGCCGACTCGGGGGTGCGGCGCGTCACCGGGCGCCTGGTCGCCGACGACACCCGCTTCGACGACCAACGGCTCGGCCGCTCCTGGGCCTCCGACGACGAATCCTCGTACTACTCGGCGCAGACCTCCGCGCTGAGCGTCGCCCCCGACACCGACTACGACACCGGCACGGTCATCGTGCATGCGGCGCCGGGGGCCAAGCCCGGCGACCGGCCGCGCACCACCGTCACCCCGGCCAATCACTATGTCCACCTCGACGTGCGCGCGACCACCGTCGACCGGGGCGGCCCGAGCGACCTCACCGTCGAGCGGCAGCACGGCGCCAACACCGTCACCGTCAGCGGCACCCTGCCTGTTGGCGGCGCCACCGCCAAGGAGTGGGTCAGCGTCTGGGAGCCCACCGGCTACGCCGCGGATGTCTTCCGCGACGCGTTGGCCACGCACGGCGTGCGCGTCACCGGGGCGACCCGGCTCGGCGAGGCGACTCCGAAGGGCGCGCACAGGCTCGCCACGCACGAGTCCATGCCCCTCAAGGAGCTGCTGATCCCGTTCCTGAAGCTGTCCAACAACATGCACGCCGAGGCGCTGACCAAGGCGATCGGATACGAGACCTCCGGGCGCGGCACCTGGGATGCCGGCCTCGCCGGCATCAGCGGCTACCTGAAGCGCGTCGGCGTCGACCCGGGCAAGCTGCGCCAGGTCGACGGTTCCGGGCTGTCCCGGATGGACAGCGTCCCCGCAGACCAGCTCGCCAAGCTGCTCCTGTCGGTGCGCACCGAGCCCTGGTACGCCGACTGGTACCGGGCCCTCCCGGTGGCCTGTGACCCGAACCGCTTCGTCGGCGGTACGTTGCGCTCGCGTCTGTGCGGCACGCCGGCCGCACTCAACGCGCGTGGCAAGACGGGGTCGTTGACGGGCGCGTCGGCCCTGTCGGGATACGTCACCGACGCGGGCGGACGCGAACTCGTCTACAGCGTCGTCCTCAACAACTATCTCGCCGGCTCGGTCAAGAGCATCGAGGACGCCATCGTGGTCACCCTCGCCTCGTCCGACGAGAACCGGGCGGTGACGGTGCGGCCGAAGGCCCTCCGGAGCACGGAGAGCAACGGGGACCTGGAGTGCTCGTGGCGCAAGCCGGCGCAGTGCTGAGGCACCCCTGGGCGCTCGCGCGGGCCGCCGGGCAGTCCGCGCCGAACAGGGCCAGGGCTCAGCGCGCGCCGCGCCGGATCGCGTAGAGCGGCAGTGCGCAATCGGCAGCGGTGACCGGGGCGAGGCACCCGGCGGCAGGGCCCGCGTGCTCCACCAGTCGACCGCCGCCCGCCACGCCGCAGGCGATGCCCCCGAGGAGGCCGGTCACGGCGAGGGTCATGCCCCCGTTCAACCGCCCCTCGGGGGCGCGGCGCTGCACCAGCGTCACCCCGACGACGAGCGCATCCCCTACAAAGCCCACAGAGGGCAGCGACTTCCCGCGTCGCTGTAGCGGCCCCGAGTCGGTAGCTGTTGGACATCCTTGCTGGACACCAGCGGTCGGCTCCGGCTCGGCGTGTCGATCTCCAGGCGCCGCTGTCCAAGAGCCGATCGGTTCTTGGACACTGCCAGAGCACGGCCATGGTGGGCGGGTTACGTGGTCCGCGCGCTGCCGACTGTCCCGTCTCGCGAGACCTTGCCTCCGTCTCACCTGACGGGGTCCGGTTCACACGTCAAGGACAAGGTCAGGTGAGACAGTCCAGGTCAGCGTGCCGCCGCCCGCCGATCGTCGGCGGTGGAAACGCACCTCGCCGACAACATCAAGTGAGACGACGGCTCATCGGCGTCTCGCGCGACTTTGTCTCCGCAGGTCAGGACGCCGCCCAGCGACAAGATCGAATGAGACGGGACACCGACTGCAGGGGGCTCGGTCGGGGCGGAGGACAGGCTGGTTGCGGAGGGGGGAAGGTCCTGCGGCCAACTGCGATGGTGATGGGGCGGCCCGAATCGGGCCGCCCCATCACGTTCGGCGATCGTGTCAGCCGCGCCTGTGCCCGTGGCCATGCCCGTGCCCGTGGTGGCGGTCCCTGTCCCACCCGTGCCGGTGGTGGCGGTCCCTGTCCCTCCCGTGGCCGTGGTGGCGGTCCCTGTCCTTCCCGTGCCCGTGGTGGTACCGGGGCCCGTCCTCGCCCTGGTCCCCACGATGGTGGTCATTCGAGGCGTACGCACCGGTCGCCCCCGGCGCGGCGGCGCCGGCGGCAGCAGCTCCAGCACCACCCAGCACCACGGCGACTGCCACGCCGAGCGCGGCAGCAAAGCGGGAAACACGCATAGCGATCTCCTGTCACAGCAGGCGCCCGGGCGCCTGGACCGATTGGACACGGCAACAGTTGCCCCAAGCGGGCACCGGAAGCCGCGGGCGCGCCCACAAAGGCCCTCAATGAGGTGGAATTTCCAGGTCCGCGGAACCAAGGCGTGTGGGCAATCCGTGGACACCCTTCTGCGCGACCACTACGCCCAAGGACCGGTGTCAGGCCAGGATCGTGGCGGGCGCAACCGTGAAGACCCAGCCCGGCGTATGCCATCGACCCCGTCGGAGCTGGGCCGTTCTCCGTACTGCCGCCGTCACGCACGGGCGAGCGTGAGCAGACCGCACCGTCCGTCGTGGTCGAGGGAGCGGCTGCTGCCGCGAGGTGGCCGGGCCCGTCGTGGGCGCTCCGCTCAGCGCGGCGCCGTCGCGCCGACCGCGGCCGGGAGTGGGTCCGGAGCCTGCAGCAGAGCGCCAAGTAGTCGGGCGGCCTGCTGCCGCCGCCGTCGCGCCTGGGGGAAGGGCCGATCCGGACGGCAGGACAGCGGGGGAGGGCCCGCAGCGCGGCAAGCGACGACCCAACCGGAGGGTCACTTCTTCTGGGGTGAGGCCGTAGCCGGCGGCGGCTGCCGTGCCCCGCACAGCGTTCAACAATTGATGGTCTGCGATTCCGCTGTGCAGGGTGAACTCGCCTGGACCGCGTACCAGGCCGAACGGCGTCGGCGCGGAGAGGCCGACGAAGGCTCCTTCGAGACGTACAACCCATTCCGCCAGGGCCGCTGACCGGGGCACCGAAGCGTTCAGGAAACTGAACTCCGTAGCGGTGATCCCTGCTCGGATGCTCCCCGAACCCCGAGACCACCGCCCGCCGGACCTGGCTTGGAGGAGGACGACCAGGAGCACGTGCTCACCGTCTGGGAAGAGGGACGGGGTCGTAGGGGCGGAGCCGAACGGCGGCGAACCCACAGGACCAACATCACGCTGAGCTACATGTCACTTGGTTCCCTGTACGTTAACGGCACCCTCGTTCGACGCGCGCCCGGGAGGCGCACATGGGGAGAATGAAGCAAGGATCCGTGGCGGGGCACTACCTGAGCTAGGGAGCGGTGGTGACCCCCTCTCGAAGGTGATGACGATGCCGGCGTGGCGATTTCGGGACTTCCACGACGATGATCTGGACCGCGCCATCCAGATCTGGGACCAGAATCAGCAGGTGGACGAGGCTCCCGCCGTTTTTCCGGTATCGGAGGTCGTGGCCGCAGCCAGGGCCGCAGGACCGGCCGTGGTGGCGGTGGTCGGCGACGAGCTGGTGGGCGTCGGCGTGGCGCAGGTCTCCGGCGAGAGGGGCTGGATCATCCTGGTGGCCCTGGCCGGGACGTGGCGCAGCCGCGGCATGGGGAGCTTCTTGATCGCCGAGCTTGAGCGGCGCTTGCGGTCCCAGGGAGTCCGCCGGATCGGCGCGCTCCTGGCCCCGGGGGCGACGGGAGCCGTTGCCTTGGAAAGTTCAGGCTACCGGTCCCGGAGCGGGCTCGTCTTCTACGAGAAGGTCGAGCAGCTCGGCGCGAGCGATGCCGGCCTCCTGGCGGAACTGGGGGGAAGGATGCTTCCCGGGGATCTGTGGGACAGCCTTGCGGGAATGGAAGAGGTGAAGGAAGCCATCGAGCGGCGGATCGTGCTGCCGCTGGCCCGGCCCGCGCTGGCCGAGCGGTATGGAGTGAGGCCGCCGAAGGCGGTCATCCTCTTCGGGCCGCCGGGCACCGGAAAGACCAGCTTCGCCCGAGCGGTTGCCTCGCGGTTGGGGTGGCCCTTCGTGGAACTCTTCCCGTCCCGGCTTGCGTCGTTCCGGGAGGGAGGACTGGCGGCCTCGCTGCGGGAGGCGTTCACCGAGCTGGCCGAGCTGGAGACGGTGGTTCTCTTCATCGACGAGGTCGAGGAGATCGCTTCTGCCCGGTCCGGTACGGCTGTCGACCCCAGTCATGGAGTCACCAACGAACTGCTCAAGCTGATCCCCGGCTTCCGCGACCACGACGACCGCCTCTTGATCTGCGCCACGAACTCCGTCCGCTTCCTCGACCCTGCGTTCCTTCGGCCCGGCCGCTTCGACTACGTCATCCCGGTCGGCCCGCCCGATCCGCAGGCCCGTTCGGCGGTCTGGCAGCGCTACCTCGGGACCGCCGCCGCCCATGTCGATCTCCGCCGTCTGGCGGAGGCAAGCGCAATGTTCACGCCGGCCGATATCGAGTTCGCTGCTCGCAAGGGCGCCCAGACCGCCTTCGAACGCGAAGTCGCCCAGGGGAAAGGCGCACCGGCCGGCACGGAGGACTACCTGCAGGCCATCGCACAGACCCGTCCCACACTCACCGACCAGGCACTGACGGACTTCGCCGAGGATACCGAGGAGTACGTACGCATGTGACTCTGCGCGTCCTCCCGCGAGTTCGCCGTGGTCCTTGGTTCTTCGGCATGGGGCCTGACCAGGCACCTCGTCGCCTTCGGCCTGTGCGTCTGTGCGTCTGTGCAGGGCTCATGACGGTTCTTCAGGAATCCCGAGGGTCCGTCATGATCTATGCGGATCCCTCGCTTCCGTCTGCCGGGCTGACCTGCAGCAACGAGAGATGAAAGCCAGGAGGAACCCGCAGGATGTCGCATAACACACGCCGCTCGCGGCGGAACTTCTTCAACCACTCCGTCACCCGCTACCGCGACCTCTCGGAGCACGTCCAAGGAGTGCGTCGCGGCGGGTCATCCGGGCACGAGCACGGCGGCGCCGCTGACCCGGTCGGCGGCCAGGTCCCTCAGAGCCTGGTCGGCACGGCTCAACGGATACGGGCTGACGGTGACCCGCATACCGATCCGCGCGGCCGTGTCCAGGAAGTCGCGGCCGTCCTGCCGGGTGTTGGAGGTGACGCTGCGCAGATTCCGCTCTTCGAAGAGGTGACGGCGGTAATTGAGCACGGGGATGTCGGTGAGATGGATGCCCGCCACGGCGAGCGTTCCCGAACGGTCCAGTGCCTCCAGTGCCACGGGCACCAGATCCCCTATTGGTGCGAACAGGATCGCCGAATCCAGTGGTTCGGGCGGGCGGTCGTAGGCGCCGCCCACGGAGGAGGCGCCCAGGTCGAGGGCGAGTTCACGGGCCCGTGCCGAACGGGTCAGCACGTGCACGGTCGCTCCTTCGGCCAGGGCGACCTGCGCCGCCAGATGGGCCGATGCCCCGAAGCCGTAGATCCCGAGCCGGCCGTTGGGTGGCAGGGCGCTGCGGCGCAGAGCCCGGTAGCCGATGATCCCGGCACACAGCAGCGGTGCCAGCAGCACGGCGTCCTGGTCGTCCGGGAGCGCGTGGGCGTAGTCCGCCGGAACGAGGGTGACATCGGCGAAACCGCCGTCCGCGTCCCAGCCGGTGTAGAGGGAGGCCGGGCAGAGGTTCTCGCGACCGGCCCGGCAGTAGCGGCATCGGCCGCAGGTGCTGCGCAGCCACGCCCCACCGGCTCGGTCGCCGACCCGGAACCCCGTGACGGACTCGCCGACGGCGGCCACGCGGCCGACGATCTCATGACCGGGAACGGTCGATGCCCGGTGCGGGCGCAGGTCACCTTCGGCAAGGTGCAGGTCCGTGCGGCAGACGCCGCACGCCTCGATCCTCAGCAACAGCTCACCAGGCCCCGGCGAGGGCACGGTACGCCGCACGGACACCAGTGGGCCGTCCGCGATCGGACCAGGACTCTCGACAGCCCACCCGGTCAGCATGTTCGAAGCCGACGCGCGCACCATGCTCCCAGCCTGGCGCCGGCCGGCAGGTCCGGCAAACGCTCGCCGCAGAACGGCAGGCCGCAACCGCACGCCGCTTGGTGCGGCAACGGCCCTCGGCCGTTCGGGCGGCACTGTCATGTTGGCTGGCCGGGTGGGATGATCTTCGGGTTGATCATGGTGGAGGGGGTTGTCCGTGGGCAGTACGCCGCCGTCGTACCAGGGGCACCGGTACCTGGTGGAGAGGCACTGTCACGTTGACTGACCGGGTTGGATGATCTTCTGGTTGGTCATGCCGGGGAGGGGTTCACTCGTGTCGTCCGTGCCGCCGTCGTACAGGGGGCACCGGTTACCCGGCGGAGATCATCTCCCACTGCGTGTGGCGGTACTTCCGCCTCCCGCTCAGCTTCCGCGAGGTCGAGGAGCTGCTGCTCGCCCGCGGCGTGATCGTGTCTTACGGGAGCGTCCGGCGGTGGTGTCTGAAGTTCGGGCAGGCCTACGCCGGCTCGCTGCGCCGTCGGCGGCCTCGGCCCGGGGACACGTGGCACCTGGACGAGGTGTTCGTCAGGATCAACGGGGAGCCGACGTACCGGTGGCGGGCCGTCGACGCCGGCGGCACTGTCCTGGACATCCTTGTGCAGAACCGGCGGAACAAGGCCGCGGCCCGGCGGTTCTTCCGCCGCCTGCTGAAGAGGACCGGTGCGGTGCCGCGGGTGGTCATCACCGACAAGCTGCGTTTCTACGGCGTGGCCCGCCGGGAGCTGATGCGCTCGGTCGAGCACCGCTCACACAAGGTGCGAGTGCCGATTATTACGTCCTCGCAGGTCAAGCGACATGTGTGCACTCGTGGAGGATGCCGTCGAGTCGGTCTCGTCGGCGGATGTCGAGGTGGTCGAGCCGGGTGGGGTCGGTGATGGGTTCGGGGGCCGGCCGAAGCGGCGCTGCGCTGTGCAGGGCGCGGTGCGGCCTGTGCTCGTTGTAGAACGACTCGAACTCGCCGAGCGCGTGGAGCAAGTGGGACAGGTTCCAGATCAAGGTGCGGTCGAGGAGCTCGTGCCGACAGGTTTGCACCCAGCGTTCCATGATCGAGTTCATGCGGGGAACGCGGATACCGGTGGTGACCATCTCGAAGCCCTCGGCCTCGAAGACGGCATCGAACGCCCGGGTGTACTTGCTGTCGCGGTCCCGGATCAGGCGCGTGACGGTGGCCCCTGCGTCCTGAAGATCCATCACGAGATTCCGGGCGGCCTGGGTGCCCCAGCCGCGGTGGGATGGGCCGTCGCACCAAGGATGCGGATGCGGCGGTCGGCGTGCTCGATGACGGCGAAGACGTACACAGTCGCGCCGCTCAGGGTGGTGGCGGTGAAGAAGTCGCAGGCCAGGATCGCGTGGGCCTGGCCGCGCAGGAAGGCAGCCCAGCTCTGGCGGTCGCGCTCGGGTGCGGGCTGGATCCCATGCGTGCGCAGAATCTCCCACACGGTCGAGGGCGCGACCTTGATGCCCGGCACGGCGAGCTCGCCGTGGATCCGTCTGTAACCCCACCCGCCGTTCTCCCGGGCCAGGCGCAGGACGAGAGCCTGGATAGAGCGACGGGTGGGCGGTCTGCCGGGACGCTTACGTCGGGAGACATCGGCGTGGCGACGGCGCATGAGGTCGCGGTGCCCCCGGAGGATCGTCGTAGGGGAGACGATCAGGTGGAGCTGCCGCAGCCGGGCGCGAGGCAACCGGTGGAGGAGTGCGGCAAGGAGAGCACGGTCCGCCGGGGTGACCCGGGGTCTGCCGGTCTGCCGGTCTGCCGGTCTGCCGGTCTGCCGGTCTGCCGGTCTGCCGGTCTGCCGGTCTGCCGGTCTGCCGGTCTGCCGGTCTGCCGGTCTGCCGGTCTGCCGGTCTGCCGGTCTGCCGCTGCAGGATCGCCAGTTGGTGGCGCAGTGTCAATATCTCGATGTCCTTGTCGACATCGCTCATCGGCAGCAGCCGGATGAAGGCGAACACGCTCGACACGGCGAGGCAGGGCAGTCGCAGGAGCACGATTGGTCAGCCTGACACACCCGTCCTGCGGCCAACGGCGGTTCACGAGAACCTGCACGTCGCAGGCCATGGACGGGGTTTTCGGCACCCGCACGCCGTACTCCTCCGCGGGCCTGCCGGGCCGCCTCCGGCGAAGTACAATCCACAGCGCGGCGAAGGTCAGGACGCCGAACGCGCCCAGCGCGATCGCCATTTCAAAGAAGTTCTCGGTGACCCAATAACCGGCCAGCAGTAGGAATGTCGGTATGACGCCGGTTACCCAGCCTTCAATCGCGGTCACCCAGCCGACATAAGACGTCAAGGTCTCCATTTTCAGTCCCAGGAGTAGGAAGAAAAGGAACCAGAGGAACGCCCAATAGAGCCATATCACTCCGAACGACTGATCGTCGAACAGTCGGAAGTTGACGAAGGAATACCCCAGAGCCACGATGGCCACGAATAGTGAGTAATAGCCCACCCCTGTGGTGTCGAGCCCCATGAGTAGTCCGATTCCTACATACAGGTATGTGAAACCGAAGAGGAAGATGCCCGATGCGAGCGCGATCTGGTGGGGGTCCCGATTCGCGGCGATGATGAGATATGTGGGTGTGAGGACCTGAAGCCCGCCCACGAAAAGATTGAATACGGCGGCTGCCCGGCTGTCGACTTTTCCCAGCAGCATCAATCCGTTCAGGAAGAGCACCGCGCCTACAAAGAGAAGTCCGACGTTGGCCAAGGGGCACCTCCCGAGATTTCGCTCCGCGAGCGATGGGCCCGCCGGGCGGTCATGCGACCGAGATGCTGTTGCGCGTACCCCGTGTCTCTGGTGAGGCGGCAGAGACCGTCCCGCGCCCCTTCTCCGAGGGGATGTTGGACTGATTCTGACGGTCCGAGACTTCCCCTCAGGGCCGGGGGAGCCGGGCGAGGGCCGGATGGGCCGGCCTCGGCGCAGCCTGCTCGGGAGGCACCCGCGTGACCACCGTGGGATTTTCCCAAGACTTTTCCTCCTGCTTGCGCAGGCCCGCTACGGCAGGCGAGGTGAACGCGGTCGCGGGGGATGAGTACACACGCCGAGCCGTATTCGAGCACTGCGGGCAGGCGTGCGCGATCGGCGCTGTGCCGATCGGCAGCTTGACGTCGAATGATCCGCAGCGGTTGCAGGAATACTCATACGTCGCCATGATTCGTCTCCGCCTCGCTGCGCTTTCGGCCTTAAGCCGTGGCGCGGTTCTGGTCGAGCCAATGAACACCGGAGCAGCATCGCCTCTTATTCCAGGCAACGCCTGTGACGACGGCGTGTCAAGGCGAGTTGGAGATGCCCCTGGGGTCGCCCTGCGCCGCCGTGCCGAATGGGCGGGTATGACGCGGCGGGCCCCGCCGGGTGGAAAGGACGTGACCTCCGCGCCGCAGGCTGCTCGGTCGGGGCTTTGCGAGCGCGGTGATCAGTGTGTTTAGGCCCGTTTATTGTGCGGCGGCCCGGTCACTCGGCACTGGACAGCAAGGCCGGCCGGAGCGAATGCGCGGTTACCGGACCACGCCTGTGCGCCGGCCTTCGTAGGAGTACGGCCATGGCAAAGATTCTCACGGTGCTTTATCCGGATCCAGTTGACGGCTACCCGCCCAGGTATGCCCGAGATGAGATCCCCGTCATCAGCGGCTATCCCGGAGGGCAGACAGCGCCCACCCCCCGGAGCAGCGACTTCAAGCCGGGTGAGCTGGTCGGCTGCGTCTCCGGCGAACTCGGTCTGCGTCCGTTCCTGGAGGGACGGGGCCACACATTGGTCGTCACCTCCGACAAGGAGGGGCCCGACTCCGTGCTGGAACGGGAACTTTCCGACGCCGAGGTGGTGATCTCGCAGCCGTTCTGGCCCGCCTATCTCACCCCTGACCGGATCCGGCGCGCACCGCATTTGAAGCTGTCGATCACAGCCGGGATCGGTTCGGACCACGTGGACCTGCCGAGCGCCATCGAGCACGACGTCACCGTGGCGGAGGTCACCTACAGCAACAGCATCAGCGTGTCGGAGCACGCGGTCATGCAGATCCTCGCTCTCGTCCACAACTATCTGCCCGCCCACGAGTGGGTCACCGCCCGCCGAGGGTGGAACGTGGCCGACAGCGTCTCGCGGAGCTACGACCTGGAGGGCATGGACGTCGGCGTTTTCGGTGCCGGACGGATCGGCATGGCAGTACTCCGCCGACTGAAGCCGTTCGATGTGAAGCTGCACTACAACGACGTGCACAGGGTGCCACCAAACCTCGAGCAGGAGCTGGGGCTGACCTGGCATGCGGATGCCCGCTCCCTGGCGGCCGCCGTCGACGTGCTCTCCATCCACGCGCCGCTGCACGCGCAGACGGTGAACCTCTTCGACGACGAGATGCTCGCGACCATGAAGCGAGGGTCGTACATCGTCAACACAGCCCGCGCGCTGATCGTCGACCGAGACGCCGTGGTACGCGCTCTGGAACGAGGCCATCTGGCGGGTTACGCCGGGGACGTCTGGTACCCCGAGCCGCCGGAAGAGGACCACCCGTGGCGCGGCATGCCGCACGAGGGCATGACACCGCACGTGTCCGGTTCGACGCTCTCCGCGCAGGCCAGGTACGCGGCAGGCGTCCGGGAAATCCTGGAGTGCTGGTTCGACAATCGCCCGATCCGTCAGGAGTACCTCATCGTGGAGGGCGGCAGGCTTGCTGGGACCGGGGCCCGCTCGTACACCGTCTGACGCACATGGTAGGAGCTGGCGGGGCCGTCACCGTCCGTGCACAGGCGGCCAGGGATGGCACGCTCCGCTCTCCGTGTTCTCCGTGTCAGGGCGCCCCCGCGATGGCGCAAGCACGGCACGGGGGCCGGCCGCAGGTGCACTGCAGGATGGCGTCCAGCACCTCATGGTCGTGGTAGAGGCACTTGTCCTGGCAGGTGTGGCGCGGGACGAAGCCCGCCTGGAGCTCGTCCGGCCAGGGCTCCTCGCCCTCCCGGCAGCGTACGAACCGCTCGGGATCCGTGGAGTGCAGCCGGTGCATGCTCTCCCGTGCCTCACCCTCCAGGTCGTGCGTTTGGGCGACCATTACTTTGAGCTGGTCGGCGAGACCGGAGAACCTGGCGTCGCCCGTTCTCACATGGGCTGCGCCCAGCGCCATGACGGCGTTGCCCAGGAACCGACGAGCGTCCTGAAGATCGGTCACGTGATGCAGTTGGATGCCCGTCACGCCTCTGACCCACACGGCGTCTTCACTCACTTTGTCCACCTTCCGGGTCCGGTCGCCCACTGGTAGTGCCGGCGCGGAAGTACGTCGTATCTTCCTCATGCGCCCTGAAGTCTGGTCCGGGCGGCTACCCGCAAGGTCACTGGTGAACGTCCTGCTTCAGACCCGGTCCGCCGCGCTGCGGAAAAGGCCCATAAGGGATGCATGCTGTCAAGACAGCTAATAGGGCTTGGTCAGGTTGGGGCGGGTCTGGTGTGTCGGGGTGGGGGCAGTGGTGTCCGGCACAGCGGACACCGCCCCGCCCAGCAGGCCAGCAGGAGCTGCAGCGCGGCCACGACCTGGTAGGTCGTCAGGCCGTGGCCGCTGCCCTCGGGGACAGCCGCTCCAGGGTGCAGAACCCCTGGGCGACCGAGGCCAGGGTCAGATGCCGCAGGAAGCCCGGGTAGGTGCGGCCCTCGAAGTCGCCCAGCCCCAGGGCGGTCTTCAGCTCCCGGTAGTCGTGCTCCACCCGCCAGCGGATCTTCGCCGAGCGCACCAGGCGCCGCAGCGGGGTGTGGGCGGGCAGGGTGGACAGCCAGTACTTGACCGGCTCCTCCTCGCCGGCCGGCCACTCGGCCAGCAGCCGGCACACCGGCAGGTCCCGCCCAAAGTGCGCCCGGCACAGCCGCACCTCGGCCGGCCGGACCCGCAGGGCGGCGAAGGACGAGCGCAGCGGCCCCCTGGAGCCCTGCCGCCAGGTCACCCGGTGCAGGCCCGCCGCGCCCGCCGGCCGCGACCAGGTCGTGCACCGAGACGGGCCGGTCGCGGTAGCGCGGCACCGGCTTGCGGCCGGTCCCCGACCGGACCAGCGCCGTGCGCTGCGCGGTCTCGGGCAGCACCACCGTGTCCGAGCGCACCCCCACCGTGTAGGGGATGCCGCGCTCGGTCAGCGCCAGCCGGAAGGCGCCGTCCTGGCCGTAGCCCTCGTCGGCCACGACCAGCGGCGGGTCCAACCCCCAGCAGCGCAGTTCGTCGACCATGTCGACGGCCAGCCGCCACTTTTCCACGTGCCCGGTCTCCTCGGGGACGCGCGCCCGGCGGCGCCGCAGGACGGCGTTCTCGGGCTCCTCGGCGGTCTCCGGATCCCATTCGGCGGGCAGGAACAGCCGCCAGTTCACCGGGCAGGACGCGGCGTCGGTGACCAGGTGCACGCTCGGGGCGACCTGGCAGTTGGCGGTCTTGCCCCACGCCCCGCAGTACTGCGCGGCCACCCCCGGGGAGGCGTGCCCGTCCTTGGGGAAGGACACGTCGTCGACCACCCAGGCGGCCGGGCGGATGACCGGCTCCATCTTCCAGGCCAGTTCGGCCAGCACCATCCGGTGTGACCAGGGGGCGTCGGCCAGGAACTGCTGCAGCCCCTGCCGGTCCACCCCCAGCCGGGCCGCCATCGGCTCCATCGACTTGCGCCGCCCCGCCCCCAGCAGCCCGCGCACATACCGCTCGCCCCACCGCCGCTGGTCGACCCGGCCGAACGAGCCGAACACCTCGGCCGCGAACGCCGTCAGCCGCTGCTGGGCCTTTGTGAGCTCCCGCGGTGTCATGGCCCTCACCTCCGAGAGACGACACACCGCTACTCATCCAAGATAACCAAGCCCTACTAGTGTCCTGCGCCAGAAATCATGAGCCTATGTTTGTCACTGGTTTTCGGTGGCTGGCGGA
>NZ_JBHSOA010000041.1:0-47927 GCF_042655885.1 Streptomyces chlorus
CCACCACCCCTATGCCCGACCAGGCAAAACGCCGTCCTCAAGCTCGGAAAGACAACAGCTTCTAAGCCTCGGCTCTGCCAGCCGTTGGGGAACGGCGAACTCGCGGAACGTTGCACAAACGCCTTTGGGTGCAGATCTGATGAGGGTGTTGTCGATCAGGCCGTGAGTATGAGCTGGTCGCGGTAACGCGCCTGGTGGTTGCGGGCGAACTCCTGCTTCTCGTGCCAGGACCAGTAGGTGTCGAAGTCGCCGTTGGCGCGCAGGGCGCGGAGCTTGAGCACGGCTTCGGCTCCGGGCAGGCCCCAGCGGGCTCCGGTGATGTCGAGTCGGTCTTTGACCAGGTGGCGGCAGGCTCCTTCGATGATGCCGGTGGCGATGGGCCAGCCGCGTTCCAGCGCGGTGTCGTAGCGCAGGTACTGGGCCTTGTTGCGGAGGTAGCCGATGGCGTCGTCGATGCCCTTGCGTCGCTTCTTCTGCAGCTGGGCGGTGCGGGCGGCTGTCTGCAGGGCGGCCGCGACCTGTTCGGCGCCGCCGCCGAGGATGGTGCGGGCGTGTCGCGCGACGAAGGCTTCGGCGGCCGGGTCGCCGGCCTCGTGTAGGCACCAGGCCGCGTCCCAGAGGTATTCGAGCACGTGGATGAGGTCGATGACGATGTGTACCTTCACGCCCCGGCGCTCGGCCTCGGCGTTGATCAGGTCGAGTTGGTGGCGGGCCCCGTCCACGAGGACGACCCAGCACCGGCGGTGGGTCGGGTCGCGGTGCTCGGCCTGGTCGAACACCGCGGCCACGACCTGCGCGGCGGTGTCGTCGATCGAGCCGGTCAGCCACTTGGACCTGGCCTTGGGCCCCGGACGGCGTTCGTGCCCGTCGCCGTCGCCGTCGCCGGGGTCGGGGTCGGGGTCGGGGTCGGGGTCGGGGTCGGTGATGATGTCGTCGACGCCGCGCTCGGCGGGCTCGGCGTCGTAGACGGCGCCCAGGGTGGCCATGCGCTTGCGACCGTGCTTCTCCCCGGCGGCCAGGCGGGACTTCATCTTGTTGCCGCCTTTGGCCGACGCGGCCTTCGCGGTGTCCTCGCGCAGCGCCTCCGGCCTTATCACCACGCCCTTGCCGTCGACCGAGAGCACCAGCGCCGTGGCGTCGGTGCACGGGGCGGGCACCAGGGCGTCGTAGAAGGAGTCGATGTCGGCCGCGGCGCCCACGGCCAGCTCCTGGACCTGCCGGTGCCCGATCCCGGCGCCGGTGACGGCGTTGATCCGCTCGCACGCCTCGGCGAACGAGCCCCGGGAGGCCTCGATCGCCGCGAGTTTGGCCAATCCGTGGCTGTGCATCCCCGCCGGCAGGTTCAGCACCGCGTCGGCCGGGTGCAGATCGGCCACCTTGGCACCGCGGTAGGCGATCCTGGTCACCGTCACCTTCCCGAACACCGTCGCCAGGATCCGGGAGCGGCCCCGCTCGATCCGGGTGCGCTCCACGCCCGTGGCGTCCACGACCTCCGTCAGCCGCTGCTCGGTCAGCTCCCGCAGCCGCAGATGATCCTGGAACAGCTGCCGGGTCACTTCCCGCATCCGTGAGCCCAGCAGGTCTTCCAGTTGGGAGTGCGTCAACGCCGCCGCGTCGGTGGACCCCAGCTCTTCGGTAACCTGATCGAACAGGCAGCGGGAGGCGGCGAACACGGTCTCCGCGGTGGCCAGATCCGCCCCGGCCCCGCCGCTCACCGCGCACCCGACCGGGACGACAGCGTGAACAGCCCCGGCTCGGTCTCGGCCAGGATCTGGCGCTCGACCAGACGCTTCAGCTTCGACCGCATGCCCTCGACGTGGTTGGCCTGCGTCCCAAGCCCCCCGGCGGCGCACACATCCTTGCACCGCAACGGCCCCGGAGCCTCGGCGAACGCCACCAGGATCCGTCGGTAGGCCGGCGAGGTCACCGTGGCGTCCCCGGACGCCTCCGCAGCGAGCATCACCGGCGCCAGGTCCGTCAACGGCAACACCGCCAACTCCACGTTCCCCACCGGGGCCGCCGCCCCCGGGCCGTCGGACAGCACCTCGTCCACCGTCTCCCGGGTGATCCGCAGCCGCGACAGCTCCGCCTCCACCCGTGACAACTCCTCGGAAAGCCCGGCGATCTGCTCACGCAGCCGATCGGCCCGGCCGCGAGCCGCTGCTTCCCTGGCCTCCAGCGCCTCAATCAACGACGGCACCACACCACCCACCCCGGAACGGCGCCCGCACCCACGGCGGGCTCAACGCCGACGACCGTAGAAGGCAGCCGACCCGGTGACACCGCAAAACCCTGCGAATCACCCCAACGAGGCACCCTCACAAGATCTGCACCCAATCGATATGGATGGGTACCCACTGACACTGGAGCAGTAGAGGTAGCCCACCGGCGCGTCACCGTCCCCTCGAGGTCGGGGCAGGCCCGATGCACGTCCGTCTCAACGCCGAGGAGCGCGTCCATCTGGTGCCACCTTCGGTCCGACCATCGAGAGCACCGACGTGTGAGGGGCCCCAAGCTGGGGGCTTCACCATGGACACCCTGGAGTTCCTCACGGCCCACTACGAGGAGATAATCGCCGCCGGGCGGGCACATCACCGCCCCGAACACCTGGCGGCCTCGCCGAAGGCGGTCGAAGCCGACGAACATACTCGACCAGCCCAACGGTGATCAAGTGCACCGGTTCACCTTCGACTGAGCGGGTGCCGTTCGACAACAAGGCCAGCGAGCAAACCATCCGGATGGCCAAGGTACGACAGAAAATCTCCGACGGTTGGCGCACGATGCTTGGCGCCGAGCGCTTCTTCGCCGTGCGCGGTTACCTGTCCACCGCCGCCAAGCAGGGCAGGAACCGGCTCGACGCCATCACCCGGCCCTTCGACGGCCGAGGCGTTTGGGTCCCCATCCCTGCCTGACCGCCAAACCAGACACCGTGCGAGCTACAGCAACGGCTCCAACTCCCCGTCGCAGACGGGGACCAGGTGTGATGCTGAAGTGGCGGCGCTGCGGCTGCCGGTCATCCCTGCGCCGCGCCCGCGTCGTGGGTGCGGGGCGGCATGGTGTGGTTCGGCGCACGACCGACGGGATCAATCATGAATACGGCCTCGCCGCGGTGCGGGGGCCAGACACTCCAGCGATCTTGCGTCGGTCGTGGTTCCGGATGCTGATCACCCCGATTCCTTGCGGGCCAGGCAGCGTACTTCGCCGTCGCGTAGCCCGTAGTAGACCAGGGTGAGCAGCTTGCGGGCCGCGGCGGCCTTGGCGATGCTGCGTGCCTCGACGCCGCGGCGGGCCTCGATGCGGTCCCGGTGAACACGCATCGGGGTGTTCTCGGGGGCGCGCTGGACGGCCTCGACGGCCGCCCAGCGCAGCAGCTTCGAGCCCTGCTTGGTGAGGTGCCCGCGGTGCACCTTCACGTCGGACTCGTGGTGGCGGGGTGTGAGCCCGGCCCACGAGCACAGGTGCTTGGGATCGGGGAAGCGGATCACGTCGCCGATTTCGGCGACGAACACCGCGGCCAGCACTGGCCCGATCCCTCCGATCTTCTGGATCGCCTGGTAGCCGACGTCGTCGGCGAGGCGAACAGCGATCTCCTTGTCCAACACGGCCACCTGCCGGTTCAGTTCATCCATCACCGCACGCAGGGAGCGCAGTCGTGCGGCGAAGCCGGCGGGCAGCGGCAGCTCGTCGAGGAACGCCGTCCCGTGCGCACCGAATAGATCACTCATGGGCATCGCGGTGCCCATCTTGGCCACCACGCCATGGGCCTGGTTGCGGCAATTCGTGCGCAGAGTCACCAGCTTGTAGCGCCCGCGCGCCATCTCGCGTAGTTCGCGCGTGGCGGGCGGTGCCATCCAGGCTTCCGGCAGCCGACCACGCCGCCGGCGTCGCCTGGGGCGTCGTCGGCGCGCTCTTCGCCGCCGTCATCCCCACCCTGTTTATCAACTCCGGCATCCGCCACGGCCACTGGGGCGACCGCCACGTCGGCGCGCGCACAGCACGCCTGGTCGTGATGGCGTTCATCCTCGCCTCCATCACCGCAGGCACCGCCCTCATGGCCGCCCTCGGCGCGCCCCGCACCATGACCGCGCTCGTCGTCGCCATGTTCACCACCCTCGCCGGGCTGACGGCGGTCACCTTCACCTGGAAGATCTCCGTCCACGCCGCCGTCGCCTCCGGCAGCATCGCCCTCCTCACCCTCACCTACGGCCCCTGGCCCCTCGCCGCTTACCCCCTCGTCGCCCTCGTCTCCTGGTCCCGCACCGCCCTCCGCGACCACACCCCGGCCCAGGTCGCGAGCGGGGCTCTCCTCGGGGCCGTGTTGGCGAGAGTGACCTTCGCCGCCGTCAGGTAACCGACCCGGACGGGGCGGCGGCTGCGCGCCATCGCCCTGTCCGGGTCGGTTCTACCCACGGCTCCCTGCCGTCCACGGCCCCTTCCGCAACGACTTCTGACGCGCGACACCCGTGACAAGCCCGCCGCATACCCCGCAAGAGAGAAAAGCGAAGGCCATTGCGGTAGAGAGCGGTTCACCACCACCTCCCGTTCCCGGTCAGCGGGAGCAGCGCCGAACCTGATCCGGCAGCGCCTTAGATTCAACGAGCCGCGTGGCCCACGTCACATTCACGGTCGCCATGCGGGCACACCACGTCGGATCCCATCCCGAGGGAGAAATCGTCATGGGTCCAGAAGTTGTCGCGCCCACGCCGGGAGAGCCCGATGCCCGGGGCTGGAGCCCGCGTCTCGTCCTGTCCATGCTCAGCCTGGCCATGGTGCTCGAACTGCTGTCGATCAGCTACATCATGGCGGCAACGGCGCTCCCCCAAGATCATGACCCACTACCAGACGACCCAGGGCGCCTGGGGCACCTCGTCCTTCCTGTTGGCGGGTGCGATGAGCAGTCCGATTCTCGGCAAGCTCGCGGACATGCACGGCAAGCGGCGGGTCCTGCTGCTCGCGGTGACCGGTGCGGCGGTGGGCGCGGTCGTCTCCGCTGTTGCGCCGACCTTCGGCTGGTTCCTCGTCGGCAGGGCGTTGCAGGGCCTGCTCGGTCCCTCCATGTTCTTGACCTACTCGTTGATGCGTGACGTCTTCCCGCCGCGGATCCTGGAGCTGGCGGTCAGCATCGTGACCGCCGGGCTGGGGATCATCCTCATCCCGGCGCCGTGGGTGACCGGCTGGCTGCTGGACCACTACGGCTTCCGTGGCATCTTCTGGTTCTTCGCGATCGCGCTCGTCGTCCTCGCCGTAGCCATCCGGCTGACCACCGAGGAGAGCACGGTGCGCACCGCAACGCAGGCGGTGGACTACCTCGGCGCGGTCCTTCTCGGCGCCGGATTGGTCGGCGTCCTCACCGGGGTCAGCTTCGGCACCGACTGGGGCTGTTCCTCCGCGCGCACCGTGGCCTTCATCGTTGCCGGTGTCGCGCTGCTCGCGCTGTGGGTGATCACCGCGCTGAGGACCAGCGAGCCGCTCATCGACCTGCGCTTCTTCGCCCGTCGCTCCGTCGGCCTCACCGCTCTGGCGTCCGGGTTGGGCTCCGGCATGATCGGCGGCTTCGCCACGCTTCTGCCGATCATGGTGATGATGCCGACGGTGGCTGGCCTGGGCTACGGCTTCGGTACCTCCGCCGAGGGCTACGCGATCTACCAGGCGCCGTGGTCGATCGCCTCGGTCCTCGCCGGACTCGGAGTCGGATTCGCCGTACGCAGGATCGGCTCCCGGCGCGTGCTCATGACGTCGGCCGTCCCCCTGGCGCTCGCCGCGCTGGGAGCTGGCCTCATGCACGACAGCCGCGGGCTCGTGGTCGTGTGGGCCGCCGTCTTCGGCATCGGCCAGGGGCTGCTCTACTCCGGAACGGCCAACGCGGTCATCGACGCGGTCCCGGCCTCCCTCCAGGGCTCGATGGCATCCATGGTCCAGGTTGTGCAGCTCGCCCTGGGCGCGGTCGTTCCCGTCGTGCTGTTCGCCATCATGAACGGCCGCGGGGTGACCGTGGTCCAGGGCGCCGTCCTCTACCGCGAGTCGGGGGTGACCACCGGCTTCGTCGTGCTGGCGGCGGTCGCCGCGCTCGCCGGGATCGCCGCCCGGTGGCTGCCGCACGGGATGGGTCACCAAGCGGAGCTTCCGCTGCCGGCGCCGTCGCAGGTGCTTGCGGCGGAGGCCTGACACGGGTGCTCGGCTGAGAGCACGGCGTCCCCATGGCCGTTGACCGTTGCCGGCTCGCCTGCCTGGTGCAGGCGAGCCGGAGCCCGCTCACATCAGAACGCGATCTCGATCGGGCCCGCATCGGGGCGTGACTGGCATCCGAGCACGTAGCCTTCGGCCAGGTCGGCCGGGTCCAGGGCGTCCGACTCGGACATCAGCACCTTGCCGGCGACCACCACGCACGCGCAGGAGCCGCACTCGCCCGACCGGCAGGAGTACGGGACGTCGACCCCGCGGTCCAGGAGCACGTCGACAAGCGTCCGATCCATCGGCCAGTCGAACCGGTGGGCCTCTCCGGCCAGGTTCACCACCGTCTCGACGGAGGGTCCCGTGGAGCCCGTCGGGGTCGGGCGTGCGGCGAACGGGTCGCCGGAGAGCGATGCGAAGACCTCTTGGTGGTGGCGTTCCGGTGGGAGGCCTGCCTTTCGGATCCCCTCGTTCACCATGTTCATGAATGGCGCCGGTCCGCAGACGAATGTCGCACAGGACGGGTTGTCGGCCGCGATGGTGGCAATGTCCTCGAAGGACGGAAAGCCCTGGTGATCGTCGAGCCAGTGGACAACCCTCAGACGGTCGTCGAAGGCGGCCTCGAATTCTTCGAGTTCACGGCGAAAGATGATCGAGGCGTGATCTCGATTGGCGTAGAAAAGAATCACCGAGGACTGGGATCGGTGCAGGGCGGTCTTCAAGATCGACATGATCGGCGTGATGCCACTGCCCGCCGCGAACAGCAGCAGGTCGTCCTCGTCGCCGTCGAGAGTGAACCGGCCCGAGGGGGGCAGGACGGTGATCGTGCTTCCCTGCGCGAGGTTGTCGCACAGCCAGTTCGATCCGTACCCGCCGACGGTTCGCTTGACGGTCACCTTCAGGTCGTCGTCGATGCCGGGGGCGCTCGACAACGAATACGACCGGGCGACGTGTCCTGTGCGGTCGCTCGGAATGCGAAACGTCAAGAACTGACCGGACCGATACGCGAAGAGTTCGCGGAATGCGTCCGGACACCGCAGCACGATCGACTTCGAGTCCGGGGTCTCCTGGATCACGTCGACGACGATCAGTTCGTGTCCGATCACAGGTGCGGGTGAGGCGATCGAAATCGCCTCCGCACTCTGGGCTGGTCCCATGGGAATCCCTTCGTCGATGCCCTCCGCGAGCCGGTGGGCGATGCCGGGCAACACCCAAGGGCGCGCCGCTCGGCGCAATCGCCGTCACAGCGATGCTCGCCGATGTTAAGGTAGCCACTGGCTACAGCAGCGTCAACCGAGACCGGCTGCTGTGAGGAATCAAGCCATGCGGATCGCAGAGGGGGCTGCGCACCGGGGTCGGCCCCGCCGAGCGACGGCGCTCACTTCCGACACTTTCGATCTACGTCAGGACGAGGTTCTGAGAGCATGCTCAACATGAAAGACGGGAGCGAGGCCTCGGCCTCCCTTGATGATGTCTGGACAACGCCAGAGGTGGCAGACTTTCTCAAGATCAGTCGCCAGGCGATCAATCGGCGCGTCCGGAGCCGAAAGATGCTGGGCTACCCCGGTCGCGGAGCAACCTTGTTCCCGGTCTGGCAGTTCGATCCGGAGAACGGCGAGGCCCGCCCTGAGGTGGCGGAGTATCTGGCGGCCTTCGCGGAGGACTTCGACCCGCAGGACATCGCCCGGTGGTCGATCACGGGCGTCGGCGCGTCGGGTCGGACGCCGGCCGAACTGCTGATCCGTTCGGAGACCAGGGACGAGGCGCTTCGGTTGGCCGAGGCCTACGCTCCCCTCCCGGTCGAGGAGCGCACCGCCCCGGCTGTCGACCCCCACGTCAAACCCACCGGCAAGGACATCGACGAGTGGATGCCGTCGCCGGACGAGATGACCGGCGCGCAGCACGCCATCCTGCTCGCCGCTGCCGATCTCTTCTCGCGCAAGGGCCCCGCGAGCGTGTCGCTGCGCGAGGTCGCCGCCGCCGCGGACGTGTCCTACGGCCTGATCCACCGGTTCTACCGCACCAAGGAGAACCTCTTGGTGGCGGTGATGGAGCTGCTCGTCTCCTACTACGGCGAACGGCTGTCCAGCGAGCGTGACATCTACGCCGCGATCGACAACTCATTCGGTTCGGACGTCGACGCGGGACAGTTCGGCCGGATGCTGGCATGGTCGATCCTCGAAGGCATCCGTCCCGACCGCCTGATCGGCACGGCCCGTTCACGCGGCTACCGTTCACAGATCGAAGCGCTGTGGGAGAACCCGACCGCGCCGGAGACGCGCGAGGAGTTCGACGCGAACGTCGTGGCGTCCCTGGTCGCTCTCATCGGCTCCGTGTGGGACCTGTACGAGCCCTATCTCGCGGAGCTGGCGAACAATCCGGAGCACAGTCGTGACGACGTGCGCCGGGAAGTCACCGACATCCTGAAGGTCCTTGTCCACGCGACGCGTCCGCGCAGATAGGGCGGTCGCGTGTCACTGGCCCATGACGTACTTGACGGTGGGGCCGGCGGTCCAGCCGCCGTCGACCGCCAGCTCGGCGCCCGTCATGTAGGAGGCGACGTCGGACAGCAGGAAGACCACGGCGGCCGCGATCTCCTCCGGCTGGCCGACGCGGCCCATGGGGGTGTTGGGGTAGTTGCCGTCGCCGGACTGGATGCCGGTCTCGGACGTCATCGGGGTGTAGGTCATGCCGGGGTGCACCGAGTTGACGCGGATCTTCGAGGTGCCGAGCTCCACGGCGGCGAGCTTCGTGAGGCCGCGCACGCCCCACTTGGAGGCGCCGTAGCCGGCCGTCAGCGCCAGCCCGATCAGGCCGGCCGCGGAGGAGATGT
The DNA here is from genome assembly GCF_042655885.1 of Streptomyces chlorus. Lineage (NCBI taxonomy): Bacteria > Bacillati > Actinomycetota > Actinomycetes > Kitasatosporales > Streptomycetaceae > Streptomyces > Streptomyces chlorus. The sequence goes on from NZ_JBHSOA010000041.1 coordinate 9,005, forward strand.
TGACGATCGAGCCCGCGCCGCGCGTGCGCAGCGCCGGCACGGCGGTCTTCATGCCGATGAAGACACCGGTGAGGTTGATGTCGAGGACCCTGCGGAAGTGCTCGACGCTCTCCGCTTCCATGAGCGTCCCGGTGGCGATGCCGGCGTTGTTCACCAGGCCGTCGAGCCCGCCGAACTCGGCTGTCGCGAAGTCGACGGCCGCCTGCCACCCGGCCTCAGAGGTGACGTCCAGCCGGACGAAGCGGGCGCGGTCGCCCAGCTTCGCGGCGGTCTCCTGGCCCTCCTCCTCCAGCAGGTCGGCGATGACGACGTTCGCGCCGGCGGCGACGGCCTGGCGGGCGACCTCGACGCCGATGCCTCGGGCTGCGCCGGTGACCAGGACGGTCTTGCCGGTCAGGTCGATGCCGGGGGTGGTGCTGGTGGTGGTCATGTGCAGGTCTCTCTCACTCGGGTGTCCTGACGAACGAGCACGGGGGCCGACCGGCCTCTCGCCCGCCGTCGCGGAGGTCATGGGGTCGGCGGTGACGCGAGCAGAGGGGCCCGCAGCAGCGCCGTGGTGGTGGCGGCGAGGTCGTCGAGGAAGAAGCGCTCGCCGGTGAGCGGGGTCCTGCCGTCCAGGTACTGGCGGGCACGGTCGGCGAGCGCTGCGCCGATGACGGTCAGCGCCAGGTCCAGGCGCTCCAGGCGGACCGGTTCGTCGAGCCGGTAGCGCCGGGCCAGGAGGTCGGCGATGCCGGTGAACAGCTCCCAGTAGGGGGTCCCGACGAGAAAGGGGTGCGGCGTGCCGGTGCGCACGCCGCTCTCGCGACTGGACTGCGCGTTGATCAGCAGCCCGTACCAGCCGCGCTCCTGGGCCAGCTCGGTGGCCTCCGTCTCCACCAGCAGCGTGACGGCCTCCGCCAGGGGGTCGGCCTCACCGTCGGATGCCCGCGCGCGGTCTGCCTGCCGCGCGGCCAGCCGCTCGGTGAGGACGCGGTCGACCCGCTGCTGTCGGGCGCGCATCACGGCCTCGAACAGCCCCTCCCGGGAGCCGAAGTGGTAGTGCACCGCCGACGGGTTGCTCTGACCGGCCAGCCGGACGATGTCGCGCAGCTGGGCCGTGTGCACCCCGTCCACGGCGAACAGCCGCTCGGCCGCGCGCATCAGCTTGTCCTTGGTGTCGCTGCCCGCGCTGGTGGTCATGGAGGCAAGTTTAATGCTGCCCATTATTAATGCAACTGCGGGGGCCTACTGCTCGACCGCCGGGGTGAAGTGGAAGTGGGAGTCCTCCGGGCCCGCGCACATCTCGTAGAACTTCTCGCCGTTCCACGGTGCACTCATCTGCAGCCGGCCGAACGCGTTGACGTAGTAGTTCTTCTCGATCGCGGAGCTCGGCGAGAGGTAGATGAGCTTCTGCGCCTCCTCGTGCAACCGGTCGTTGAAGTCCTCGAAGACGTCCTGGCGAACCGCCATCGCCGAACGGCCGTGCTCGATCATCCCGACAATGCACTGGGCGATGTAGCCGGTCCAGATCTCGAACCACACGGGCAGTCCAGATCCGCTCGCCACCGGCTGCGAGTTGGGGCCGTAGAGCATGAACAGGTTCGGGAACCCCGGGACGGTCATGCCGAGATGGGCCTGGGCCCCCCGAGCCGCCCAGACGTCCTCCAGCGTCGCGCCGTCGGGACCGTGGTACTGCGTCGGCCAGATGTACTTCTCGGTCTGGAAGCCGACCGCGGCGATGACCAGCTCCGCGTCGCGGGCCCGGCCGTCGGCCGTGACGATCGCGGTCCCGGTCATCCGGTCGATCGGGGTCGTGACGAGCTCCACGTTGTTCCTGGTCAACGAGGCGTACCAGTGGTTGTCGACGACCGGTCGCCGGGTCATCGGCGGGTAGTCCGGAACGAGTCGGTCGATGAGGTCCTGCCGCCCGTCGACCTGGTGGGAAATGTAGCCGACCAGGAGCTCGCGCAGCATGTCGTTGCGCTCGCTGACGGCGCCGCCGTTCGCGATCCACTCCTCGTCCGGCATGAGCACGTTGCGCAGGTCGATGGTGCCCAGTCCGGCGGCGTACTTGTTCCAGTTCCAGTAGTACGGCATGTGCTGGATCAGCCACTGGAGCTCCCCGGCGATCGGGGCCCCGTAGTGGGCGCGCGGGGAGATCCACTGCGGCGTGCGCTGGTAGACGGTCACCGACTCGGCCTTCTCGGCCACCTTGGACAGCAGCTGGACGCCGGTCGACCCGTTCCCGATGATGGCAACCTTCCGCCCGGCGAACTCGACGTCGTTGCTCCACCGGGCGGTGTGCACGATCTCTCCGGTGAAGCCGGAGGCCCCCTCCACCGGCAGGTCGCGCGGCGTCGCGAACACGCCGCTGGCGGCGACCACCACGTTCGCCGTGACGTCGGCGCTGGAGTCCTCGCCGTGCACCGTCAGCGTCCAGCGCTGCGTCGCCCCGTCGAAGCGGGCGACCTGGACGTCGGAGCCGAACCGGATGTGCTCGTGGACGCCGTACTTGCGCGCGACGTAATCAAGATAGGCGCGGACGTCCGCCTGCCGGGCGAAGTACTCGGTCCACGGATACTTCTTCTCGAACGAGTACTCGTAGCTGAAGCTGAGCGTGTCGACGCGGACGTCGGGGTAGGTGTTGATGCTCCACACGCCGCCGACCTCGGCGCGCCGCTCGTAGATCGTGAACGGGACACCCAGCTGGGCGAGTTGGACGCCCATGGCGATGCCGGCGAAGCCGGCGCCGACGATCGCCACGTGGTAGTCGTGCGGGGCCCTCTTCTCCCCGGTCCACTGCGCCTGGAAGGGCATGTCGGTGAAGGCCGGGATGTGGTGGCGCATGATCAGGTCGTCGGGGCCGAGCTCGCGCGCCTCGGCCATCTGGAGCAGGTCGACGATCTCCTCCCGCGACGGGACGGGGAGCGCGGCCTCGTCGGGCTCGGTGAGCAGGTAGTCGACGGCCTTCGCCCGGATGAGCGCGATGTCGTCGGGGGAGAACACGACGGTGTCGCCGACCGGGCCGAACGCGCGCTGCGGAGTGACCGCGGCGATCTCCGGATCGCGGGTTGCCTGGTAGAGCGCCATTCGCAGGGCGTTCACATCCGCGCACTCGACGGCGCACTCCAGGTAGTTGCGTGATGGCATGGGGCCCTCCTCTTGATCTGATGTCTGGTGGCGGCAGGCGAGCGGGGGCTCACGCCGTGGCGGAGGCGGCCCGTTGCTCGATGACGGACTGCCGCAGACTCTGCTTGCGGATCTTCAAGGTCGGGGTCTTCGGGATCTCCGGGACGATCACGACGTCCTCGGGGAACTTCACCGGCGAGAGGCCGGCATCGCGGCAGTGGTCCCTGATCTCGCCGACCCCGATGCCGGGGGTGCCGTCACGCAGGACGAGCACGGCGCAGATGCGCTCGCCCGCACGGTCGTCGGGCAGGCCGACGACGGCGACCTCGGCCACCTGGGGGTGGCTGGCCAGCACCTCTTCGATCTCCACCGGACTGATCGACTCGCCCTTGCGGATGATCAGGTCCTTCTCCCGGCCGACCAGGACCAGATGCCCGCTCGGCTCAAGCCTTCCGGTGTCACCGGTGAACATCCAGCCGTCGGCGTCGAAGGGACGGGCGATCCCGCCGTCGGTGATGTAGTGCTTGAACAGCATGGGGCCGCGCAGCCACACCCGGCCTTCCGCGCCGGGGGCGAGCACGTCGTCGTCCTCGGAGCGGATCTGCACCTCGCATCCGAGCACGGGGCGTCCCGTGGTGGTGGCGAGCTGCTCGACCGTGTCGCTCATCCGGGCCGAGGCGATCATCGGGGACTCGGTCATGCCGTAGGCATGGAGGACCGGGACGCCGACCTCGTCAAGCACGTCGCGGAACAGCTTCTCCGGCATCGGAGCCCCGCCGCCGGTCAGCATGCGCAGGGTCGGGACCACGGGGGTGCCCGGGGTCTTCCGCTGCTCGTCGAGCAGGAGGGCGTAGTGCGGGGTCGATCCGCCGGTGATGGTCACGGCGTTGCGGCGCATGAGTTCGACGGCGGCGACCGGTTCGTAGACCTCCATCAGCAGCAGCGACATGCCGCTGGTCAGCGAGGTGATCAGCAGGTCGGGGCCGCCGATGTGGGCGTAGGGGAACAGGATGGTGCCGACGTCGTCGGGACGGGCCCCGATCGCGTCGGCGAGTGCGACGCCGCCTGCGATGAGGGTGCTGTCGGTGTGGCAGACGCCCTTGGGCGCCGAGGTGGTGCCGGAGGTGGTGTAGATCCAGCGCACCTCGTCGTTGCCGAGCGGTGCGGCGGGGAGAGCGGTCGGGTCGGCCTCGGGCAACTCGTCCCCGAGGATGAGGAGTTCGAGCCGGCCGTCGCTCGCGCCGCGCAGCTCGTCGGCCATCGCCCCATGGTCGAACCCGCGGAACTCGGGCAGCATGATCAGCCACCGCGACCCGCACTGCTCGATCATGGCCCCGACCTCGCGCGCCCGGTAGAGCGGGATGATCGGGTTCTGGACGGCGCCGAGACGTGACAGCGCCAGGCTGAGCACGATGGTGTCGATGCGGGTGGGCAGCTGCCAGCTCACCGTGGCTCCGGGTTCGACGCCCCGGGCCAGCAGCCCCGCCGCGACGCGCTCGGCCGCCGAGACGAGCTCGGCGAAGGTCAGGCGCCAGTCGGACTCGTCGATGACGGCGACCGCGTCGCCGGTGGCGGCAGCCCGCAGCGTCAGCAGTCCCCACAGCGAGGTCGCGTCGGCGGGTGGCATGTCTGTGTTCACGCGTCTGCCTCTTTCGTACGTGCCTTCGACGGAAGCGGGTCCGGCGTCAGGAGCGGGTAGCCGGTACGGAGCAGCGCGTTGGCGTGTCCGTGCCAGTGGATATCGAAGGCCGACTGCAGCGCGGCCTGCTGGCCCATGACGTCGAGGGTCTGGTTGACCGCGCGTTTGGCCGTGGCCAGCGCCCACGGGTCCATCTCCGCGATCTCGTGGGCCAGTTGCATCGTCCGGGTGTCGAGTTCGTCGAGCGGGACCACCCGGTTCACCATGCCGGCGGCGAAGGCCTCGTCGGCGGTGAACTTGCGGGCCGTGAACAGCATCTCCTTGGCGCGCCGGGCGCCGAGCTCCCAGGTGTGCGCGTGGTACTCGACGCCGCCGACGCCGAACTGCACGACCGGGTCGCTGAAGTAGGCATTGTCGGCGGCGACGATCAGGTCGCAGGGCCAGATCAGGTTGAGCGCGCCGGCGACGCAGGCGCCCTGGACCGCTGCGATCGAGGGCTTCGGCACGTCGCGCCATCTGCGGGAGTAGCCGAGGTAGTGCTCGGTCTCCCACCGGTAGGCGCTCTCCAGAACCGTCTTGCCCTCCCGGAAGTAGCCGGGAGCCGGGGTCTTGAGGTCGTGGCCCGAGGAGAAGTGCTTGCCGTCGGCGCGCAGGACGACGACCTTGACCGCGTCGTCCTCGGCGGCCTGCCGCCAGCGTGCGTCGAGGTCGCGCAGCAGCGACTCGTCCTGGGCGTTGTGCTTGTCCGGGCGGTTGAGGCTGATCACGGCGACGGAGCCGTCCAGGCGGTAGCCGATGTGGCTCACGGTCATGCTCCTGTGTAGATCCGGTCGAGTGCGGACACGATCTCGGCGTCGTTGACGGCCGCGGAGCCGAAGTCGTACTGCCAGCGCTTGGCTGCGTCGGTGAACAGGTGGACGTTCGACTCGACCATGAATCCGATGCCGGCGTGCACCTCGTGGGCCGCGTGGACGATCTGCAGCGCGGCCTTGGCCGCGTGCTTGCGCATCAGGCCGAGATGGGGCTGCGGATCGGTGCCGGCGTCGATGGCGCGGGCCGCCGATCGCGCGTGCGCCGAGGTGAGGTGCGCGGCGATGGCGATGTCGGTGCACAGGTACTGCACCGCCTGGAAGCGGCCGATGGCCCCGCCGAACTGGTGCCGCTGCTGCGCGTACAGCACGGTCATGTCGAGCAGCCTCAGTCCGGCGCCGTGGACCTGTGCGGCGCTCAGCACCGCGCCGCGCTGCTCGGCGAGCTCGACCGCGCGGTCGGCTTCCTCGCCGCGCGCGAGCACGGCGTCGTCGGCGACGGGGACGCCGTCGAAGGTCAGCGCGAACATCGGGTGTCCGCCGATGTTCGGGAGCGGTTCGATGCCGGTCGGCGCGCTCGCGTCGATCAGGGCGACCACGCCGTCCCCGTGGTCCCCCGTTTCGGCGTGGACCAGGAAACTGTCGGCGTGATCGGCGTAGGACACCGCCAACGCGGTGCCGTTCAGGGCGCCGTTCTCGTACGAGACCGCCGAGCCCCACTGGGGGGAGGGGAACACCGGGACGACCACGGACCCGCCGTCGCCGATGCTCTCGGCGACGCCGAGCGCCTTCCCGGTGCCGATCGCCAGCAGCGCGTCGCGGGCCATGGTCAGTTCGAGCAGGGGTGTGGCGGCCAGCGCGCGGCCCGACTCGACGAAGATCCCGGCGATCGTCCCGAGCGAGGGGCTGTCGGGGTCGGAGCCGGTGGGGTCGCCCAGTTGGAACCACCCGAGTTCGGCGAACTGGGCGATCTGATCAGCGATCGCAACCTGGTTCGCCCGGTCTTCCAGCGGGGAGTAGCGCGCGAAGACCGACTTGCTGACCTCGGCGAGGGCGGCGTAGTCCTCGCCCCATGTCAGATCCATCCTGTGCTCCTATCGGGGAAGGCCGAGGCCTCGCGTCGCGAGCACCATCCGCTTGAGTTGGGACGTTCCGCCGGCGTGGTTGGCGAACGACTGCCGGTACCAGGCCTCGGGCCTGCCGTGGAGCGGGGCGTACCGCGAACCCGGCCGGAGTTGGGCGGTCGGGCCGAGGACGCGGTCGTAGACCTGGGCGAACAGCGGCTCGTACTCCTTGGCCACGACCTGTTGGACGCCGCCGTCCCAGGGCGTCTTCCGTCCGTTCGCGGCGTTGCCGATGATCTCGTAGGCGAGCAGGCGCTGGGTCTGGACCATCTCGGCGAGCTCGGCCAGGCCCGCCCGGACATGCGGGTCGTCGAGCTTGCCCGGAACGCTCCCGCAGTGCGCGACCAGGTCGTGCAGTCGCTGCTCCTGCATCGCGTAGATGGGCTCGACGGTCCCCGAGGCGTAGAAGGCGCGCATGATGTACTGCCAGCCCGCGCCCTCCTCGCCGATCAGCGAGGTCCCCGGCACCCGGACGTGGTCGAGGTAGGTGCTGGACTGCACGCCGCCGCCGTAGTTGCGCATCGGGTGGAGGGTGACGCCGGGGCTGCGCAGATCGACCATGAAGATGCTGATCGCGTTGCGCGACGCGGCTCCGGTGTCGGTGCGGGCGGCCACGTAGAGGACGTCGGACATCGGTCCCCACGAGGTGAACGCCTTCTGCCCGGTGATCACCCAGTCGTCGCCGTCCTTGACAGCCTTCGTCTGCAGGGAGCCCAGGTCGGAGCCGGCCTCCGGCTCGGTGAGCCCTTCGGCCCACAGCGTGCGCATGGCGGCGATGTCGGGGAGGAGGCGCTTCTTCTGCTCCTCCGTTCCGCCCACCAGGATGGTGCCGGCGGCGAGGAAGATCCCGACCGAGTTGATCATCGGCGCGTCGGCCGCGTACAGCTCCTCCAGGAGGATCTGGTTCATGACCGGGGGGAGCCCCTTGCCGCCGTACTCCTTCGGCCAGGTCAGGCCGATCCAGCCCTGCGCGGCGACCTTCCTGCTGAACTCGACGGCGATCGCCCACTGCTCCGGGGAGTCGTCGAACTCCGGGTTGAAGGCGTGTTCCTTCGGCAGCTCGGCGTCGAGGAACGCACGGATCTCGGCGCGCCAGGCCTCGTGTTCGGGTGCCAGTGCTTCTCTCACGACGCGTTCTCCGCTCGGAGCGCGTCGGTGCCGGCGCTCTGCTCGACGCCGCCGTTTCCGAGGTGTCCCTCGGGGTAGAAGCGACGGGCCCACTGGCGGATGTCACGGAAGCCCGCGGCCTCCGCCGTGGCCAGGCCCGGCGGCTCGGTGTACCGCTGGTGCTCCCAGATCGCGACGTCGGCCTTGAACTGCTCGACGGCGCTGCGCAGGCGCTTGGCGACCCGCGCGTCGCCCTCGCCGTCCTCCTTGCTCGCCCATGCGGTGAACCGCACGAGGGAGCGCTCGTCGTCCACCGGCGTCACCGCGGTCACCGAGCAGATGCCGCCCACCCCGTCGGCGTAGGAGAAGCCCAGACCCAGGCCGAGGAGGGAGGCGCGGGTGCGGCCCTCGACGATCTCCTGCGTCCCGTCGCCGCCCCGGCGCTTGAAGTCCAGGGCGAGCTCGGTCCTGAAGTCGTGCTCGCCGAACTCGCGGCGGACCACCGTCGGGATCTCGTCCGCGCGGTGGACGTACTTGAAGTGGGCGAAGTCGACGCCGTTCTCCGCGGCGTACTGCGGATGGATCGGCAGCGCCGGCGTCTCGAAGCGGCCGGCCTCGCCCAGCTCGTGGAAGCCCGTCGCGGGACCGGATTCGGGGAAGAGCTCGAAAACGCTCGGCACGTCGTAGAGCGGAGCGCCGCCGTCGGCGTCGTGCCAGAGGTACATGAGCCCGTCCCGCTCGGCCGCCGTCCACGTGCCGATCCTGCGGACCCGGTTGGTCGTGGCCTGGTACGGGATGCAGGTGTTGCGCCCGGCCGGGCTCCACTCCCACCCGTGGAAGGGGCACCGGATGTCCTCGCCGGACACGGAGCCGCCGTGCCCGAGGTGGGCGCCGAGATGCTCGCAATAGGCGTTCAGGACCACCAGCCGGCCGCTCCGGGCGCGGTAGGCGACAAGGTCCTGGCCGAAGTGGCGCAGCGGCTTGACGTCACCGACCGCGAGGTCGGTGGACCAGCCGATCTGAAACCACCCCGTTGGCTTCATCGACAAGGCCATTGATGACACTTCATCCTCCTGATCTGCGGCAACAGCGGCTCTCAAGACAGCTGCCCGACTGTTCTGCGGGCCGGCGGCACGCGCGGATCGCTCACGACACCTGCGCTGCGGTGGACAGCACTGTAGCCAGCGGCTACCAGTGCGTCAACGAAATCGCCGACCGATTGTCGGGGCGTCGAATACCCTGGCAATGGTTGACGACGATGTAGCCACTGGCTACGGTGCGGATGCGATCGCTCGGGTGACGGCCATCACATATCTGCGGTCCGGGAAGCGGACGATCGCCGGTCGTGCCGACGAAGGCACAAGGGAGAGGACATGATGGTGCATCCCGTCGACCCCGACTACCTGCCGATGACGGGGTTCCTCCCGCGTCTCGAACTCTCCGACGTGGCGGCCGCCCGCGCCGTCATCCGCTCGATGGGCGCCGAGGACCCGATGGCCGCCGTCCCCGAAGGGGTCGCCGTGGAGATCCGGCAGGCGTCGGCACGTGACGGCTCGGAGATCGAGGTCGTGGTCTTCCGGCCGGCGCACCGCCCGGCGCAGCCGCCTGCCGTTGTCGCCTACTTCCACGGCGGAGGGTTCGTCTTCGGCGACGCCCGCACCGACGTCCGGGTTCCCTCGGCCCTGGCCGCCGACCTTGACGCCGTGGTGGTGTCGGTCAACTACCGTCTCGCTCCCGAGTTCCCGTTCCCGACGCCGTTCGACGACTGCTTCGACGCACTGGCCTGGATCGCCGGCGACAACGACCTCGGGATCGACCCGACCAGGATCGTCGTCGCCGGCATCAGCGCCGGCGCGGGACTCGCCGCGGCCGTCGCGCTCAGGGCACGCGACGCCGGCGGGCCCGCGGTCTGCTTCCAGGCCCTGGACTCGCCTGTTCTGGACGACCGTCTGCGCACCGTCTCGGCGACGGAGTACACCGACTCCCTGCTGTGGAACCGGCCCAACGCCGCCGACAGCTGGCACCACTACCTCGGGACCAACGCCGACCTGTCTCGGACATCGGAGTACGCCGCCCCCGCACGCGCACGCGACCTCGCCGGGCTCCCGCCGGCCTACATCACCGTCTCCTCCTTCGACCCGCTCCGCGACGAGGGGATCGAGTACGCGCAACGGCTGACCGACGCTGGCGTGCCCACCGAGCTGCACCTGTATCCCGGGACCTTCCACGGCTCCGCCGGAGCGTTCCCGCAGGCCGCGATCTCCCAGCGGGTCAACGCGGACTACACCGCCGCCATCCGACGCGCGCTCGCGCCGTCGAACCACGCACACCGCTGAGAAATGGGGAAGCATGCCGTACCGCTTCGAAGGAAAGGTCGCCATCGTCACCGGTGGCGCGCGCGGCCAGGGCGAGCAGATCGTCCGGGCCCTGGCGCGTGAGGGCTGCTCGGTCGTGATCGGCGACGTGCTCGACGACCTGGGGAAGAACCTCGCCGACGAGCTCGGGGAGTCCGTCGTCCACGCGCACCTCGACGTGACGGCCCCGTCCGACTGGGCCGACGCGGTGGCCCTGGCGACCTCCGCCTTCGGCGGGCTCGACATCCTCGTCAACAACGCCGCGGTCTACCGGCGGCAGCTGCTGGAGGACGAGACCCTCGCCGAGCTCGACAAGGTCCTCGACGTCAACCTGCACGGGCCGTTCCTCGGCATCCAGGCCGTCGTCCCCGCGATGCGCGCCCGGCAGGGCGGATCGATCGTGAACGTCTCCTCGCTCGCCGGGACCACGTCGTACGCCGCGCACGGGTCCTACAGCATGTCCAAGTGGGCCCTGCGCGGGCTGACCAGGACCGCGGCGATCGAACTCGTGTCGTCCGGCATCCGGGTGAACGCGGTCCTGCCCGGCAACCTCCGGACGACGATGTCGCCCACGACCGCCGGCGGCGAGACCCCGACCGGCCTGAAGCGCCAGGCCGACCCGTCCGAGACCGCCAACGTCGCGGTCTTCCTGGCCTCGGACGACGCGTCGTTCGTCAACGGCACCGATGTCGTGGCCGACGGCGGCTCCCTGCTCGGCTGGTAGGCCCCACCCCACCCCCGCGCGAGTCGAGCCGACGACGCGCTCAGATCTGATCCTTGGAGCAACCCATGTCCACCTCGGGACCGGCGGACGACCGTACCCCCCAACGCTTCGACGTCGTCGTCATCGGCGCGGGCTTCAGCGGCATGTACGCCCTGCACCGCCTGCGCCGACAGGGCCGGCGGGTCGTCTGCCTGGAGGCCGGCGACGGCGTCGGCGGCACCTGGTACTGGAACAGGTACCCCGGCGCGCGCGTCGACATCGAGAGCATGCAGTACTCGTACTCGTTCGACGAGGCCCTCCAGCAGGAGTGGTCGTGGTCGGAGCACTTCGCGCCGCAGCCGGAGCTGGAGGCGTACGCCAACCACGTGGCCGACCGCTTCGGCCTGCGCGAGGACATCCGGTTCGGGACGCGGGTCGACGAACTGACCTTCGACGAGACCGCCGACGAATGGCGCGTCGGGACAGCCTCGGGCGAGTGCTTCGTGGCCGCGTACGTGATCGCGGCGACCGGCAGCCTCGACGTCTCCCACGTTCCGGACTGGCCCGGCTCGGAGCGGTACCAGGGCGAGACCTACCACACCTCCCGGTGGCCCAAGGAGGGCGTCGACTTCGCCGGCAAGCGCGTCGGCCTGATCGGCACCGGTTCCACCGGCATCCAGCTCACCCCGGAACTGGCCGCCTCGGCCGGCCACCTCACCGTCTTCCAGCGGACCCCGAACTTCAGCCTCCCGTCGTTCAACCGGGAGTTGGACCCGGAGTACGAGCGGGACTGGAAGGAGCACTACGCCCAGCGGCGCAAGGAGGTGCTGGCGACCCACGGGGTCGTCCTGATGAGCAACGCCTCCGAGCAGCGCTCCATCTTCGACTACACCGAAGCGGAGCGCGAAGGGGTGATGGAGCGCGCCTGGAACGCCCGGAACGGACTCGAGTTCATCCGCACCTTCACCGACACCTCCAGCGACCCGGAGGCGAACGCGATCCTCGCCGAGTTCGTGCGGAACAAGATCCGGGGCATCGTCCACGACCCCGAGACCGCCGAGCTCCTCTGCCCGAAGACCTACCCGATCGGCGGCAAGCGGATCTGCGTGGACTCCGGCTACTACCAGACGTTCAACCGGGACAACGTCTCGCTGGTCGACGTCCGCTCGCACCCCATCGTGGAAATGACCGAACAGGGCCTTCGCACGAGCGACGCCGAGCACGAGCTCGACATGATCGTCTTCGCCACCGGCTTCGACGCCATGACCGGGTCGATGCTGAAGATGAACCCGACCGGCGTCGGCGGAGTCCGACTCGCCGACCGGTGGGCCGACGGCCCGAGGACCGTCTTCGGCCTGACGACGGCCGGGTTCCCGAACCTGTTCATGGTGCACGGTCCCGGCAGCCCGTCCGTTCTCGCGCAGATGATCACCGTCGGGGAGTGGCAGGTCGACTGGATCCTGCGGACCATCGACTTCCTCCAGGAGAACCAGATCTCCCGCTTCGGCACCACGACCGAGCTGGAGGACGAGTGGGCCGCCGAGGTGGAGGCCGTGGCCGCGCGCACGATGCACGCGAGAACCGACTCCTGGTACGTGGGCGCGAACATCCCCGGCAAGCCGCGGGTCCTGCTGATGTACGTCGGCGGATTCCAGCGCTACTCCGACCGGTGCACCCGCGCCGCGGACGAGGGCTACGTCGGGTACGTGGCCCAGAAGCGTCTCACCCCGAGCATCACCGGCTCCGACAACTGAGACAGACGCCCAGGTCCGTGCCATGCGCCGACACACCGTTCGGGAGGAGCCACAGTGAGCGCAACCCTGGCAAAGGCACCCCGTCCCGCTGCCGCGACAGGCGTCGGCGTCGTCCGCCGCATCACCCAGCTCCTGGATGCCTTCGTGGACGCGCCCGGACACCTGCTGCTCGAAGAACTCACGGGCATCACCGGCCTGCCCCGCTCCACCGCGTTCCGACTGCTCGGGCAACTGATCGACCAGGGATGGGTCACCCACGACGCCCGTGGCTACGCCCTCGGCCCCCGCGCCTCCCTGATCACCACTCAGGCCCACAGCCAGGAGGAGATCCGGGTCACGGCACATGAACAGCTGAACACGCTCCACCTGCGCACCCGCGCCGTCGCGCACCTCTGGGTCCTCACCGGCGGATTTGTCTACTGCCTCGACAAGGTCGGCGGCCTCGTCGACGACAGCGTGCCGACCGGTGTGGGCACGCGCATTCCGGCGGCGGACAGCGCCGGCGGGCGGGCCCTCCTCGCTACCATGGCTCCGGAGGCCGTCTACTGCCTCCTGGCCGACGTCCACCGCAGGGCGCTGTCGGAGAGCGAGCAGAACGCCGTTCACCAGCGGCTCGCAGCGGTCCGGGCGCAGCGGGGCGTCGCCTCGGAGCAGGCCAGGAACCGGAACGGGGTCTCCGCCGTGGCCGTCCCCGTCACCCACCGGGGCCAGGGGATCGCCGCCGTCTCCCTGGCGTGGCGCGGTGCGCTGGCCAATGCCGACGCGGTCGTTCCGCAGCTGTTCACGGCCGCCGGCGTGATCCGCGCGAGGCTGGGCTCCTGACGGGAGCCCGCAGCGACGTTGTCATTGACGCAAAAGTAGCCACTGGCTACGGTGGTGAAACCTTCGCTGGGGAATCCGCCCAGCATCTCCGCGCCGCCGTCGTAGAGGCGCTTTTCGCCGATACGAAAACTTATGAAGGGTTGCTCAATGGCCGGTCGCATGCAGGAGAAAATCGTCATTGTCACCGGGGGTTCGTCGGGCCTCGGGCGCGCGATCGCCGAGCTGATGACCGCCGAGGGCGCCCGTGTCGTCATCGCGGACATCAACCAGGAGCAGGGCGAGACCGTCGCGAAGGAGATCGGGGTCGAGTTCGTCCGCACCGACGTCAGCAACCCGACGGAGGTCGACGCCCTGGTCAGCGGCACCGTCGCCCGCCACGGGCGGCTCGACGTGATGTGCAACAACGCCGGCTTCATCGGCATGTCGCCCCTCGTCGAGACCACCGACGAGAGCTACTCGCGCATGGTGGACGTCAACTTCGGCGGCATCTTCTACGGCACCAGGGCCGCCGGCCGGGTCATGGTCGGGCAGGGCTCCGGCGTCATCGTCAACACCGCCTCCAACGGCGGCAGCTCCCCCAGCGAGGGGATGGCGATCTACAGCGGGACCAAGGCCGCCGTGATCGCCATGTCGAAGGCGGCGGCGATCGAGCTCGCACCGCTCGGCGTCCGGGTCAACACGATCTCCCCCGGCACCATGCTCTCCGACATGGTCCCCGACGTGCCCGGAATCGTCGAGATGCTCGACAAGCTCCAGCCCATCGGCTACGCCGCCAACCCCTCCCAGATGGCGACCGGCGTCCTCTACCTCGCCTCGGACGAGGCCAACTACGTCACCGGTCACGACCTGGTCGTGGACGGCGCGGCGACGGCCGGCCGGCGCGCGGTCGGCAGCTGAGCCGCGTCGGCGTTCTCGGCCCCCGGCACTCAAATGGAAAAACGAGGTCAGAAGTGAAAGCGATTGTCTTCGACGGCGTCGGCAACAAGCTGGTCGACGGCCTCACGGTCCGCGTCCCCGGGCCGGGCGAGGTCCAGGTGCGCATCGTCGCGAGCGGCCTGTGCCAGAGCGACCTGAGCGTGGTCAACGGGAAGATCCCCTTCCCCGTCCCGGTCGTCCTCGGCCACGAGGGCGCCGGCGTCGTCGAGGCGGTCGGTCCGGGCGTCAGCACGCCCTCGGTCGGCGACCACGTGGTGCTGTCGACGCTCGCCACGTGCGGCCAGTGCGCGGCCTGCACGTCCGGCCGCCCCACCATGTGCCGGGAGTCGTTCGGCAAGACCGCAACCCCGTTCGAACTCGACGGCGCCCCGGTCCACAACTACGCCGCCCTGTCGACGTTCAGCGAGCGGATCGTCGTCAAGGCCGGACAGGCGGTGCCGATCCCGAAGGACATCCCCCTGACGGCCGCGTGCCTGATCGGCTGCGCGGTGTTGACCGGCGCGGGCGCGGTGCTGAACCGGGCCCGCGTCCAGCCGGGCGACTCCGTGGTCGTGATCGGAGCCGGCGGCATCGGCCTCAACGTCATCCAGGCCGCCCGGATCGCCGGCGCGGCGGTCATCGTCGCCATCGACACGAACCCCGGGAAGGAGTCGAGGACGCAGCTCTTCGGCGCCACCCATTTCATCGACGCGACCGCGGGCGACACGGTCACCGCCGTACGCGAGCTCACCGACGGCGGAGCGGGCCACGTCTTCGACTGCGTCGGCGGCGAGGCGATCACCGGTCAGGCGATGGAGATGGTCGCCTGGGGCGGGCAGATGATCATGCTCGGCGTGGCCGGCCCGGAGGCCAGGCTGACGGTCCCGGCGACCTCCTTCTACATGGACCGGTCGGTGCTGGGGTGCCGCTACGGCTCCTCCCGGCCGGGGGCGGACATCCCGAAGTACCTCGACCTCTACCGTTCGGGCCGGCTCCTTCTCGACGAACTGGTCACCGCCACCTACGAGTTGGAGGACTTCGAGAGCCTCGTCGCCGATTCCAGGCAGGGCAGGCTCGACCGCGGCGTCCTGCTCATGCCGGGGAACCGCCGCTGATCTGCGGGCTGCTTCCGGGACACCGCATTCGCCGACATAGGATCGCCGCATGCGTCCCGTGCCCGCGTCCGCGCCGTCATCCCCACCGAGGCGTCGACGCCCACGTGGTCCGGGCCGTCCGCTCGCCACGACGAAGGCCGAGATCGAAGAGGTCGCTCTCGGCCTCTTCGAGACCCGGGGCTTCGCCGCCACCACGGTCGACGACATCACAACCCCGCTCGACATCGGCCGGACCACCTTATTCCGCTACTTTCCGACCAAATCGGCCGTCATCTGGCACGACTACGTCGAACGCGTCGACCGGTTGGGCGCCCTGCTCCAGGCCGTTCCGCCCGAGGCCGACCTGCTGGCCGGCGTCGTCGGGGCGATCCTCGCGAGCAGTGACTACACGGAGGCCGATCGCGCCCTCCTGCGGCGACGCGACGCCTTGATCGCCGACACGCCGCAGCTGTTCAGCGAGAACGCCGCCACCATCGTCCGATGGGCCGAGGCCGTGGCGGCCCACATCCGCGAACGCGCCCCCAGGGGGCCCATCGCCGACGCGGTCGCCTACGCCTACCTCGGCGCGGCCGGCGGCGCCGTCCGCCTGTGGGCCGACAACGCCGCCACGCGGCTCGACGACGTCCTTCCCCCCTCCTTGGACGTCGTCACCCACGCCATGCGCCATCTGCTGACAGACGCCGCGCCCCCGGTTCAGCCCTGCGTGCCGTAGACGGCTTCGGGGGCGGGGGCCTTGGCGATCAGGTCGCGAACGCACGGGCCGACCTCCGCCGCCTCCCACCGCCGTCCCAGGTCGTGCGAGGGCCCGTGGGCCCAGCCGTTCTCCACGGTGATCCTGGAGCCGTCGATCTCGATGACCCGACCCGTCACATCTCCGGCCCCGACCGAGGCGAGCCAGGCGACGATCGGCGCGTTGTCCTCGGGCAGGGCCATGCCGGAGGTGTCGAAGGCGCCTTCGGTCATGCGGGTCCTGGCGACCGGGGCTATCGCGTTGACGGTGACGCCGTACTGCCCCAACTCGGTGGCGGCGACGAGGGTCAGCGCCGCGATGCCGGCCTTGGCCGAGGAGTAGGTCGCCTGGCCGACGGAGCCCTGCAGCCCGGCCCCGGAGGAGGTGTTGACGACGCGCGCGACCGGCCGGCGTCCGGCCTTGGACTCCTCGCGCCACCAGGCCCCGGCGTGGCGCAGCGGGGCGAAGTGGCCCTTGAGGTGGACCCGGACGACGGAGTCCCACTCCTCCTCGGAGGTGTTGACGAGCATCCGGTCGCGGACGAAGCCCGCGTTGTTGACCAGGATGTCGAGGCCGCCCCAGGTCTCGATCGCCTGGTGGACCATGGCGTGCGCCTGGGCGAAGTCGGCGACGTCGGCGCCGTTGACCTCGGCCTCGCCGCCTGCCGCGCGGATCTCGGCGACGACGTCGTGGGCGGGCGAGTCGCCCTTCTCGCCGGAGAGGGAGACGCCGTAGTCGTTCACGAGCACCCTGGCGCCGTGCCGGGCGAGTTCGAGGGCGTGGGCCCGGCCGATGCCGCGGCCGGCTCCGGTGACGATGGCGATGCGGCCTTCGAGCAGGCGGTGGTCGGTCATGGGGTCGGCTCCTTCGCCAGGTTCTGCTGTGCGGTCAGGAAAGCGGGCGTCTCTCCCCCGCCGTGGAGTGCGATCGTGGAGCCCGAGACGTAGTCGGCCAGCGGGCTCGCCAGGAAGAGGGCGACCCGGCCGACGTCACGGGGCTCCGCCATCCGGCCGAGCGGGATGGTGGCGTTGATGGCGACGATGCCGGCCTCGCCGCCGTAGTGGTCCGTCACCGTGGCCGGGTCGTCGGGGCGCACCGGACCGACGTTGATCGCGTTGACCCGCACCTTGGGGGCCCACTCCACGGCCAACGAGCGGGTCAGGGCGTCGAGTCCGGCCTTCGCCGCGCTGTAGGCGGCGCTGCCCGGGCTGGGCCGCAGCGCCGAGACGCTGGAGATGTTGACGATCGCGCCACCCTCGGGCTGTCCCTGCATGACGGCGTTGGCCGCCTGGCTCAGCAGAAGCGGTGCGAACAGGTTGAGCTCGATCACCTTGGCGTGGAGCCGGGGGCTGGTGGTCGCCGCGGGCGTCACCGGCGCGCCCCCGACGTTGTTGACGAGCACGTCGAGGCGGCCGTGGGCCTCGACGATCCCGGCGACCAGGTCGGCGACGGCCTCGGGGTCGCGTACGTCACACACCCGATGCGTCGTGCCCTCGACGGGTGTCACGTCGGAGCGGGAGCAGGTCACCACGGTCGCTCCCGCTTCCACCAGGGAGCGGGTGATCCCCCGTCCGACACCACGGGCGCCTCCGGTCACCAGCGCCACCCGACGACCCAGGTCGATGTGAAGACTCATGTTGCCACGGTACCAAACAAACATTAGATTCAACATCGTCCCCACCGCAGATCGGATGGCCATGACTGTTTCAACCGAGTTCCGTGACAACGGGGTTGCCGTCGTCACCATGAACGCTCCCCCCGTCAACGCCCTCACCGTGCGGGGCTGGTTCGACGTCGCCGACGCCGTCACCGCCGCCGGCCGGGACCAGGCGGTGCGGGTGGTGGTGCTGCGGGCCGAGGGCAGGGGGTTCAACGCCGGTGTCGACATCAAGGAGATGCAGAACACCGAGGGCTTCGACGCCCTGATCGGCGCCAACCGCGGCTGCTTCGCGGCGTTCAAGGCGGTCTACGAGTGCGAGGTCCCGGTGATCGCCGCGGTCAACGGCTTCTGCCTGGGCGGCGGCGTCGGCCTGGTCGGCAACGCCGACATCGTGATCGCCTCCGACGACGCGTTCTTCGGGGTCCCCGAGGTCAAGCAGGGCGCGCTCGGCGCGGCCACCCACATGGCGCGCCTGGTCCCCCAGCACCTGATGCGCACCCTCTACTTCACGGCCCGGACCATCCCCGCCGCCGACCTGGTGACGCACGGATCGGTCGTGGAGGTCGTGCCGCGCGACCGGCTCGACCGGGCCGCGCTGGCGCTCGCGGCCGAGGTCGCCGACAAGGACCCCCGCGTCATCCGTGCCGCCAAGGCCGCCCTCAACGGCATCGACCCCATCGACGTCAACAAGTCCTACCGCTTCGAGCAGGGCTTCACCTTCGAACTCAACCTCTCCGGCGTTTCCGACGAACTCCGCGACTCCTTCGTGGGGACCGACAAGGCAGGCAAGTGATGGCGAGCAAGCCCCGTGACAAGACCGTCTCCATCGACGAGGTCGTCTCCCGGCTCAGCAACGGCATGACCATCGGCATCGGCGGCTGGGGCCCGCGCCGCAAGCCGATGGCCCTGGTCCGGGCGATCTGCAACTCCGACCTCCAGGACCTCACCGTCGTGTCCTGGGGCGGCGCCGACGTGGGCCTCCTCGCCCGCGCCGGCAAGATCCGCAAGCTCGTCTACGCCTTCGTCTCCCTCGACTCGATCCCCCTGGAGCCCAACTTCCAGCGCGCGCGCCAGCACAAGCTGATCCCCGAGGTCGTCGAGCTCGACGAGGGGATGTTCCACACCGGCCTCAGGGCCGCCGCCGAGCGCCTGCCGTTCCTGCCGGCCCGCGCCGGGCTGGGGTCGGACGTGCTGGTCAACAACTCCTGGATCCGGACGGTCGCCTCCCCCTACCCGGACGAGGACGGGGCCCACGAAGAGCTCGTCGCCGTGCCCGCCCTCAAGCTCGACGTCGCACTGGTCCACCTCAACCGGGCAGACGCGCACGGAAACGCGGCCTACCTCGGCCCGGACCCCTACTTCGACGACCTGTTCGCACGCGCCGCCGACCGGACGTTCCTGTCGGTCGAGCAGATCGTCGACACCGCCGAGCTCACCGGCGACACCCCGGTCCAACGGCTCCTGCTGTCGCGGATCGAGGTCACCGGCGTGGTGCAGACCCCGAACGGCGCCCACTTCACCAGCTGCGTGCCCGACTACGAGCGCGACGAGAAGTTCCAGAAGGCCTACGCCACCGCCGCTGCCGGGACCGACGAGGACTGGGCCGCCTTCCACGAACGGTTCCTGGCCGGAACCGAGGACGACTACCAGGCCGCCGTGAAGGCGTTCCACGAGGAGCAGGCATGACCGACCACACCCGGGCAGACGTGTGCGCTGCCGCCATCGCCGACGCGTTCGCGGACGACGGCGAGATCTTCGCCTCCCCCATGGGCCTCCTGCCCACCATCGGCGCCCGCCTCGCCAAGCTCACCTCCAACCCCGACCTGGTCGTCTCCGACGGCGAGTCGCTGTGGCTGGCCAGCGCCCCCGCGATCGGCAGGACCGGCGTGGTCGAGGGATGGATCCCGTTCCGCAAGGTCTTCGACATCGTCAACTACGGCAAGCGCCACGTGATGATGGGCGCCACCCAGGTCGACCGCGACGGCAACCAGAACATCTCCGCCCTCGGCGACTTCGCCCAGCCCACGCGCCAACTGCTCGGCTCGCGCGGCGCCCCGGGGAACACCGTCAACAACCGCACCTCCTACTGGGTGCCGCGACACTCGCCGCGCGTCTTCGTCGAAGCCGTCGACGTGGTCTGCGGGGTCGGCCCCAAGCGGGCCCGCACGGCCGGGGTCGCGGCGTCGAAGTACAACGACATCTACCGGATCGTCTCCAACCTCGCGGTCTTCGACGTCAGGGGGGAGGGCGACACCGTGCGTCTCCTCTCCCTCCACCCGGGCGTGACCTTGGAGGAGGTCGTCGCCGCCACCGGCTTCGCGTTCGACGTCCTGCGATCCGCGTCGGGAGAGGTGGCGACCACCCGGGAGCCGACCTCCGAGGAACTGCACCTGATCCGCGACGTGCTCGACCCGAAGGGCCTGCGGCTGCGCGAGGTCCCCGAGCCCGAGAAGGCCGCATCGTGACCGGACAACTGCTCCGCACACCGCTGACCGACCTCGTCGGGATCAAGCACCCCGTCGTCCAGACGGGCATGGGCTGGGTCGCCGGACCCCGCCTGGTGAGCGCCACCGCCAACGCGGGCGGCCTCGGCATCCTCGCCTCGGCCACGATGACCCTCGGCGAACTCGAAAAGGCCGTCATCGAGGTCCGCTCACGCACGACCGCGCCGTACGGCGTCAACCTCCGTGCCGACGCTGCCGACGCCGTCGACCGCTGCCGACTGCTGATCGACCACGGCGTCAAGGTCGCCTCCTTCGCCCTCGCGCCCAAGCCTGAGCTGATCGCGATGCTGAAGGAGCACGGCATCGTCGTGATCCCCTCCATCGGGGCGCCCAAGCACGCGAAGAAGGTCGCCTCGTGGGGCGCCGACGCGGTGATGGTGCAGGGGGGCGAGGGCGGCGGCCACACCGGCGCCGTGCCCACCACGCTGCTGCTGCCGTCCGTCGTCGACGCCGTCGACATCCCCGTCATCGGAGCCGGCGGGTTCTTCGACGGTCGCGGACTCGCCGCCGCGCTGTCCTACGGAGCGGCGGGCATCGGGATGGGCACCCGCTTCCTGCTGACCGCCGACTCGGCGGTGCCGCAGGCAGTAAAAGAGCTCTACCTCTCCTACGGTCTGGACGGCACCGTCGTCACCGACAAGGTCGACGGCATGCCGCACCGGATGCTGCGCACGGAGCTCGTCGAGGAGCTGGAGGAGGCGTCGTTCGCCAGACGCCTCCTGCCGACGGTCCGCCGGACGCTGGAGTTCAAGAAGGCGTCGGGCCTCACCTGGAGGCAACTGGCCGCCGACGGCAAGGCGATGAAGCACGCCCAGGGGCGCTCGCTCGCCCAACTCGCGCTCGCGGCCAACACCCCGACGATGCTGCGCGCCGGCCTCGTCGAGGGCGACACCGACGCGGGCGTGCTCGCCTCCGGCCAGGTCGTCGGCGTGCTCGACGACCTGCCGTCGTGCGAGGAGCTCATCGAGCGCGTCGTCACCGAGGCGGTCTCGGCCTTGCGGCGCGCCGCTTCGTACGCCACGCCTTCTCCGCACTGACCGCCGTCCCCGCACAGCTCTGCGGCCGGTCCGCCCGGATGGGCGGACCGGCCGCAGACGACAGCCGACGGCGGTTACGCGAAGCCGATCCGGCCTCCGCTGATCACGGTTCTGTCCTCGACGGCGACCTCGAAGCCGCCCGCGCCCGAGTCGCGGACCGCCAGGGAGTCGCCCGGGAGGACGGGGCTCGCGAAGCGTCCCTCCAGCACGGTGAGGTCGGCGGGGTGCGCGCCGTACGCCGGGGCGAGCGCCAGCGCGGAGGCTGCCAGCGAGCACAGGCCGTGCAGGATGGGACGTGGGGCGCCGATCGCCTTTGCGGCCTCGGGATCGACATGGATGTGGTGCTTGTCGCCGAGCAGCCGGTACAGGGCCGCCTGTTCGGCCCGCGTCGCCACGGGCACCTCGCGCGCCCGTTCCCCGGTCCCTCGGGGCACGGAGGCGCCCCGTTCGCCCCCGAAACCCCCCGCGCCGGGGGCGAAGACGGACCAGACCGCGGTGAACTGCTCGGCGGCCACCTCGATGTCGAAGACGGCGGCGCTGCCCTTGTCCCACACCTCGCGCACCCGCGCCGACATCTCGACGGCGCTGGCGCGGGGAAGCGGGCCGTGGACGTCGAGGCGCTGCGACCCGTGCACGGCGACACGCGGGTCGAACGCTCCGGCCGTTCCGACCGCGTCGGGGGCCCACTGCCCCAGGACCAGGGCGAACGTCGGCAGCACGCGCAGGTCGCGCTCGAACACCAGGTCCAACTGCTGTGCCGTGGCCCCGACGGCGAGTGCGTACAGGATCGCGTCGTCCTCGTCGTAGGAGACCGTCCTGGTCCCCAGATCGCGGCCTGCCCAAGGATGCTTCATTCGTCTCCCGCTCTCGTCGTCACCGGGCCGTCGACCGGACGAACCGCACGCACGACTCGACGGCGGCGACGGAGGCGTCGTGGTCGGGGTGGATCAGCGGCCAGGTGTGCCCTCG
This sequence comes from Streptomyces chlorus, assembly GCF_042655885.1. Classification (NCBI taxonomy): domain Bacteria; kingdom Bacillati; phylum Actinomycetota; class Actinomycetes; order Kitasatosporales; family Streptomycetaceae; genus Streptomyces; species Streptomyces chlorus. Next base: position 31,358 of record NZ_JBHSOA010000041.1, read on the forward strand.
GTCCGCGATCACCTCCAGCGTGCAGGTGATGTTCGCGCCCGCGAGGGAGCGGGCCAGGTCCAGGGCGTCCCCCAGGAGCGCCTCGGCGGCGCCGACCTGGATCAAGGTGGGCGGGAAGCCGGCGTGGCCGGCCAGCAGCGGCGAGACCAGGGGGTCGTCCGCACGGGCGCCTTGCAGGTAGTCCTCGCGTGCCGATGCGGCCGTCGCCAGCGGGAAGAAGGCATCGGTCGCGGTCCCGTAGAACGGCGAGGAGCAGCGCAGGTCCAGCCACGGGGAGAGCAGCATCAGCCCGTCGGGGGCGCGGATGCCGCCGGTGTCCGCGACGGCGGCGACGGAGGCGGCGAGGCCGGCGCCCGCCGAGTCGCCGGCGACGACGAGCGGCCCGGCCGTCGTGGCGGCGAGCTCCTCGTAGAGGGCGACGGCGTCACGCAGTCCGGCCGGGAACGGGTGCTCCGGCGCGAGTCGGTACCTCGGTACGACGACGGTCGCCTCGGCGCCCGCCGCCAGACGCGCGAGGTGGGCGTCGTAGGCCTCCGGCGTGCCCATACGGTAGCCGCCGCCGTGCAGGTACAGGACGGTGGCCCGGTCGCCGGCGCTGATCGTCCGGCAGGACACGCCCGCGAGGTCGGCGTCGCCCGCCATGACTCCCAGCGCGGGGTTGATCTCGGTCGCGGCGAACTGTGCCCGGCGGGCCAGGAGTTCGGGGGGCGCGGGGGCGCCCGCCCGCTCGGCGGGCAGGGTGCCGTGCAGTGTGGTTTGCATGTCTTTCCCAAAGAGGTCTTCGTCACGGACGTTCAGCGCGCGGTCGCGACGAGCTTGTCCGGGTGCCGGGCGGCGACGGTGCGGCGGATGCCCTCGCGCCAGTCGACCGCGCACGGCCCGGTGATGGCCGCGCGGCGGGTCGTGTCGGCGACCGACCCCCGGAGCGTCCCCTCGATCGGGGCCACCTCGACGGTCGGGCGGACGCCCATCAGCTCGCCGGCGTAGGCCGTCCACTCCTGCACGCTGACCGGTTCGTCGCCGCCCCAGTTCACGATGGTGGCCGGGGTGGACGCTGCCTGGAGCAGGGCCTCGACCTGCGAGTTGATGTCGTCCTCGTAGATCGGGCTGTAGAGGCACGGATCCCACCGCGTGGTGATCGTGCGGCCCTCGGCGAGGGCGTCGATGTGCATGGCGGGCAGTCCGCCGTTGGGGCCGTAGGAGGCGTTCATCCGCGCGATCGTCACCGGGACGCCGAAGGCGCGGGCGGCGAAACGGGCGGTGGCCTCCTGGGCGATCTTCGACATCGAGTACGTCGGGGTGTGGGTGCTGTTGCACTCCCCGAGCGGCGACCCCTCGGTGAACACGTACCAGGGGTCGTCCTGTGGCCGGTACACCGAGTGGGTCGACATGACGAGCGTCCCCTTGGCCGACCTGCAGTGCTGGAGGAGCAGCCCGGTGCCCTCCGCGTTGGTGCGGAGGGCTGCGTCGAAGTCCCAGTCCGGGGCCAGGGTCGCGGCCAGGTGCACGACGTAGGTGAAGTCCGTGGGGACGTCGGTGAAATCGCCGCCCCCGAGGTCGCAGGCGACCGGGGTGATCCCGGCCGCGCCGACCCGTTGCCGGTCGTCGGGGCGGCTGAATCTCGCCAGCCCCCACACCTCGTTCTCGGCGGCCAGGGCGCGGGCGATCGGGAAGGCGATCTGCCCGGCGACCCCGGTCACCAGGATCTTCTCACCGCTGAGCATGGCGTCTCACCACAGCTCGTCGGTGTACTTGTCGGTGCCGACCACGGTGGGGAGGAACGGCGACGCGAAGGTGACCCGGCCGACGCCCGTGCGCTCGATGTCCGCGGCGTAGTCGACGATGTGCTGCCAGCTCTCGACGGGGTCGCCTTCGAGGAAGCACAGCTGCAGGATGCGCTCCATCGTCCCGCCGTCGTTGCCCATCTTCATCGGCACGTTGTGATCGGCGGGCCACGGCTTCATCCGCCAGCTGCTCACCCGGTCGACCGCCCCGGTGTCGAGCAGCGTCCTGACGGGCCCCGCGTCGATGGCCTTGATCGCCTCGGCGCGGTCGACGCCGTCGGCCGGCTCGATCATCACGGTGACCAGGCCCTGATAGCGGTGGTCGAGCGCCAGTTCGAGCGGGACGCCGTCCTCCTGGGCCGAGAGGGTGGAGTCGGGCAGGTACTGGCCGGTGTGCACGTGCTCGCGCTCGGCGAAGCCGCGGCCAGCGGCGTACAGCTCGCCGACCTGGGTGCGCGCCCAGGCCTCGGCCTCCTCCGTCTCCGGCTCGTGCACCCAGTAGATCGCGAGGTAGGAACCGTCCTCGGTCTTGGTGGCGACCGGCCCGCTCTCGGGGAAACGGAGGTCCTTGAGCCGCTTGGGGGCGACCCAGCGGGAGCCGGCGAACCAGCCGGGCCCGATCATGCAGCCCGAGTAGCGGTGGTCGCGCTCGTACCAGCGGTTGTAGGCGGCCTCGTGTCCACGCACCGGGTCCACCAGGGTGAACAACGCCTGTCCGAGCCTTACCGGGGTCAATGTCATGCGTACTCCCTCGTCCTTGAAGGATGCGTATGGAAACGTGCGCCGGGCCGATGGCCTCAGCGGGTCACGGCGATGCCCTCGAACCTGTCGTCCTCGCGCCATGTGCGGAGCAGGTCGAAGTAGACGTAGCCCGGTCCGTGCAGGCCGGCCACGAGCGTGCTGCGCCTGTCGTCGAGGCGGCCCTCGTTGTTGTACTGGCCGGGGGTGCAGGTCGTGTTCCAGTCGCGCCGCATCTCGGCGTGCTCGGAGATGGTCCGGTTCCAGGCGGCCTCGGCCTCGGGGGTGGGCTCGATGGCCCGGATGCCCTCGGCGAGGCACTTGCCGACCATGTAGACCATGTGCTTGGCCTGGTGGTCGATGAGGTTGGCGATGTTCGACACCTGCGTCGACTGGGTGAAGCCCAGGAAGAACAGGTTGGGGAAGTCGCCGCTCAGGAAGCCGTGGTAGGTGCTGACGCCGTGGGCGAACTTCTTCGACAGGAGGTTCCCGTTGCAGCCCGCCACGTCGTAGCCGGCCTTGTCGGTCCAGGTGCGGCCCTGCTGGAACCCGGTGGCGTAGACGATGAGGTCGACCTCGTACGCGCGGTCGCCGACGACGATGCCCGTCCCGGTGATCCGGTCGATCGGCGTCGCGGTGGTGTCGACGATGTCGACCGACTCCTTGTTGAACGCGGGCAGGAAGTCGTCGCTGAAGCCTGGCCGCTTGCACATGGTGCGGTAGTAGGTCTTCAGTTTCTCGGCCTTCGCGGGGTCCGTGACGACGGCGTCGACACGGTCGCGCAGCATCTCGTTCCACTGGTAGTCCGAGCGCTCCATGGCGTCCATGTACTGGTCGAGGGTCGGCTCCGCTCCCCCGGCCTCGTAGACCGCGTTCAGCTGGTACTTCGCGAACTTGATCCAGCCGTCGTCGACCTCGCAGTCCGCGGTGGCCCGGTCCATCGCGCACTTGTCGAAGCTCGCGCGACGCGTCCTGCCCCAGCCCTCCGGGAGGGACCGGAACCACTCGACGTCGGTCGGCGCGTTCTCGCGGGGGGCGATCTGGGTGGGGGTGCGCTGGAAGACGACCAGGGACTCCGCGTACTCGGCGAGCTGCGGGATGGCCTGCACGCCGGTGGCGCCGGTTCCGATGATGGCGACGCGCTTGTCGCGCAGCTTCTCCAGGTTCCCGGTGATGTCGCCGCCGGTGTAGGCGTAGTCCCACCGGCTGGTGTGGAAGCTGTGGCCGCGGAAGGTCTCCACCCCGGGGATCCCGGGGAGCTGCGGGCGGGTGAACTGGCCGCTCTGCGTCGAGACGAAGCGGGCACGGAGGACGTCGCCGCCGTCGGTGCGAACCGTCCAGCGGGCGGTGGTCTCGTCCCACTCCATGTCGGTGACGCGGGTCTGGAAGAGGGCGTTCTCGTAGAGGCCGAACCGCTCGCCCAGCTGACGGCAGTACGCGAAGATCTCACTGCCCCGCACGTACCGCTCGGTCGGTATGTAGCCGGTCTCCTCCAGGAAGGGGAGGTAGATGTAGGACTCGACGTCGCAGCGCACGCCCGGATAGCGGTTCCAGTACCAGGTGCCGCCGAAGTCGGCGGCGACGTCGAGGATCTTGAAGTTGGTGACGCCGATCTTCTTCAGCTCGATGCCGGCGCTGAGCCCCATGAAGCCGGCGCCGATGATGAGCATGTCGAGATCGGCGGTCACCGCCGGCGCGGTCCGGGGGCCGTCCGCCCACGGGTCGGCGTCGAAGCCGGCGAGCGCGCCGTCGAAGTCGACGGCCTTGAAGGTGTCGGCGCCGGTGTTCGGCAGACGCCTGTCCCGCTCGGCCGCGTACTTGGCCCGGAACCACTCCAGGTCCTCAACCTTGCGCTGAGGCGTCCAGAGGTGTGCGTCGCGGGTGGTCTTCTCTTCGGAGATGGTCATTGTCGTCCTTGTATTCGTCTCGGCTCTGAGGGTCGATTACCAAGGGGTTCCGGCCGGGATGTGCATGAGCTCGATGCGGTTGCCGTCGGGGTCGGCCACGAAGACGAACTGGGGCGCGTCCGGATCGCCCAGGCCCGCGCGGGTGTCCGGGACGAGCGTGCCGCCGAACTCGCTCAGCGCCTCCGCCGCGGCGTCGATGTCGTCGGCGAAGAACGACAGGTGGGTCATCCCCAGGTGGTTGCGGCGGGTCGGCGGGGCGCCGATCACGCCCGGCTGACGGTAGGACAGCAGTTCCACCCGGAAGCCGTCCTTCTGGAGGAAGGTCGAGGTGAGGCTGCACGGGGCGTCGACCTCGGGGATCTGCTCGTCGAGGTCGTACTCCATGATCTTGGCGAAGCCCAGTCCCTCGCAGTAGAAGCGAAGGCTCTTCCCCAGGTCGGAGACGCACAGTCCGACGTGGGAGGTGCGGTAGGGGCTCGCGGTCGTGCCGGTGTTCTCGGTCATCAGAGGTCCTTGCCAGGTGGGGCCGGGTGGAGGGGTCAGCCGATCGCCACGGGGGTGACCGGGCTCGCGGTCGCGCCGGTGATCTTGAGGGCGCCGATGCTGAGCAGGAAGTCGAAGCACCGGTCGGCCGCCAACTCGGCCAGGTTCATGTTCTCCAGCAGGTGGATGCCGTGCTCCACGAGCAGGATGATGTGGCCGCCGAGGTACACGTGCTGGTCGAACGGGATCGACTCGATGGCCGAGTTGTCCGATCCGATGATCGCCGGGTCCTTCTCGGCGAGGAACGCGGCGGCTTCGAGGCCGATCCCCGGCTGCGGCATGATGTCGACCCGGCCGGCCATGAAGGCTTCGAGCCAGCCGGTGCGGATCAGCACCAGGTCGCCCGGCTGCAACGCGACTTCCTGCTGGTCCAGTGCCTCCTGCAGGTCGGCCGGGGTGATGACGTAGCCCGGCTCCAGCCGGTCCACGCCCTTCGACGCGGCGACGTCGACCAGGACGCCGCGGCCGACGATCCCGCCGACCTTGTCGATGCTGCACTTCGCCGCGCCCGAGTAGGGCGTCATCTGGTCGGCCGGGTACCCGTTGTAGATCTTGTCGTCCGCGTAGGCGTGGCAGAGCGCGTCCAGGTGCGTCGACGTGTGCGAGGGGAGGATCAGCTGGTCCTCGTTGGCGCCGACGCCGGGGGCGCCGCCATTGGCGCGGGCCATAGCCTCGTCGTCGTGGTTGGTCAGGGTCAGCCGCTGCGGCGTTCCCCGGTATTCGAGGTTCGGCACGCCCGACCGTTGGATCGGGATGCTGAGGCTGTAGGTCTTGCCGGTCTTGGGCAGTCGGAGCGCGGCGAGCACCAACTCCGGGGTGAGGAGGTTGAGGGTGCCCCGTTCATCCGAGTCGCCCCAGCGGCCCCAGTTGGTCTTACGTGTCTTCACCCTGTTGCTCCTGATCTGTGCTTGGGGGACGGCCGCTCGAGGTGGGTGCAGACCGGCCCGGCATTCGATGTGACCGGAATCATGTAGCGTGAATGCGATGACGCTAGCCAATGGCTACATTTGCGTCAACGCTTTTCGGGCCGGGATTCCGAAACCCTGCCCCGGCGCTGCGCCGCCGGGAGAAGAGCCTGCTCAGCAGGGACCGGCCGCCCGCCCGCACAGGGGGGGGAGGCGGCCGGGCAGGCGCGTGTCAGAGGCGTTCGATGATGGTGACGTTGGCCTGGCCGCCGCCCTCGCACATCGTCTGCAGGCCGTACCGCCCGCCGGTGCGCTCCAGTTCGTGCAGCAACGTGGTCATCAGCTTGGTGCCGGTGGCGCCCAGCGGATGCCCGAGGGCGATGGCGCCGCCGTTGACGTTGACCTTGTCCGGGTCGGCGCCGGTCTCCTTCAACCAGGCCAGGACGACCGAGGCGAACGCCTCGTTGATCTCGACCAGGTCGATGTCGTCGAGCGTCATCCCGGCCTTCTTGAGCGCGTACGCCGTGGCCGGGATCGGCGCGGACAGCATCCGGATCGGGTCCTCGCCGCGCACCGAGAGGTGGTGGATGCGGGCGCGCGGAGTCAGCCCGTGCTCCCGTACCGCGCGTTCGCTCGCAAGCAGCATCGCGGAGCCGCCGTCGGATACCTGCGAGGCGACGGCGGCGGTCAGCCGGCCGTCCTCGACCAGCGGCGCGAGGCCCGCCATCTTCTCCAGGGTGGTGTCGCGGCGCGGGCCCTCATCGGCCGTCACGTCCCCGTACGGGACGAGCTCGCGCTCGAAGCGGCCCTCGTCGATCGCGCGGACCGCCCGCTGGTGGGAGCGGAGCGCGTACTCCTCCATGTCACGGCGGGAGATGTCCCAGTGGCGGGCGATGAGTTCGGCGCCGTGGAACTGGTTGACCGGCTGGTCGCCGTAGCGGGCCCGCCAGCCCGAGGAGCCGGCGTACGGGCCCTCGGTCAGCCCGAGCGGCAGAGCGGCCTGGCGGCTGGCGAAGGCGATCGGCACCTGCGACATGTTCTGCACGCCGCCCGCGACCACCAGGTCGCTGGTGCCGGACATCACCGCCTGGGCGGCGAAGTGCACGGCCTGCTGGGAGGAGCCGCACTGCCGGTCCACGGTCACCCCGGGCACCTCCTCGGGCAGCCCGGCGGCCAGCCAGCAGGTGCGGGCAATGTCGCCGGCCTGCGGTCCGACGGTGTCCAGGCAGCCGAAGACCACGTCCTCGACGGCCGCCGGGTCGGCGCCGGAGCGCTCCATCAGCGCCTTCAGCACGTGCGCGCCGAGGTCGGCCGGGTGCACGGCGGACAGCCCGCCGCCCCGCCTGCCGACGGGGGTGCGTACCGCTTCGATGATGTATGCCTCGGCCATGGCCGCTCCTTCTTCGAATCTGCGATGTATCGGTGTCATTCGCGGAGGGCGATGCCCTCCAGCACCATCGACAGGTACTGGCGGGCGATCTCCTCCGGGCTGTGCTGTCCACCCGGCCGGTACCAGGACACGGCGACCCAGACGGTGTCGCGCAGGAAGCGGTAGGTGAGCCGGATGTCGAGGTCCGCGCGGAAGACCTCGGCGGCCACTCCGCGCTCCAACGTGCCCAGCCACGCCTTCTCGAACTTCTTCTGCGACTCGACGAGGAAGGCGAAGCGCGGCTGGTTCTGGAGGTGCTTGGACTCCCTCTGGTAGATGGCGACGGCGGCGCGGCGCTGGTCCATCTCCCGGAAGGACTCGGTGACGAGGGCCTCAAGGGTCTCCCTGGGCCCGAGGTCGGTGCCGAGCACGGCGTCGTACCGGGCCCAGAGCTCGGTGAGGAACCCGGAGAGGATCTCGTCGAGCATCGACTCCTTGGAGTCGAAGTAGTAGTAGAGACTGCCTGCGAGCAGGCCCGCCTCGTCCGCGATCTTGCGGACCGTGGTGGCGTTGTAGCCCTGCGCGGCGAACACTTCCGCTGCGGTGGCCAGGAGTTCCTCGCGCCGCTCGGGCGACGGGCTCATCGCGGTCTTCTTACTGTCGCTGCTGCTGGTCTTGGTCACAGAGGAATTCTCGCCTCACCCGTGCCGCCTGTTCGCCGACACGGGTCCTCCTCAGGCTCGCTGACTGCTCACGGAGACCACTTCGCCGGTCATGTAGGAGGAGTAGTCGGAGGCGAGGAAGACCATGACGTTGGCGACCTCCCACGGCTCGGCGGCGCGGTTGAACGCCTCACGGCCGGTGAGCTCGTCGAGCAGTTCGTCGGAGGTGACCTTGGCCAGGAACGCGTGCATCGCCAGTGACGGGCTGACCGCGTTGACGCGGATGCCGTACGGGGCGAGGTCGAGGGCGGCGCACCGGGTCAGCGCCATCACCCCGGCCTTGGCCGCGGCGTAGTGGGCCTGGCCCTCCTGGGCGCGCCAGCCGACGACGGAGGCGTTGTTGACGATGACTCCCCCGCGCTCCCTCATCCGTGTGCCCGCGGCGCGGATGGACTTGAACGTCCCGGTCAGGGAGATGGCGATGACCTTGTCCCACTGCTCGTCGGTCATGTCCAGGATGTTGGCGGTGCCGCCGAGTCCGGCGTTGTTGATCATCACGTCGACGCCGCCGAACTCGTCGGCCGCATCCAGCAGCGCCTCGATGTCGGCGTCCTTGGTGACGTCGGAGACCAGGGTGCGCACCCGGTCGGCGCCGAACTCCGTGCCCAGCTCCTCCTGGGCCTCCTTGAGCCGGCGCTCGTGGGTGTCGCCGATGACGACGGCCCTCGCGCCCTCGTCGAGCGCCCGGCGCACGACAGCGGCGCCGATCCCGGCGCCGGCCCCCGCGGTGACGACGACCGTCCTGCCGTCGAGCAGGTTGTGGCCGGGCACATAGGTCGGATTGAGGGCGAACGGCTTTGCGGTCATGCCAGGGCCACCTTCGGTTCCTTCGGGAGGCCGAGCACGCGCTCGGCGAGGATGTTCTTCTGGATCTCGTCGGATCCGCCGTAGATCGTGTCGGCGCGGCTGAACAGGAACAGCCGCTGCCAGTTGTCCAGGTTGTAGGCCTCCGGGCCGGAGCTCTGGAGCAGGGACGCCGGCCCCCGCACCTGCATCGCCACCTCGCCGAGCTTGCGGTGCCAATTGCCCCAGACCAGCTTGGCGATCGAGGCCGCGCCCCCGCCGGCGGCGGAGTCGGACCCGCCGTCGAGCCGGGAGAGTCCGCGCACGGCGTTGGCGCGCATGACCTCGAACTCGACCTTCAGCTGGGCGAGCCTGTCGCGGATCACCGGGTCGTCGATGGAGCCGTTGCCCCGGGCGACGTCGATGAGGTCGTCGAGCTCGCGGGCGAACCCCACCTGCTGGCCCAGCGTCGACACGCCGCGTTCGAATCCGAGCAGGCCGGTGGCGATCCGCCAGCCTCCGCCGACCTCGCCGACCACCAGGTCGGCCGACGTCCGCGCACCGGTGAAGAAGACCTCGTTGAACTCCGAGCCACCGGTGAGCTGCTCGATGGGGCGCACCTCGACGCCGGGCTGGTCGATCGGCACCAGCAGGAAGGACAGGCCCGCGTGCTTGACCGAGCCGGGCTCGGTGCGGGCCAGGACGAAGATCCACTGGGCGCAGTGCGCCAGCGAGGTCCAGATCTTCTGCCCGTCGACGACCCACTCGCCGGTCCGCTCGTCGAGCCGCGCCTTCGTGGCGACCGAGGCGAGGTCCGACCCCGCGCCGGGCTCGGAGTAGCCCTGCGCCCACAGCTCGGTTACGTCGAGGATCTTCGGCAGGAACCGCTGCTTCTGCTCCTCGGTGCCGAAGGCGATCAACGTCGGTCCGAGCAGTTGTTCGCCGAGGTGGTTCACCGTGTGCGGCGCGTCCGCGCGGGCGTACTCCTCGTGGAAGATCACCTGCTGCTCCAGCGAGAGGCCGCGACCGCCGTACTCCTCCGGCCAGCCCAGCCCTGTCCAACCGGCCGCCGCGAGGTGGCGGTTCCAGGCGAGCCGCTCCTCGAAGGCCTCGTGGTCGCGGCCCGGGCCGCCCGTCCCGCGAAGGCCCGCGAACTCGCCGGACAGGTGCGTGTCGAGCCAAGTTCGCACATCGGTGCGAAACGCCTCGTTGTCGGACACGTCGCCGGCCTCCTGGATGGGATCAAGATGTGCGGCCCGGCCCCTGTTGCCACCGGACGGCGTTACGATAGCCTACCTAACAAGCATTTGATAGAACCCGAAAAGGAGGATGGCCCTGTGCGTTCCGGAGAACCGGTCGCCGCACCGAACACCATCCCTGCCGTCCTCGACGCCGCCGCGCGGACCCACGGCGACAAGCCGGCGTACGTCAGCGGTTCGAACGTCGTCACGTTCAACGAGTTGCGGCAGCGCGTGCGGGCGGCTGCCCGCCGGTTCGCCACCCTCGGCGTCGACCCCGGCGACCGGGTGGCGGTCTGGGCGCCCAACTCGGTCGCGTGGGTGATGGCCGCGCTCGGCGTGCACTACTGCGGGGCGACGCTCGTCCCGGTGAACAGCCGCTACACCGGTCGCGAGGCGGCCGACATCGTCACGCGTACGCGTGCGAAGGTCGTGGTGCTCGACGACGGCTTCCTCGGCCGCGGCCAGGCGGCCGAGCTGCGCGCCGCCGGTGCGACCGGTGCCGCCGTCGTCACCCTCCGCCCGAGCGGGACCGAGCAGTTCTTCGACGCGGTCGAACCGACCGTCTCCGAGGACGAGGTGGTCGTGCGGGCGTCGAAGGTCTCCCCCGACGACGTGGCCGACATCCTGTTCACCTCCGGCACCACCGGAAAGCCCAAGGGCGCCCTCAGCGCCCACCGCCAGACCGTCGGCGTCGCCCGCGCCTGGAGCGGGCTCACCGGCGTGACCGCTGACGACCGCTACCTGGCGATCAGCCCGTTCTTCCACTCCTTCGGCTACAAGGTCGGCATCGTCACCGGGCTCGTCACCGGGGCGACCCTCTACCCGCCGGCGACGTTCGACCCCGACGACACGCTGCGGCTGATCCAGGACGCGAAGATCACCGTCCTGCCCGGCGCCCCGACGATCTACCAGTCGCTGCTGACCGCGCCCAGCCGGCCGCAGTACGACGTGTCCTCGCTCCGCCTCGCCGTCACAGGTGCGGCCGTCGTGCCCGTCGTGCTGATCGAGCAGATGCGCGACGCCTTGGGGATCGACCGGATCGTCTCCGCCTTCGGCATGACCGAGGCGGTCGTGGTCACGATGTGCCGCGAGGGCGACTCCGCCGAGACCGTCGCCAACACCAGCGGCCGGGCCGTCCCCGGCATGGAGATCGGCCTCGGCGACGGCGGCGAGCTCCTGGTGCGCGGCGACTACGTGATGCTCGGCTACCTCGACGACCCCGAGGCCACCGCCCAGGCGATCGACGCCGACGGATGGCTGCACACCGGCGACGTCGCAACCGTCGACGCCGACGGCAACCTGAAGATCGTCGACCGGCTCAAGGACATGTACATCTCCGGCGGGTTCAACGTCTACCCCGCCGAAGTCGAACAGACCCTCATGCGCCTCGACGGCGTCAGCGACGTCGCCGTGGTCGGCGTGCCCGACGAGCGCATGGGCGAGGTCGGCAAGGCCTACGTCGTCGGGACGGTCGCCGCCGACGAGGTGATCGCGTTCGCCAGGGCCCAGCTCGCCAACTTCAAGGTGCCGCGCCTGGTCGAGGTCGTCGACGGCCTTCCCCGCAACCCGTCGGGCAAGGTGCTCAAGAAAGAATTGGGGAAGCAGTGACAACCACTGAGGACGTCGTCACCTACGAGGTCGTCGACGGTGTGGCGTGGGTGCGGCTCAACCGGCCCGAGTACCGGAACGCGCAGAACTCCGCGATGACCTACGCCCTCGACGCCGCCTTCACGCGGGCGGTCGACGACGACGAGGTAAAGGTGATCGTGCTGGCCGGCAACGGCGCGCATTTCAGCGCCGGCCACGACATCGGCACGCCGGGCCGCGACGTCGACGTCGCGTACGAGCGCAAGGCCGTGATGTGGTGGACCCACGTCGACAAGGAGGGCGGGGACCAGCGCTTCGCCCGCGAGTCCGAGGTCTACCTCGGCATGTGCCGCCGCTGGCGCGAGATCCCCAAGCCCGTCGTCGCCGCCGTCCACGGCGCGTGCATCGCCGGCGGCCTGATGCTGGCCTGGAGCTGCGACTTCATCGTCGCCTCCGACGACGCGTTCTTCTCCGACCCCGTGGTGCGCATGGGCATCCCCGGCGTCGAGTACTTCGCGCACCCGTGGGTGATGAACCCGCGCGCCGCGAAGGAGTTCCTCTACACCGGGGACCGCTTCTCCGCCGCCCGGGCGCTCGAACTCGGGATGGTCAACCAGGTCGTCCCGCGAGCGGACCTGGAGAACCACGTCGCCGCGCTGGCCCAACGGATCGCGAACATGCCGCGGTTCGGCCTCGCCCTGACCAAGAAGGCGATCAACCAGGCCGAGGACCTGCAGGGCCTGCGCGCCGGCATGGACTCCGTGTTCGGGCTCCACCACTTCGCCCACGCCCACAACGCCGAGGTCTCCAGCGACTCCCTCGGCGGCCTCGACGCCAAGTCGATGGCGGCACAGAACAAGGCGGCAGCCGATGGATCTTGAGCTCTCCCCCACCGAGACCGCGTTCCGCGACGAGGCGCGCGCGTGGCTGAAGGCCAACGTGCCCGCCGAGCCGCTCCGCTCGATGGACACCGCAGAGGGGTTCGCAGCCCACCAGGAGTGGGAGGCCCGACTGGCCGACGCGAAGTTCTCCGTCGTGTCCTGGCCCGAGGCGTTCGGCGGGCGTGACGCCTCGCTGAACGAGTGGGTGATCTTCGAGGAGGAGTACTACCGCGCCGGCGCCCCCGGCCGGGTCTCCCAGAACGGCATCTTCCTGCTCGCACCGATCATCTTCGAACACGGCACGCCCGAGCAGCAGCAGCGCTTCCTGCCCGCGATGGCGCGCGGCGAGGCGATCTGGGCACAGGGCTGGTCGGAGCCCGAAGCCGGCTCCGACCTCGCGTCGCTGCGCTCGACGGCGACCCGCGACGACGAGCGCGGCGGCTGGGTCCTCAACGGCCAGAAGACCTGGTCCTCGCGTGCCTCCTTCGCCCACTGGGGCTTCGGGCTGTTCCGTTCCGACCCGACCGCCGAACGCCACCGCGGCCTCACGTACTTCCTCTACCCCCTGGACGCTCCCGGCGTCACCGTCCGCCCGATCGCCCAGCTCGACGGGCGGCTCGGATTCGCCGAGATCTTCTTCGACGACGTGTTCGTCCCCGACGCCGACGTACTCGGCGCACCCGGCGACGGCTGGCGCGTGGCCATGTCGACGGCCGGCAACGAGCGCGGCCTCTCCCTGCGCTCCCCCGGCCGGTTCCTCGCGGCGGCCGACCGACTGCTCGACCTGTACGCCACCGCCCCGGATCCGCGCCTCGGAGCTGATGTGGCCGACGCCTGGATCAAAGCCGAGGCGTACCGGCTCTTCACCTGGCGCACCGTGACCCGCCTCGCCGCGGGCGCGGAGATGGGCGCCGCCGGCTCGGTCAACAAGGTCTGGTGGAGCGAACTCGACCTAGCCCTGCACGAGACCGCGCTGGCCCTGCGGGGGCCTTCCGCCGAAGTGGTCGACGCGTGGACCGACGGGCACGTCTTCGCCCTGGCGGGGCCGATCTACGCCGGCACCAACGAGGTGCAGCGCAACATCGTCGCCGAGCGCATCCTGGGCCTTCCCCGCGAACCGAAGGGAAACTGACATGGACTTCGAGCTCACCGCCGAGCAGAAGGCCTTCGCCGCCTCCCTCGACGCCCTGCTCGCCTCGTCCCGCACCGTCGACGCCGCCCGGGCCTGGGCCGAGGGCTCGCACGGGCCCGGCTTGGAGATCTGGGGCAGGCTGGCCGAGCAGGGCGTCAACGCCCTGCTCGTCGCCGAGGAGGACGGGGGCGTCGGCGGATCGTTCGTCGACCTGGCCGTCGCGCACGAGGCGCTGGGCCGCCACCTCGCCGTCGGCCCCTGGATCGAGTCGACCGCTTTCCTGGCCGCAACGCTGAGCGGCAAGGAGGCGACCGCGATCGCCGAGGGCCTGGTCGCCAGCGTCCCGATCGACGGGTACGTGCTGGACGCCGATGTCGCCACGGTGGTGGGCGACGGCTGCGTCGGCGACCTCGCCGAGTCCGTCGACATCACGCGGAGACTCTTCCGATGCGAGGCGCCCGCTCCCGGCGTGCACGCCACCTCCGCAGGAGCCGGGTTCGAGGCCGCCTGCCTCGCCGCCTCGGCCCAACTCCTCGGATCCGCCGAGCGCGTGCTCGCCGATACCGTCGCCTACGCCCAGCAGCGCCGCCAGTTCGGCCGTGCGATCGGGAGCTTCCAGGCGGTCAAGCACGCCCTGGCCGACGTCCGCATCCAGTTGGACTTCGTGCGTCCGCTGATCCACGGCGCCGCCCTCGCCCTGGACGCCGGCGGCGCCGACGCCGCCCGCTCGGTCTCCGCCGCCAAGGCGTGCGCCTCCGACGCGGCGGTCCTCGCCGCCCGCACCGGGCTCCAGGTGCACGGCGCGGTCGGCTACACCCGCGAGCTCGACCTGTCACTGTGGCTGCTGCGCATCCAGGCGCTGTCGACCGCCTGGGGCACGCCGGCGTTCCACAGGCAGCGCGTGCTCGACTCCCTCCTGGGCGAGCGGGACGTCCGGCAGGGGGCGGCACGGTGACTCCCGAACAGCAGGCCCTCGTCTCCACCGTCCAGGCGCTGCTGGGCAAGCGCGCCGCCTCCGCCGCCGTGCGGAAGGCACTCGACGACCCGGCGGGCTTCGACTCCTCCCTGTGGGAGGTGCTCGTCGAACAGATCGGGGCGGCCGCCCTCACGATCCCCGAGGAGTTCGGCGGCGCCGACGCCTCCCTCGTCGAAGCCGTGCTGGTCCTCGAAGAGCTGGGCAGGTCCCTGGCACCGACGCCCCTGATCGCCGGTGTCATCGCGGCGGAAGCCCTCCTGGCCGCACCGGAGTCGGATCTGCGCAACGAGCTGCTCGGCCGCATCGCGGCCGGTGCGGTCGCCACCGTCGTCCAGGCCGGCCCCACGCTCTACGCCGGGCAGGCGGAGATCCTCCTGGCCGTCGACGGCGACCGCCTCCTGCTCGTCGACGCCGCCGACGTCACCATGACGCCCGCGATGGACCAGACGATCCAGTTGGCGACCGTGGTATTCGACCCGGCGGCTGCGACACCGGTCTCGACCGGCGCAGAAGCAGCGGCTGTACGAGCAAGGAGAGCCGCCCGCATCGGGGCCGCGGCCCTCGCGACCGGCGCCGCCCAGCGTGCCCTGGACGTGACCGTCTCGTACGCGAAGGAGCGACACCAGTTCGGGCGGCCGATCGGATCGTTCCAGGCGCTGAAGCACCGGATGGCCGACATGCTCGTCCTGGTCGAGACCAGCCGCAGCGCCACCTGGGCGGCAGCCGCAGGCGACATCAAGGCCGAAGTCGCGGCCTCTTACGCCACCGAAGCGGCGTTGAAGACGGCAGGGGAGATGATCCAGCTGCTCGGCGGCATCGCGATCACCTGGGAACACGACGCCCACCTGATCTTCAAACGCACCCAGGCACTGACGCAGTTGTTCGGCCAACCCCACGAACTGCGAGCCGGGCTGCTCGACGCCGACGCCGCTGCGCCCGCCGATGCGGGCGTGGCGTAAGCCCCTGTGCGAGGACCTCGATCCCGGCGGTGAGGGTGTAGCACCTGGTGGCTTACGGGTGTTCGCCCGTGTTCGGGGCACACGTGCGGCGGGCCCCCTTGTCCGCACCGTTCGCACGAGGGCGGCTCTCCGTCGTGCGAACGGTGCGGAGCCGGGAGGGGCCGTTCATCGACCCCACCCGCACCGCAGACCTGGAGGAACACATATCGTCGCGTCCCATCCCAGTTCACGGATGTCCTCGCGGGCAAGGTACCGCTCCGTCACCGTGGGCCCTCGGGCATGAGCCTGGTTATCACCGAAGGGCCCGCTGAAGACCCCTGGTCGCACGGGCCGATCAGACACTTGGCGGTCACGGCACCCGGTGGAGCCACTCCTCCGTGGCGAACTTGGTGCGGACGAGTTCCTCGGCCTTGGCCATCTCCTCGTGACGTGACCCACCGTCAGGCCGTAGCGGGTGCGGAAGGAGGCGATCATGCGGTCGATGACCTCGGAGCGGGACAGACCGGTCTGACGGCGCAGCGGGTCGACGCGCTTCTTGGCGGAGGTGGTGCCCTTGTCGGACATCTTCTCCTTGCCGATCCGCAGGACCTCCAGCATCTTGTCCGCGTCGATGTCGTAGGACATGGTCACGTGGTGGAGGACGGCTCCGGTGCCGCCGTCGCGCGGGAGGAGGCGCTTCTGCGCCGCGCCCGCGATCTTGCCGACCTCGGTCGCGATATCGTTGAGCGGCTGGTACCACGCCTTGATGCCCATGTCCCCGAGTGCGGTCAGGACCCAGTCGTCCAGATAGGCGTAGGAATCGGCGAAGGAGAGGCCGGAAACGAGGGACTCGGGCACGGAAAGCGATTGGGTGCAGATCTTGTGAGGGTGCCTCGTTGGGGTGATTCGCAGGGTTTTGCGGTGTCACCGGGTCGGCTGCCTGAAGTTCCCCCCGGGTCCTGGACAGCGGGTGTTTACGCTGCGGGGGTGAGGTCCTGCCTGAGCAAGGTTCTCGTTTCGAGCGGGGTGACGTACCCGTACTCGGGGTGCCTGCGGAGTCGGCT